>DATFWQ010000152.1:0-16325 GCA_035259145.1 Candidatus Dormiibacterota bacterium | reverse complement strand
GAGGTACCGAGAAGGTGGATGGCCGGCCGCCGGCCGCCGAAGCGGTATCGGATCGCCTCCGCTTGATCCGGCATTCCATGGAGATCCTGTTCGGCGGGCGCAAGAACTTCATGGCCTGCTGGACTTACATAAGCTGCCGCGTCTAGGAGGGTCGGCTCACACTACTGGAGGGTTACTGAGAAGCTGGCAGCGTGAATCGCACAGTTGCCCCCGCCGCGGTGCCGCTCTGGGCTTCGATGGAGCCGCCATGCGCAACCACGACGTCGCGGGCGATCGCGAGGCCCAGGCCGGTCCCGCCTGAGCCAGGCCCCTTGACGAACCTGTCGAAGACCCTGGGCAGGAGCTGGTCGGGAATGCCCTCTCCGGTGTCCTCGACCGTGACCGTAACTTCGTCTCCGGAAGCTCGTCCCCGGACGGTCACCGATCCACCCTGAGGGGTATGGCGGATTGCGTTGCTCAGCAGGTTTCCGAGCACACCTCGAATGCGTGCTGGGTCTATCGCGACGGGGGGAACGTCGCCCGCCACGTCTTCGGCCAGCTTCACCCCCGCCGCCTCGGCGGCGCCGCTGAACGAGCTCAGCGTCTCATTGACAAGGACGGCCAGGTCGGTCGGCTCACGCTTGAGTGTCAGGCTGCCGGTCTCTGAGAGCGCTAGCGTCCGGAGGTCCTCGACCAGCACCTCCAGGGTGCCCGTAGCGTCCAGAATCGGCGCGATCTGTTCTGGTTCGGCCGGATAGACACCATCCGTGATCCCCTCCGCTCGACCCCGGATGATCGCGAGCGGCGTCCTCAGCTCGTGGGTGACGTCAGCAAGGAATGACCGTCGCCTTGCGTCGCTCGCTTCGAGACGAGCGCTCATGGCGTTCAACGCCCGGGCCAGGGAACGCATCTCGGGAGGTCCGCGCTCCGCTACGCGCACGGAGTAGTCGCCCGCCTCGATTCGGTGTGCGGCATCGATCAGGTCTCGCATGGGCGTCGCCAGCCGGCGGAGGCGGCGCATGCCGAAGGCGATCCCGACCCCGGCCAGGACCAGCACACAGATGGCCGCGACCCGCGCCGTCGAACCTCCGCCGACGATGCCCAGTGCGCTGGCAGCGAGCCACACCCCGACGGTGGCCACTACCGACACAAAGAGGATCAGGCCGACGAGTAGAGCACCGATGTGCCAGAGGAACCATCCCCGACGTCTTCCCATCCACGGTGGGGACCGCCGCGCCGTCCAGGGCTGATCTGCCGGCCACCAGGGTGGCCGGCGGCCAGGCCCTCTCACGGTCGCTGGGCGGCGAACTTGTATCCGACGCCATAGGCGGTCAGGAGGTAGCGGGGGGACCTCGGGTCGGGTTCGACCTTGCGCCGGATGTTCTTGATGTGTGCGTCGATGGCCCGCTCGTAGGATTCGACGGCGACGCCGTGAACGGCATCCAGCAGCTGGGCGCGGGTGAAGACGCGCCCGGGCTGCCGGACCATCGTGGTCAGGAGCTGAAACTCGGTGAGCGTCAGCTCGACGGATCTGCCGGCAACGGTCACCCGCATCTGGGGCACGTCGACCTCGACGTCGTCTCCGACCCGGATGACCTCGGAGGCGGACGCCAGGCCCTCGACGCGGCGCAGCACGGCGCGGACGCGAGCGACGAGCTCCTTGGGACTGAACGGCTTTGTCATGTAGTCGTCCGCGCCAAGCTCCAGACCGACCAGCTTGTCGGACTCGTCGTCGCGCGCGGTCAGCATGATGATCGGCACCGCGCCGTCTCGCCGCAGCGACCGCGTCACGTCCAGGCCGTCGAGCCCAGGTAGGCCGAGGTCCAGGATGACAAGGTCAGGATGCTGGGTCCTGGCGATGCGCAATGCCGTCGGCCCATCTCCCGCGTTGAGCACAGCGAAGCCGCTGTGCTCCAGGTAGTCACGCAGCAGCTGGACGATCTGCGGCTCGTCGTCAACAACCAGGACGGTCTTCACGTCGGCCATGGTAAGTTGGCGAGCTCGGCACGAAGCCGAGCTCGCCTCCTAATCGACTATCGCCACGGATCGTCGTCGCCTGCCGGCGGCGGGGCGGTGGTTTGGCCGGTGCCCTGATCGTGCGGCGCCTCGGCCGGCGCCTGCCCGTGGGCCTTCTGGTGCCACTGATCGAACATGGGCGGAACATCTCGGTAACCGCGGTCGTACATGCCACGCGAGCCGTACCAGCCGCGCCCGTACCACCGGCGCCCGCCGCGAAAGACCCCGAACACGATCAGCAGGATGAAGAGGATCGGCAGCAGCCAGAAGAAGGCAAAGCCGAAGCCGAGCCCCACGAGGTGCGGGGCGACAACGTACGTGCCCCCAGCTGTCGCGAGCTGAGCGGAAAGCCCGGCCTGATACGACACGGCCGCGACCAGTCCGACAATGAGCAGCGTCACGATGCCCCACAACAATCCGAATCCACGTCGCCTGTTCATTTGCGCACTCCTTGATGGGTTGATCCGATTGAGCTCATCGTGGCCGGGACATGTGAGCACGGTGTGAAGGAGGTGCAGAGGTGTTGGGAGGGCTAGGAGCTGAGGAGCGACGAGGTCAAGCAAACCGCGACAGCCCGAAAGGTCTGTAGAGCAGTGACGGAAAGGAGTGCTTGACATACGAACGCATGTTTGATAGGATGGAGAGGCGATGATCACCGCGCCCTCACGCTTCCCAGACGTCGAGGCGATGGAGCCCGAGCGGGCGGCGGTGCGCGAGCTGGCGGCCCATATCTACTCGGCCCAGGCCGAGCTGGCGCTCAAAGTGGCGAAGCTGGACGACGACGGTGCCTGGGCCGGTGACGGCTACCTCTCGATGGTGCACTGGCTCAGCGTCCACCTGGGCCCGGGACGCGTCTCGGCTCGAGAGCTGGTGCGGGTGGGCCACGCCCTGGTCGAGCTGCCCAGAGTTGCCGCGGCCTTCGCCTCCGGCTCGCTCTCCTACGACAAGGTGAGGTTCATCTGTGAGGTGGCCACCCCCGAAGACCAGGAGGTCTGGGTGGAGCTGGCCCAGGGCATCTCCGGCAGCCAGCTGATCAAGATCTGCCTCGGTTACCGGCGGGCCAGGGAGGCCGACTCCGGGGAGCGGGCTGAGGCTCAGCTGGCCCGGCGCGGGCTCTGGAGCTTCAAAGAAGATGACGGCATGGTGCGTCTTATCGCACTTCTGCCGGCCGAGGACGCGGCGGTGGTGATGACCGCCCTGGAGGCGGTCTCCGCCGAGCAGCCGCCGGTGCCCATCAGGGACACATCGCCCGTGCCCGACCCGGCCCAGGACCGCTGGGCGGCTCGTAGGGCCGACTCGCTGGTCGCCATCTGCAGGCAAGCCGGCGCCCTGGCAGGCAGCCCTGAGGGTCTGGTCAGCGACCCCGAGTCCTGCCAGCTGGTGGTCCACGTCGACGTGGGCGTGCTGACCGGTGAGGACCCCAAAGGTCGCTGCCACCTGGAAGACGGCACCCCCATCTCAGCCGCGGTGGCCCGGCGCCTGGGCTGTGACGCCCAGGTGGTGGCCATCACCGAGCGGGAGGGCCTGCCGATCGACGTGGGCCGCAGCCGGCGCCTGTTCACCAGGCCCCAGCGCCGGGCCCTGCAGGCCCGCGATGGCACCTGCCGCTTCCCCGGATGCGGGGTGCCGGCGCGGCGGACCCATCTCCACCACCTCTTCCCCTGGGAGATGGGCGGCCTCACGGACCTGTCTAATGCCCTCTCGCTCTGTGCAGCCCACCATGCTCGGCTCCATGACGGCCACTACCAGATCCTGGGCAGCCCAGATGGCGAGCTGTGCTTCGAGACCCGCGACGGTCGACCGATCGTGCCGCCGCCGGCGCGGATCGATCCCGGCCAGGGCGGCGGGACCGCTCACCTGCGCCGGCTGGCGCAGGAACGCGGCCACCTGATCGGCGACGGGACCCCGTGGGCCCTCTACGGTGGGCAGCCCCCTGACTACGGCCTGGCCATCGAGGGGCTGATCCACAACAGCCACCTGCGCCAGGCTAGAGCCGGACCGGCAGCCCTAGCTTAGAGAGTGCACTCGACTAAAGCCGGTCGTCGAGGCGCGCCATCTCAGGCACATCGGCGTGCCGGCGAAGGTCGTTCAGTGCGCTCGGGTCGTTAGAAACCGACCAGCGGAGGAAGTCGGTCGTCGTTTCAGCGACAACAGCGAAGCCCGGGCTGCTGGGCAAGAGATAGGGGTCGATGTGACCCTGACCCTGGAGGGTGACGAACGCCTTGGGCCACGGCAGCCCTTCCCACAGCAGGCGGCCCGTCCAGTAGGGGACGATCGGGTCGTTATCGCCGTGCTCGAACAGTATCGGCGTAGGGCGGCCGGCGAAGTGGTTCGTGAAGCCGAGCGAATTTCCTGCGAGTACGATCCCCGCGAGGAGCCTGGCGTCGCGGCAGCACGTCGTGAAGAGGCCGACGGTGGTGATCGCGCCTGCTGAGTGCCCGGCAGCCACGATGCGACTGCCGTCGAGCAGCCCCTGGAACGGGTCGCCCGGCCGTTCTGCCAGCCGGAGCACAGCGGTGAGCACGAAGGATGCGTCGGCCGGCTGGTTGGGCACGTCGAGGGGCTGCACCTGCGGCGAGGCCCGGCTGGTCAGCGGATAGGCGGGGGCGACCACCACAAAGCCCGCAGCCGACCAGCGCGTCGCGATCGCCTCGTAGTCCGACGGCAGGCCCAACAGGCCGTGGCTGAACAGGACCAGCGGGAAGGGTCCGCGTGCCGGTGGCGCCGGATACCAGATCGTCGTCAAGAGCGTCCGTCCCTGCGTCTTGCTGCCAGGCTGGCCCGGCCTGGGATCTGTAACCCGCGACGGGTCGGTGAACTCCAGCTGGCGATGCAGGACCCGGTATGTCGCGCTCGCGGAGGCGGTGGGCGGTGCACCAGAGCGGTGGGAGGCCGGAGCGGCGGTTGGGGGTGCGCCGCCGGCCTCCCCTGTGGTGCGAGCGCATCCGGACAGCAGAAGGAGTGGAACCAGAAGAGTCAGCCCTGCAAGGCGCATCGTCATTTCGCGGCACGAAGTCTGGCGCAGTCGAATGAGGACTGGATGAGAGAGCGGCGCCGGTTATCAGACCGCGGGTGGTGACCATCTGTCGCGAGTCTGCCGCTCAAGCCCGCGGCAATCGGACTTCGGTCCAGTGGATGCCGCCGTCTGAGCTGCGGAGCAGCGAAGCGGGAGCATTGCCGAGGCGCGGGATGTCACTCGACTCGATGGCCAGGGCGTAGAGCGAGCCTGGCACGGTGGCGGCGATGAAGGCCGGTATGAGGCCTTCCGGCATCACGGTCACGCGCGCCAACCACGTGGCGCCGCCGTCTGCCGAGATCCACAGGCGATGGCCGTCGAGCACTACGAGACGGCCCTCATCGTCGACTATGGCGCCGGCGGTGGATGCCGGTGTCGGCACCGGCCCCGGGCGGAAAGGTCCCCATGTGCCGCCTCCGTCGTCACTGACCGACACGAATGTCCTCACGCCGGATTGTTGACCCGGAATGGGGCCCGGGCCGGGCGACGGTGACACCGCCACCCAGGCCAGCAGTCGCGACCCGTGCTGGAGGAGCAGGATGCCCAGCGGGCGCGTATCAGCCAGGGGGGTGTCGAACGTCACAGCCGGTTCCCACGTGGCTCCGCCATCCGAGCTTGCCACGATCATGGCCTGGTCGCCTGCAGAGATCATCGCCAGCAGGCCATGACGCTGGTCAACGAACCGGACGCGGTCGACATACGCAAAAGGAGGAATCCCTGACGCCGCCAGCCGTTGCCACGTCCGGCCACCATCCGAGGTATGCAACAGTCCCACCGGCCCGGTTAGTCGCGCACCGGTCCCCGAAAACGCTTGCCAGTCCAGCCACCATCCGTCTGACCCCAGGAAAACAGGCCAGGACTGGCTGATGACGAACTGGCGGGGATCGATGGCGAGCGACTGCCAGGTTCGCCCGCCGTTGTCGCTGACAAGAAGGCGTGGCAGAGCGCGCCCGAGCTCCTCGGCGAGCATGCGTTGCCGGCCGACAAAAGCGACGGCAAAGATGTCATTGGTAGGGTTCGTGAGGCGCTTCCACGTCCGGCCGCCATCGGCGGTCAGATAGATCGGTGGAGGCCGGTTCGGCGGATTGCCCCGCCTGAACACCTGGACAGCGCCGTGCTCAGCATCACCGAAGCTGACGTTGAAGAACATCGGGGGCCCAGCCGGCGCCCCCGTTTCAGGCACGGGCCGGGCGGCGGGAGCAGTGAGGGTAGGGTGAAGGTAGACGACGCCGGCCGCGAGCAGCCCCAGCACCGCGACCACCATCCACGTGAGAGCGCGACGGCCGCGCTCCCCCCCAACCTCGAGCACCAACGCACAGGCTAACGCTCTTCGAGAGCGTGCTTGCCCGGCTAATCAGACCTCGGTGACGGTCGTCGCTCGCGAATCTACTTTGCTCAGGATCGCGGGAATCGCACTTCGGCCCAGTGAATGCCCCGGTCCCGGCTGCGGAGCAGCGCCGCGGGAGTACCGCCACGCCAGGGGACATCACTCGAGTGGACTGCAAAGGCATAAACCGAGCCGGGCACGGCGGCGATCACGAAGACGGGCGTCAGGCCTTGCGGCATCACGGCCACGCGCGCCTCCCAGGTGACGCCGCCGTCGTCTGATATCCAGAGGCGATGGCCGTCGAGCAGGAGCAGCCGGCCCCCCTCGTCGATCACTGCCAGGGGTGACGCTGCCGTCACCGGCCCCGGGTGGAGCGGTCCCCACGTGGCGCCGCCGTCGGCGCTTACCGACGTAAAGGTGCTCATGGCGGGTTCACCCGGAGGCGGCGGAGCTTGAAGGTCCAGCGATGACACAGCCAACGAGGCCAGCAGCAGCGTCTCGTGCTGGAAAAGCCGGATCGCGAACAGGCGGGTCCCAACCATGGGGTTGTCGAACGTTGCAGCGGGCTCCCATGTATCCCCGCCGTCAGCAGTGGCCACGATCATGGCCCGGCCTGGATCCTCTGCGGAGATCACCGCCAGGAGACCGTGGCGCGGGTCCATCACCTGGACCCGGTCAACGTACGAAACCCTGGGAATCCCTGACGCCTTCAGCCGAGCCCAGGTCCGGCCACCGTCAGAGGTGTGCCAGATGGCAACAGCCGCTCGCTGCTGCGAACCGGGCGGAGACGGCTGCCAGTCGAGCCACCAGCCGTCTGACCCCAGGAACACTGGCCACGAGCTGCCGATGAACTGGCGCGGGTCGACACTCAGCGGCTGCCACGTCCGCCCGTCGTCTTCGCTGGTGACGAGGGCCGGCGTGCCGCCTGCGGCTTCCTCACCGAGCATCCGGCGCTGATCGACGATGGTCACGCCACTGATTGGATATGCGCGACGGGTGACGGGCCTCCACGTACGGCCGCCATCGGAGGTGAGATATATCGGCGCAGGCCGGTCCGGCGGGTTGTTTGGGCTGAACACCTGCACTGCGCCGTGTTGGGCATCACCGAAGCTGACGTTGAAGAAGACCGGCTGGACGACCTGCGGCGTCCGTGCTCTCGGCGCAGACGGCGTAGCCGGGCCACTCGGGCTGGGGCGAAGGTAGACGATGCCGATCGCGAGCAGCCCCAGCCCCGCCACCATCATCAGCGTGAGGGCCCTGCGGACGCGCTGCCCTCCAATCGCGAGCACCAGCTCACAGGCTAACGCTCAGTGTCCATGCGTTAGCGTAGCCAGCGCCATGACTTTGCCTACCGGCCCTCCGACCACCGACTCGGCCATGTATCAGACCATGCATCGCCAGCCGGCCGACCTGCGCCGGCTCCTTGACAGCGGTTGGGGACCGGCGCAGGAGGCGGCCGGTCTGTTGGCGCCGGCAAACCGCCTCTTCATCGTCGGCGTCGGCACGAGCTACCACGCCGCGCTGGTGGGAGAGTGGCTGTTTCGAGCCGTGGGTAAGGACGCCCGCGCGGTCCTCTCGTTCGACTTCGCCGTCTACCCGGCTCTCTATCCGCTGCGGCCGGACGACGCGGTGATCGTCATGGCCCACTCGGGCACCAAGACCTATACCATGCGCGCACTGGAGCGCGCCAGGGCGGATGGCGCAACTGCGATATCGGTCGGGAGTCTGACGGCCGACCATGCGGGCTCGCAGCTGGTGCTGCGCACGGTCGAGCGGGAGAAGTCGGCCGCGTTCACCGCCTCACACAGCGCGGCGATGTTCGTGCTCGGTCAGGTCGCCACCGTGCTTGGGGAGCGCAATGGGATGGCCGTGGCCGGCGACTTCCGCAGAGCGCTCGAAGGAGTGCCGGGTCAGGTCGAAGCCGTCCTCGCACGTCAGGATGAGGTGCTCGGCGTGGCCAGTCTGGGGGCATTCCGGCAGGTTTATGCGGTTGGAGCGGGGCCCAACGCGGCGACGGCTCTGGAAGTCGTCATCAAGGCCCGTGAGGCGGCGACCGCGAAGATCGATGCGCTCCCGCTCGAACAGTTCCTGCACGGTCCGCTGGTAACCGTCAACGCCGACGATCTTGCGATTCTCATAAACGTGCCCGGCGCCATTCCGGCCTCGGCGACCAGGACGGCCGAGGTGGGGAGGGTCCTGCAGGGGATCGGTGCCAGGACCTGGCTGGTGGGGCAGGGTGCTTCCACGGTGCCGGATGCGACGATCTTCGAGCTGCCCGAACTGAACGAGCTGATCTCACCCATCCTGGCCGTAGTGCCGATGCAGATCTTCGCCTATCAGGTGGCGGTCGAGAGGGGTACCAACCCCGACCGGTTCCGTCGGGACGATCCCCACTACGCCGAGGCGCTGAGCACGATCACCCTGTAGCCACGCTTGTCGAGCTCAGGTGGGTGAGAAGCTCGTCCTGATAGGCGAACAGTGCCGGTACACCCCCGGAGTGCAGCATGACGACTGTCGTGCCGGGGACCCAGCGAGCGGCGCGGCCGTCCGCGAGCAGCGCAGCTACGACTTTGCCGGAGTAGACAGGATCGAGCAGGATGCCCTCACGGCTGGCCAGCTCAACGATGGCGTCCAGGCACGCTGGAGTCGGCTCGCCGTAGCCGCCTCCCAGCTGGTCGTCGCGCAGCTCCAGGGCGACGGGCGCCGGCGCCAGGGACACGCCCAGCAGCGAACAGACCTCCGCTTCACGCTTCCGAGCCAGCTCCTCGCACGAGCTTCGGTCACGGTTGACGCTGACGCCGATCAACGCCGGAGCCGGCTGACTCTCGGCGAACGCCAGCCGGAGGCCCGTGAAGATGCCGCCCGTGCCGAACGGCACGTAGACCGCGGCCGGGCGCAGCGCCGCGGCCCGTAACTGGTCGTTGAGCTCGAATCCAGCTCGTACGTAGCCGAGGCAGCTGGTGGCGGTCGTGCCGCTCACCGGGACGTAGTAGGGATGCCGGCCGGCCGCCCGGAGCTCATCACACAGCGCGAGGCAGTCGCCTTCCAGGTCCCAGATGTCCGTCGTGTCGACGATGCGCACGTCGGCACCCATCAGCCGAACGATCAGCAGATTGCCCTGGGGCTCGGGGTGGTGGCCGGCGCTCAGGACCAGGGCGCACTCGAGGCCCAGGCGCCGGGCGGCCGCGGTTACCAGCCGGGCGAAGTTGCTCTGGGAGCTGCCACACGTGACGAGCGTGTCTGCGCCCTGGCCGACAGCCCTGGCCAGCTCGTATTCGAGCTTGCGCGCCTTATCCCCGCCGAGGGCGAGGTCGGTGAGGTCGTCGCGCTTCATCCAGACGTCGAGATCCAGGCGCTCCGACACGTGGTTGAGGCGCTGCAGAGGCGTCTCGGCCCGGGTCAGTTCGACGCGGGGGAACGCAGCGAGCGCGGTCTCGAGTGGTCCCGCAGCTCTCGGGGTCATGAGTAAGTCACGCCTGCGAACTGGATCCAGCCCTCCTCCGGGCAGCCACGCGATGTGCGGGCGTGCAGACAGTGGACGCCGACCTTCGCCGGGTCGATGTAGAGCTGACCGTGGACGATGATCGAGTCACCGCCGTGGACCGGCACGCGGCGACCCAGGCTGAGGTTGTAGTCGAGTTCGAGGGTGTCGCCCACCTGGTCGCGGACCAGAATGTGCTCGTGACCCCCCGAGTCGGTGGGGTCGCCGATCACGCTCCCGCTGAACGTGACCTCTGCACCTGATCGCCCGGCCAGGATGTCGGCGTGCAGGCTGTTCGCGTCAGGGCTGGGCGGTTTGTGCTGAAGCCAGACGTTGACAGCGATCACAACGACCAGCGCGAGCAGCAGCACCACCAGCCCGACTCGCACGGGGGTGTACTGGCGGCGCCCTTTGCCCTTTCCCCGCGGCGCGTTTCCCTTCCCCCCTCGAGAGGGTGGGTTGGGCTGGGGGGTACTGGGATGCGAGGTCGCGAGAGTGGGTCGACGCCGAGATCGAGTCCGGCTCATCTCGTGCTGGACCAAGCCTAAAGCTCTAAGCAGACGAGAGGGCGGCCGGGAACCACGCAAATGTACGAATGCGGAGCTCCCGAGCATCGGGAACTACGCAAATGTACGAAGGCGGTGCTCGCCAGGCACGCCCGCGGCGCCCGCCGAGCTATTTCAGATAAGAACCTAGAATGTCGCTATGGCCGGCAGCCCCCCTGGGACCCCCACGAGTTGAGCGGGACGCCCAGCTCAGGCACAGCCGGTCCGAAGAGGGTGACCATTCCCGTCCTCCAGGTCATCGACGTCTTCCTGTACGAGCCGCGTCGTGATGACTGGTTCGCCCTGGAGATCTGTCGCCGGACCAGCCTCGGAAGTGGCACCGTGGCTCAGATCCTGTTTCGGCTTGAACAGTGGGGTTGGTTGACCAGTCGCTGGGAAGACGCCACGGAAGCGCACAGCAGGGGCCGGCCTCGACGTCGCTTCTACCAGCTGACCGGCCTGGGTGCGACCGAAGCTCAGAGGCTAGTCCGGCAGAGGTTCCCGGGGATCCAGCGCTGGGCATCCACGGGTGAGCTCGCATGAACCGGCAGATCATGCTCGCTCGTCGGGATGCCCGCACGAGGGCAGGCGCTCTGGCGGGCAACCTCGGCTGTGACATCAAGCGCCTCCTTGACGGTGAAGCGGCCATGGCAAGTGCAGCCTCACCCCTCTATCTCCGTGACGTCGGCCTCGTGTTTCAAGCGCGGGTTTCCCCCACGCCCGGCCGAGCCGAGGCCAAGCGTGCCCTTGCCCGCCATCGCCGGAGGGTCCGAGCCACGGCCACCGACCTTGAGAGGTCCCTCAGCTTCGGGCTCGGCTTCGATTTCGCGCCCGACGCCGACCTCGGCCTGATGCGGGGCCACGCTCGCAACCTGGCTCTCGTCATCAGCCGCAACGTCCAGGCTGCGGCGGACCCCGGCCTCGAGAGCGTCCCGCACGCCCAGCAACTGCTGCTGCAGGCAGGCCGCTTCGCTCAGGAGCTCGTTGCCACGATCGAGTCGATCCAGCGGCGGGTCCTCGAGATCGAGGCCACCACCCTGAACGATCCCTGGTCTGCGACATGGGCTGGCAGGCTGCTGGCGGTGGCTGCCAGGCTCCTCCCTCCAGAGAGGCGCCGCGACTTCATCGAGGACCAGTGCGGAAACCTGGAGATGGTCGAATCGCGGCGAGAGTGGGCATGCTACATGCTCGGCTTGCTGGCGCAGATGCCAGACGTCGCCCTGGCCGCGATCGCTGGGAGCGATCAGGACTACAGGCGAACCTGACCGTGGAGGTCTACGAGGAACTGGCAGATGGCCTGCGCGATCCAACCCTGCCCGCGTCGCGACGGGCGGGCGCCCTCAGCGACACCTGACTGTCGGGCAGGCTCCAGCTTGCCGACTACTTTGACCATGATCGTCTGAAGGATGAGACTTCCACCACGGTTCCAGGTCCTCGTCTGGATCCTCGCCCTGGCCGGGCCGGCGGTGCTGACGGTCGCGCTCGTCCAGCTGGGCGGGTCTACCAAACGGGACTACGTGTTCCTCTACCTCGGCCTGGTCGCGGTCCTCGGCGTACTCTGGGGCCTCCCCCCGGCGCTCGCCTCCGCCGCGATCAGCTTCCTGCTCGTCGACTACTTCTTCGTCCCTCCGGTGAACACGCTGACAATCGCCGATGAGCAGGACATCGTCAACCTGCTCGCCTTCGCCGCCACTGCGGGCCTCGTCGGTGTCTTCGGGTCTCAGCGGCGGCGGGCGTTGCTGCAGGCGGAGGCCCTCGCCCGCGACCTCCGCCAGACCAACGCGGAGCTCGCCCGGTTGAACAAAGAGCAGGCCGCCGCCGCACAGGCAGCGCTGACGCTGGCGCGCAGCCGGGAGCAGATCAGGGTTCTGCAGGAGGTGGACAGCTCACGCCGGGAGCTGCTCGCCAACGTCTCGCACGAGCTGCGCACGCCGCTGGGCACGATCCTGACTGAGAGCACCTCACCGCTGGCCGAGGTCGAGGCTGTGGCCGACGCAGAGCGCCGGCTGCGAGCGATCGCGGGCGAGGCGCAGCGCCTGAAGGCGCTGGTGGACGACATGCTCGACCTGGCCGTCATCGAAGCCGGCACGCTAGACCTGCGCCTCGAGCCAGTCCGGCTGGCGGACGCGATCGAAGCGGCGGTCGAGCGGCTGCGCCGGACCTCTCCGAACCGGTCGGTCAAATGGGATGAGACCGCCGCCGGCGTAGACGTGCTCGCCGACTGGGACCGCCTGCTCCAGATCCTGGACAACCTGCTGGCTAACGCCAACCGCTTCGGCCCCCCTGACACCCCGATCGAGATCGGCATCGGCCCGGGGGGACCTGGTCTGGTCGGTGTGCGCGTCCGCGACCACGGTCCGGGCGTCGCGCCCGAACTGAAGCCGCGGCTCTTCGAACGCTTCGTTCACGGGCCGTCGGAGGACGGAGCGGCGGAACAGGTGGGAACGGGGCTCGGACTTGCCATCGTCAAGGGGTTGGTCGAGGCTCACGCGGGCTCCGTGACGCTGGAAGAGACGGACGCGGACGGCGCCTCTTTCCGCTTCACCCTGCCGGCCGCGGAAGTCACATGAGACCTCGCATCCTTGTCGTCGAAGATGACGCAGCCTTGCGAAGCGCCGTCAAGACGATCCTTGCCCGGAGTGGCTACGAGGTGGCTGCGGCTGCGGACGGTGCCGCAGCGCTGGCCGCACTGGCCGCGGGCGCCTTCGAGGTGATCCTGCTCGACATCGGCCTTCCCTTCGTTGACGGGTGGCGGATCCTGGACGGGCTCGAACCAGGGCGGGTGCCCTCGGTGATCGTCATCAGCGCCCGTGGGGAGGAACGCGACAAGGTCCGTGCGCTGGACATGGGCGCCGACGACTACCTGGCCAAGCCGTTCGGAGCGGAGGAGCTGCTCGCACGCATCCGGGCGGTGCTCCGGCGATCGAACCCTGCTGCTGTGCCCTCTCCCGCGGTCAAGGTCGGCGACGTCATCATCGACCTCGCGGCACGTTCGGTCGTCAGGGCAGGAAAAGAGGTCAGGCTCTCGCCAACCGAGTATGGCCTGCTGTCACAGCTGGCTAGTCGCGCCGGCTCCGTGGTCGACCACCGGACGCTCCTGCGTGAGGTCTGGGGGCCTTCCCATGTGCGCGAGCGCAACTACCTCTGGACCTTTGTTCAGCGGCTGCGCCAGAAGCTGGAGGACGATCCGAGAAACCCGCAGATCATCGTCAGCGCCGGCAGCCGCGGCTATCGCCTCGGACCACCGACCACCAGCGAGGAACGGGTTACGCGAGATTGTTGATGGTTCGTTGAGCCCCGGCTGCCTAGGCTCGAGGCATGCCACTCGACGTCTGGATGCTCGGCTTGCTCCTGTTGCTGACGGTCGGAGCCTTCCTCTACGTCGCAGCCTTGAGGGCGCTGCCCTGATGGCCGCCTACATCGCCTCCGGTGTGGTCGCCCTCCTCGTCACGATCTACCTCTTCGTGGCCCTCCTTTTCCCGGAGCGATTCTGACCATGGTGCTCGACATCATCGGCGTCGTCATAACGTTCCTCGCGGTCGGAGTTGGCGCCTGGTTCATCGGTCCCTACCTGCACCGGGTGTTCACCGGCCGGCGGGTCTTCCTGAGTCCGGTCGTGCGGCCGGTTGAGCGGGGCTTCTACTGGCTGGGCGGGATCAAGGAGGACGGGGAGCAGACCTGGGTTCGCTATCTGGTGGCCATGCTGGTGGTTCAGGTGGTGAGCCTGCTGTTCTCCTACGTGATCTTCCGAGTCCAGAACCACCTGCCACTGAACCCCATGGGGTTCGGCCCGGTCCCGCCGGACCTGGCCCTGAACACCGCGATCAGCTTCACGACCAACACCAACTGGCAGAACTACACCGGTGAGCAGACCATGTCCTACCTCTCCCAGATGCTGGGCCTGGTCATTCACAACTTCCTTTCCGCGGCGACCGGCATCGCGCTGGCCGTGGCGCTGGTGCGGGCGATCGCCAGCCGCAGCCTGAGGACGATCGGCAACTTCTACGTCGACGCCACCCGCGCCATCCTCTACGTCCTTCTTCCAATCTCGGTCGTCGGAGCGCTGATCCTGGCCTCCCAGGGCGTGATCCAGACCCTCGCCAGCTATCCCGTCGCTCACACGCTGGAGGGCGTCCAGCAGAGCATCGCGGTGGGCCCATTCGCCTCCCAGGAGGTGATCAAGGACCTGGGCAACAACGGTGGTGGGCCCTTCAACGCCAATTCGGCGCACCCCTTCGAGAACCCGAACGGGTTCACGAACAACTTCGAGATCTTCCTGGAGCTGTGGATCCCGTTCGGGCTGGCCGTCATGTTCGGCCGCTGGGTCGGCAACGTGAAGCAGGGCCTGGCCATCGGAGGAGCGATGGCGCTGGTCCTGGTCGGCGCGACCGGTATTGCGGCCGGCGCCGAGCAGGCTGGCAATCCGGCGCTCACCAACGTCGGCGCCACTCAGGCCAGCACGTCGACCCAGGCCGGCGGCAACATGGAGGGCAAGGCGGTCCGATTCGGTCCCATCTACTCGGCTGAGTTCGCCGCCTCAACGACCGGCACCAGCACGGGCTCGGTCGACTCCAGCCACGACAGCTTCACGCCGATAGGCGGCATGGTGCCGATGGTCCTGATCCAGCTGGGCGAGATCACGCCAGGTGGCGTCGGCGCAGGCCTCTACGGGATGCTCATGTTTGCCGTCATCGCGGTCTTCATCGCCGGCCTGATGGTCGGCAGGACCCCGGAGTACCTGGGCAAGAAGATCGAGTCGCGCGAGGTCAGGATGGCCGTGCTGACGCTGCTGGCGGGGCCGGCGGTCATCCTCGGCTTCACCGCGCTCTCCGTGCTGCTCCCCGCAGGCAAGGCCGGCCCCCTCAACCCGGCGGCACACGGCTTCAGCGAGATCCTCTACTCGTTCACGTCGCAGTTCGGCAACAACGGCAGCGCCTTTGCCGGGCTGACCGGTAACACGGTGTACTACAACTCGATGGGCGGCGCCGCAATGTGGTTGGGACGCTACATCTTCGTGATCCCGCTACTGGCGCTGGCCGGCTCCCTGGCCGGCAAGAAGGTGGTGCCGGCCGGCAAGGGGACCTTCGCCACCGACACCCCGCTCTTCGCCGGGCTGCTCGTAGGCGTGGTCCTCATCGTCGGTGCACTCACATTCTTCCCTGCGCTGTCGCTGGGACCACTGCTCGAGCACTTCCAGCTGGCCGCCGGCCAGCTTGCCCACTGAGGTGAAGATAGAGCAGAGAGCCCGCTCGCAGCAGTATCGGCGCAGGAGGCACACCACCTTCCTTGATCGGGAGATCCTCGTCCCCGCGATCCGGGACAGCTTCCTCAAGCTCGAGCCGCGGTGGCAAGCGCGCAACCCGGTGATGTTCGTGGTGGAAGTCGGCTCGGTGATCACGACGATCGTGTTCGTCGTCGGCTTCTTCCAGGGCGCGACGGGCAGCACTCAGCTGTTCGTCGGCCAGGTGGCGCTCTGGCTGTGGTTCACAGTTCTGTTTGCCAACTTCGCGGAAGCGGTGGCCGAGGGCCGAGGCAAGGCGCAGGCGGCCGCCCTGCGACGGACACGCGCCGAGCTGACCGCGCGCCGGCTGCTCGACGGAGAACAGGAAGAGCGCGTGCCCGCCAGCCAGCTCCACAAGGGCGACCGCGTGGTCTGCGAGGCCAACGATCTGATCCCGGGCGACGGCACCGTCGTCGATGGCATCGCCTCCGTGGACGAGTCCGCAATCACGGGTGAGTCGGCTCCTGTCATCAGGGAGGCGGGCGGGGACCGCAGCGCAGTCACCGGCGGCACTCGCGTCCTCTCCGACCGGATCGTCATCGAGATCACCGCCAATCCCGGCGAGACCTTCCTCGATCGGATGATCGGCCTCGTGGAGAGCGCCTCCCGGCGCAAGACGCCGAACGAGATCGCGCTCAACATCCTGCTCGCGGCGCTGACGATCATCTTCATGTTCGCCG
>DATFWQ010000151.1:0-2164 GCA_035259145.1 Candidatus Dormiibacterota bacterium | reverse complement strand
TCTCGATCAGAATGCCCAGGCCGGCGGCCGGATAGCCGATCGCGTCAGCGAGGGCGCGGATGTCGACTTGCAACGTGGTCCATATACTGGTCGGTTCATGGCTGAGTACGACGCCGAAGTCTCGGACGACCCGCTCTACATGCTTCGGCACTCTACAGCCCACGTGCTGGCCGCGGCCGTTACCCAGTTGTTTCCGGGGACCAAGTACGCCGGTGGCCCACCGGTCGAGAATGGCTTCTACTACGACTTCGACCTGCCGAGGCCGCTCAGCGAGGACGACCTCGAGCCCATCGAGAGAACAATGGCGGAGATCATCGCCAGGGACGACCGCTTCGAGCACGTACTGGTCAGTCAGGCAGAGGCGCTTCGCCTGTTCACGGAGCTGGACCAGCCGTACAAGCTCTACTGGATCAACCAGAAGGCGTCAGCGGACGAGATGGTCAGCTGCTACCGGACGGGCGACTTCCTGGATCTCTGCCTGGGGCCCCACGTGAGCACGACCGCCGACATCCACGCGTTCAGGTTGATGCGGGTGGCCGGGGCCTACTGGCTGGGCAACGAGCGCTACCCGCAGCTCAGCCGCGTCTACGGAACCGCCTGGTTCTCAGCCCAGGAGCTGGAGGAGTACCTGCTCGCGCTGGAAGAGGCCGAGAAGCGCGACCACAAGCGACTGGGCCGTGAGCTCAGGATCTTTGCACTCGACGAGCGGTCCGGGGTCGGACAGGTGCTCTGGCTGCCGAACGGAGCAACCATCCGGCGGGAGCTTGAGCGCTGGATCATCGACGAAGAATTGAGCCGGGGGTACCAGCACGTTGTCACACCGGTCGTCGGCAGGCTGGACCTCTACAAGCAGAGTGGCCACTGGGAGCGCTACCACGACTCGATGTATCCGGTGATGCGCTCCGAGAGCGGGGAGGAGCTCGAGCTGCGGCCGATGAACTGTCCGCATCACATCCTCGTCTACGAGTCGGAGCTGCGCAGCTACCGCGACCTGCCACTGAGGATCGCAGAGATCGGTAACAACTACCGCTGGGAGAAGTCAGGCGAGCTGATGGGCATGATCCGAGTGCGCTCCTTCGCGCTCAACGACGCCCATATCTTCTGCACACCAGACCAGCTGCACTCGGAGATCCTCGGTGCGATCGAGCTTGCGCGCTACTTCATGGAGACGCTGGGCGTCACGGACTACCGCTACCGGCTCTCGGTTCGCGACCCTGACAAGGCCAAGTACGTCGGCACGGACCAGCAGTGGGCAAACGCGGAAGCCGCGCTGATCGGGGCACTGGAAGCGCTAGGCGAAACCTTCGAAATCGGTGTGGGGGAGGCGGCCTTCTACGGGCCCAAGATCGACTTCCAGATTCGCGACGCCCACCAGCGCGAGTTCACCAACAACACCGTGCAGGTCGACTTTCAGCTGCCCGAGCGATTCGGCCTGGAGTACGTGGCCGCCGACGGCTCGCGTCAGCAGCCGGTGATGATCCATCGTGGTGCCTTCGGCGCGATGGAGAGGATGATGGCGTTTCTGATCGAACACTATGCGGGCGCGTTCCCGACCTGGCTGGCGCCGCTGCAGGTGGTGGTGCTGCCGATCACGGATGCTCACGTGGCCTACGGCGGCTCCGTCGCGGCGTGCCTGCGACGCTCGCGCCTGCGCGTAGAGGTGGACGACCGGTCTGAGAGGATCGGCAAGAAGATTGCCGAGGCGCAGGCCAGGAAGGTGCCGTACATGGCGGTGGTCGGCGGCCGTGAGGTGGAGGCCGGCACTGTGCAGGTCCGCAACCGAGCCGGCGAGCAGTCGACGGAGTCGCTCGAGGGGTTCGCCCAGCGGCTGGCGCAAGAGATCGCAGAGCGGCGGCGGTGAAGAGGGAAAGCGGTTCAGTGCGGCGCGAGCCGCCGATTCGTGGGGCCCAAAAGCCGCCATCCCCCGGCATTGTGTCCGTTGACTCGCCGACCCACTGAGGGCTAGCCGGATTGCTTCGGCTTTGGTAAGATCCGCACTCGCGAGAAGGGTTGCCTGAACCCCGCCGGTTCGCCAACCCGGCAGGCTGAGGGGAACAGGCTACGCCCGGCAACTAGTTGTCCGTGAGCGGATGGCCCGGCAGCCGTCCGTTTTTTGATGTTGACGAAGGAGAACAGGAACACTCTGAAAGCGTCTGAGGAAGTG
>DATFWQ010000150.1:0-4514 GCA_035259145.1 Candidatus Dormiibacterota bacterium | reverse complement strand
AGGGGGGATGTCGCAAAATACAAGCGTCCGGTCGATGACCGGCAGGCCCGGGGATCCTTGCTTAAGAGAGGATGAGAGGGACTTGGGGGCGACTCCAAGGACGGGTTCCCGGGCCCCCTAAATAGACCTCACCCCCGCAGCCATGCTCGGTGGAGGTGCGAGGAGGGTTCGCCCTCCTCGCCCGCCCCGAGCGGGGGCAGCGATCGGAACGCCTAAGTCTTTCTGTTCGCGGCATCGCCCTTCTATGCTGCTACGATCGGCATCGTGATCTCATCGGAGCTGCTCGAGGTTCTGGCTTGCCCGAAATGCAAACAGAAGATCGAGCTAAGTGAAGACGGGCTGGCCCTGCTGTGCCAGTCGGACCGCCTCCGCTACCCGATCGTAGACGGGATCCCGGTCATGCTCATCGAGGAAGCCGAGAGCTTCTGATCGCCCGAACCCCTGCGCGCCAATGATCGCTCAACAGTTGCGCCACGCGCGGACGGTCAGGCGGCGAATCCTTGGATTTCCCAAGGGCCTGGGGAATTCCTACACTCTATGGCTAAACCGCGCATCGAAGCGCGGAAGTATCCACCGCCCTGGTGCGGCCGATCCCGGCGCGCACGTCTGAGTCGATCTCATCGTTGGTGAGCGCGTAGGCCTGGCTGGAATCGGTGCTCGAGGCTGCGAAGATCAAGCCCAGAACGTTGCCCTGGAGGTCGACGACCGGCCCCCCCGAGTTGCCTGGATGGACGCTCGCCGAGAGTATCCAGATGCTGCGGTCGACGAGCGCATCGTTGTAGATGTCACGACCTGTTGCAGACGTACTCTTCTCGATCACGGCAGGTGTGACCGACTCCGGGCCTCCGCCCGGGTAGCCGATTACTGCCCCCTTGGTGCCTCGCTGGCCATTGCCGGTCTGCAATACTGCCGCCCCGACCTGTGGCGCCCACAGGATGGCGACGTCCCGTCCCGGGTCGAAGAGGACCACCGTCGCCGGCACGCCGCCCGGACGGGCCACATTCTGGGACACCCTGGTATTGGTCGTGCCAGAGACGACGTGTGCGTTGGTGACGAGATAGCCGGGCGCCACCGGATAGGCGCTGCCGCTGACCTGGCCGCCGCAGCCTCTCCCCTCGACCCGGTACACCGATCGGGTGGCCGCCGCCACGCCGGAAGTGTCGGCTGACGCCGGCGGCTGCAGCGAGTCCTGGGCGGGCTGCTCCAGCACTGCGAACGCCTGTGGAAACGGCACCCCGGCCAGGATCCCGCCCACGCTGGAGAGGAAGCCGGGCGGGCGCGGAAACAGCACGTCGAGCGATCGCAGGATCGACGACTGCTGGATGAGCCGTCCGACCTCGGGGCTGGGACCCCGCGAGAACGTCAGTCCAAGAAACCAGGCGACGGAGAGCACCGCCAGGGCCGAGAAGAGGCTGCCTGCCAGCTTCTCAGGCGGGCGGGTCAGACCTGGCCCTCTCAGCGCGCGCCGCAGTGGCTCACCGAGCATGTAGCCGAGCGTGGAGCCGAGGCTGCCAAAGATGAGCAATACCAGGGCGGCCGCCAGCGGCTTGGCGGCGACTGGCAGCTGGAGAGTTGAAAGGACGCCGGGGGCAAGAGCAGCACCGGCGACAACGCCGGCCAGAAGCCCGGCGTACTGGGTGAGTGAGAGCCAGAAGCCGCGACGGTAGCCGTTGGTCAGCCCGATCAGCAGGGCGACGATGATGAGAAGGTCGATCAGGTTGATGCCAGTAAAGGTACGGAACTGGGGCGCTCCAGAGCGTCCTACGACCGAAAGCCCGATAATTGTGGCGGTGATCTACCTATGGGTTGGCGAGTGGATTCCCGCCTGGGGGTACATGAGCCTTGCCTTCCTGGTGGCCGCCATCGGTGTGGTCGGCCTGGGCTGGTGGGTCTTGAAGGCGGATCGCATCAACAGGCGCTCCGAGGCCGCACCGTACGAGGAGAGCGCCGAGCACTAGAGGTGCGGCCGGAAACCCGGTCGAGAGATTTGGGCCTCAGGTGGTCCAGATCCACGGAGCCGCCGAGCACCGGACTGAGCGTATTGAACATACGCGCAGGGAGGAGCGCAGAAGGCGACAAGGGAGACGGGCCGCATGAGGCCCAAAGATCCGGACGGGGCTTTCGGCCACACTTCTAACTCCTCCGCCGTCCTACCATGGGCGTGCAATGGAGGAGGGCCCTCAGCCTCCGATCCTGGCGTCTGACGCAGAACGTGAACGCGCCTGCACGGTCCTGCGCGAAGCGTCCGTCGACGGGCGTCTGACCCTTGACGAGTTCTCGCAGCGGATCGGCCGGGCCCTCGCCGCCCGCACGCGAGACCAGCTGGTGGAAGTCACGCGCGACCTGCCGGCTGTGCTTCCACCGCAGGCTGTGCGCCGGCCCCCGGTGCGGTGGTCGGTCGCTGTCCTGGGAGGGGTGGAGCGGAGGGGCTTCTGGAGGGTGGGCGAGCTCAGCTGGGCGGTTGCCCTCATGGGCGGCTGCAACCTCGACCTCCGCGGTGCAGCGATCTCGGCCCCGGTCATCACCATCAACGCGATCTCAGTCATGGGGGGCGTGGACGTGATCGTGCCGCACGGCGTGGAGGTCGAGCTGGAAGGGGTGGCGGTGATGGGCAGCAAGACACTCAAGCTGTCCGGGCCGCCGCCGGGGCCTGGAGCGCCGGTGGTGCGGGTCAACGCCTTCGCGCTCATGGGCGGCGTGACGGTTCGCGACCGTCCCAGTCTCGGCACGCGGCTGGCGGACGCTATAGAAGACCGGCTGCGCGATCCTGAGAGTTAGCCCTCACCCTCAGGGCGAGACGAGAGAGCGGAGGCCGCCTCGCGAGCCTGGCGCTCGGCCCGCAGGTCGCGCAGTGGCATGAACGAGCGCACTGGCGGTACCCGGTCGAAGTTGTAGGGCGGCGGCGGCGAGCTCGTGGCCCACTCCAGCGTGTTGCCCTCCCACGGGTCGTCACCAGCGACCTCGCCGCTTCGCCAGCTGCGCACCAGGTTGATCAGGAAGATCAGGACCGAGAACGCGACGAAGAACGAGGCCACCGTTATGAACGCGTTGGTAGCTCCCCAGCCCTCCTCGCCGAAGCCGCCGGGGTAGGTGGCGATCCGCCTGGGCATGCCCTCCAGGCCCAGTGTGTGCATGACCAGGAAGGTGGCGTTGAAGCCGATGAACACGGTCCAGAAGTGCCACTCGCCAAGGGTCTCGCTGAGCTTGCGCCCGGTGATCTTCGGGAACCAGTAGTAGATGCCGGCGAATATCGTCATCACGCTGCCGCCGAAGAGCACGTAGTGCAGGTGCGCAACGACGTAATAGGACTGGTGCAGCTGCGTGTCGACCGGAACCGAGCTGAGGTAGATCCCGGTGATGCCGCCGATCACGAACGTGGCCATGAAGCCAAAGGCGAACTTCATCGGCAGCGTGAACTCGATGGACCCTTTCCAGGCTGTCGCAATCCAGTTGAAGAACTTGATGCCGGTCGGGACCGCGATCGCCATCGTCATGATCATGAAGAAGCTCTCGACCCAGATGTTCAGACCCACCGTGAACATGTGGTGGGCCCAGACCGCCATCGAGAGGAACACGATCCCGAACAGCGCCGCCACCATTGTCGTATAGCCGAAGATCGGCTTCTTCGAGAAGACGGGGATGATCTCGGAGATCATCCCGAAGCCGGGCAGGATCATGATGTAGACCTCGGGGTGCCCGAAGAACCAGAACAGATGCTGGTAGAGAACCGGGCGGCCCTGGGTCGTAAAGAAGTTCGTCCCGAACTGGCGGTCGAACTCGAGCAGGATCATGGCGGCGGCGAGCGGCGCGCCGACGATCAGCAGCAAGATCGAGGTCGAGATCTGCGCCCAAACGAAGAGCGGCAGCCGGGTCAGGCGCATGCCAGGGGCCCGCAGGGCGACGATCGTGGTCAGGAAGTTGGTCGAGGCCATGATGCCGCTGATGGCCCAGATGATC
This sequence comes from Candidatus Dormiibacterota bacterium, assembly GCA_035259145.1. GTDB lineage: Bacteria > Chloroflexota > Dormibacteria > Dormibacterales > Dormibacteraceae > CF-161. The sequence goes on along the minus strand of DATFWQ010000150.1, from coordinate 557 downwards.
AGACTGAGCGCCCAGAAGTCGACGCCCAGTCCCTTGTTGAACGGCTGCGTCGTCAGCGGTGTGTAGCCGGTCCAGCCGGCGTTCAGGGCACCTTCAGGCGTGAAGAAGCCGGCGTAGTAGATCAGGATCGAGACCGGGATCATCCAGAACCCCAGCAGGTTGAGGCGCGGAAACGCCATGTCCCTTGCCCCGACCATGATCGGCACGAAGTAGTTCGCGATGCCGGTCATGAAGATCGTCACGAAAAAGAAGATCATCGTCACGCCGTGAGCCGAGATCAGCTGGTTGTACGTCTCAGGCGTCACCACGCTGAGGTTCGGCTGCGCCAGCTGCATCCGGACGATCAAGGCGAAGATGCCTCCGATCAGGAACGACAAGAAGCCCGTCGTCATGTACATGATCCCGATCAGCTTGTGGTCGGTCGTGGTCAGCCACAGGCTGATGGGCTTGAAGAAGGAGTCGTCGTAGGCCTTGGGGCGGGGCGGCGCTAGGGTTGTTGCCATCGGTTCCTACCTCTATCGGGTGCTCGGCGACGGGCTGGGCTGCGCGCTGCCGGA
>DATFWQ010000149.1:0-22397 GCA_035259145.1 Candidatus Dormiibacterota bacterium | reverse complement strand
ACGGCTCGGGCGAGGGCCTGGGCGATCTCGCTGGTGCCGCCAGTCACGATGCACTCGCCGCGGTCGTGGTGCGGGATGTCGGGGGTGTTCCAGGGCGAGGTCCGCTGGGCGCCCCAGACCCAGAGCCCTCCGAGGAGGGAGAGCTCGACCGTCGAGGCGCAGTTCATGAGCTGCATGACGTCCTCGAAGAACGCGGCGGCGCCCGTCGACATCGGGCCGAGCCAGTCGGCGAAGGTCGTGTCGTCCATCTCGGGCAGCGTGGCCGGCATCGGTCGGGACTGGGCGTCCTCGATCCGCTCGATGCTGGACTCCGCCTCGGTGCGCTCGTCGGGATCGCTGGGCAGCAGGCGCTCCCAGTAGTCCTCGAAGCTCTCGCTGCGCTGTATGGGGACGCCCAGGCTGTCCGCCAGCTCCACCACTTTGGGCCTGTCCTCGGCTATGTACTGGGCGCCGTAGTTCATCCAGACGTTCTCGCTCAAACGCAAAGACATGGTCCGTCCGCCGACGTGAGCAGCGGAGTCGAGCACCTCCAGGTCCAGGTCTCGAAGGTGGTAGGCGGCAGTGAGCCCGGCGAGGCCTCCGCCCAGGATCACGAGCTCCTTGCGCAGCACCTTCAGATTCGAGCGCCAAGCCCGGGCTCGGCGGTTTCAGCCTCTTCGTCCTCGTCGCGGCCGAGGTAGGCCTCGATGACGCGGGAGTTGGTCTGGATCTGGGCCGGCGCACCTTCGGCGATCAGCCGTCCCTGGTCGAGGACTGCGACACGGTCGGAGATGCTCATCACCACCGACATGTCGTGCTCGATCAGGACAACGGTCACGCCCCGCTTGCGCACCTCCTTGACCATGTTCATGAGGTCGAGCTTTTCGGTCGGGTTCATGCCCGCGGCGGGCTCGTCGAGCAGCAGCAGGATCGGCTCTGAGGCCAGCGCCCGGGCAACCTCGATGCGCCTCTGGTCGGCATACGGAAGCTGGGTGGCGAGCCGTCCGGCCACCCCCTCGAGCCCAACGAACCGCAGCCAGTAGCGCGCCTCGTGCAGCGCACGCCGCTGATCCCGGCGCTCCGAGGGGGAGTGCAGGAGCGCCTGCCAGGGCCAGCTTCTCTCGCGCACCGACGCGCCTACCATCACGTTCTCGAAAACGGCCATCTGCTTGAAGAGCCTGATGCCCTGGAAGGTGCGCGCCATACCGCGCTTGACGACCTCGTGGGGCCTCAGTGGAAACCGGAATCGAAGCCACTTACGGTCAAGGGACTGGCCGTTGAACTCCACCTCGCCTCGCTGGCGACGCTGGACGCCGGTGACGCAGTTGAACACGGTCGTCTTGCCGGCGCCGTTGGGCCCGATGATGCTGAAGATCTCGCCTCGATAGACCTCGAAGCTGACGTCGTCGACCGCCAGCACGCCGCCGAACCTGTGGGACAGGTTGGAGACCTTGAGGATCGGCTCCCCAGGTGCAAAGGCGGGTTCGACCTTGAACTCGCGTTTGGCTTCCTTCTTCTCAAGCTCCTCTTCGAGACCGACGAAAGGCGCGTCGCGGCCGCGGACGTGCGGCCAGATGCCCTGGGGCCGGAAGAGCATGACCAGGATCAGCACGACGGCGAAGACGAGAAACCGCATCTGCTGAACGTTTGGCAGTGCGGAGCGCACCAGTTCGGGCACCCCGACGACGAGGGTCGCGCCGACCAGCACCCCGCCCAGGCTGCCGAGCCCGCCGATGATGATCAGGACCAGGACCTGGGCCGAGAGCTGGAAGGTGAAGCTCGAGGGGTTGATGGCCGACACGCGCGAAGCGAAGAAAGCCCCGGCCAGCCCGGCCCACATGCCACCCATCACGTAGGCGAGGAGCTTGGTCCTGATGACGGGGACGCCGACGGCTTCGGCCGCAAACTCGTCCTCCCGAACCGCAAGCCAGCGCCGGCCGAGCCGCGAAAGTGAAAGGTTGTGCGCGCCCACGATCGCGACCAGCACGAGCCCGACGCCGATGATGTAGAAGGCGCTCTGGTTGCTGAGGTCGATTCCGGCGATCGACGGCGGCCAGGGATCGAGCGGCGCCGGGATGTTCCAGACGCCGTTGGGACCGTCCGTGTAGTCCCAGTTGGTGAACATGATGCGCACGATCTCGCCGAATCCAAGCGTGACGATGGCCAGATAGTCGCTGCGCAGCCGGAGCGTCGGGTAGCCCAGGATGGCGCCTGCCGTGCCCGCGATCGCGATCGCCGGAATGATCGAGAGCCAGAAGTTGTAGCCGAGCTTGACCGTCATCACGGCGGTCGTGTAAGCGCCGATCGCGAAGAACGCGGCGTAGCCCAGGTCGAGCAGGCCGGCGTAGCCGACGACGATGTTCAGCCCCATGCCGAGCATCGCGAAAGTGAGCACGCTGACGCCGATTGAGGTCCAGTACTCGGTGCTGACCCCGATCGCTTGAGAGATCGGCACCAATGACGCGATCGCAACGAAGATCAGGATCTGGGCCCAGAACGGCAGCTTGCTGAGCCTGCGCCAGCCGGCACTCATACGCGAGCGGAGCGTGGGAAATGAGGCTAGCTCAACCATCACATGCGCTCGGCGACGCGTTCGCCGAAAAGCCCGGTCGGCTTCACGATCAGGACGGTGATCAGGACTCCGAACACGAAAACGTCCTGCCAGCGCCCGGACAGGTATCCGGCACAGTAGGACTCCAGAAGCCCGATCAGGAGGCCGCCTGCCATTGCGCCGGGGATGTTCCCGATGCCGCCGAGCACAGCGGACGTGAACGCGCGAAGGCCGACAAGGAATCCCAGGAAGAAGTCGATCTGAGTGTAGTAGAGGCCGATCATGACCCCGGCCGCCGCTGCCAGGATGGCGCCGAGCACGAATGCGACCGCTATCACCCTGTCCACGTTGATGCCCATGAGGCGAGCTGCGTCGTGGTCCATCGCCAGGGCGCGCATCGCCACCCCGATGGTCGTGAACTGCGTGAACGAGTAGAGCGCCACCATCAACGCGCAGCTGATGCTGAAAAAGACGATCTGCGTGTATGACGCGCGCACGTTGCCGAAATCGACACCCGCCGATCCCAGCAGGTGCGGGTAGGGCTGGATGGTGGCTCCGAAGATGTTCAGCGCCGCGTTCTGGAGAAGGACCGACATGCCGAGCGCGGTTATCAGGATTGCCAGCAGCGACTTATTGAACAGAGGCCGGTAAGCGAAGTTAAGGATGCCGACGTTGATCACGCTGGTGACGACCATGGCTATCGCGACCGCGATCGCGATGGCCAGCGCCACCGGAAGCCGGCCCAGGCCGAACGTGACCAGGATCGTCCAGCCTGCGAAGGCGCCGACCATTGTCAAATCGCCGTGCGCGAAGTTGATCAGGCGGACGATGCCGTACACGATCGTGTAGCCCAGCGCGACGAGGGCGTAGAAAGCGCCCGCGGTAAGGCCATTGATCGTGTACTGGATGAAGTAGCTCACGACCCGCGGCCGGGATGACGCTTTGTCACAGGATGCGGCCCCCGTCCAGCACGACCACGATGCCGGTCGCGTCGGGCCAGCTTGAGATGTCCAGGCCGGCCCTCGCGATGTCCTCAGGCTGGGCGATCCGTTTGAGCGGGATCTCGCGGTCCACGACCTGGCGTTGGACTTCCTCCCGGACCGAGAACCACATCTCGGTCGCCACCGGTCCCGGAGCGATCGCGTTGCAGCGGACGTGCGGTGCCAGCTCCCGCGCCAGCGTCTTCGTCAGCCCGATCAAGCCCGCCTTGGTGGCGCCGTAGGGCGCGCCGTGCAGCGAACCCGCGACCCCGCCGTCGCTGCTGACGTTCACGATCGCGCCCCGCTGGGCGATAAGGCACTCGCGGAGCTCCTTGGCCAGGAAGGTGGGAGCGGTCAGGTTGACCGCAATCGAGCGCTCCCAGTCTTCGCGAGTCATCTGCTCGAGCGTGAACTCTTCGCCGAGTCCCGCATTGTTCACTAGCAGGCCGACCGGTCCTTCGGCCTGCGCGGCGTGTGCCACCCTGGCGATGTCGTCGAAGTCGACGAGGTCGGCCTGGACCGCCTTCGCACGGCCGCCCAGCTCGCGCACCGCCTGGACCGTCTTCTCAGCTTCGGCCTCGCGCGAGCGGTAGCTGAAGACGACCGGGTGGCCGCGCCGGGCGGCTTCCAGGACAAAGGCCCGGCCGATGCCGCGCGAGCCGCCGGTGACGACGGCAACAGGCTTCTGCTGGCTCACCCAGTCTCCATTTCTCCGGCCAGATGCCTGACCGGTATCATATCCGCGCCGTCTCCGGCGGCTGGCTTAATCTTTGGCCGGAGCCATGATCGTCCGCTCGCTCGACGAGCTGGTCGGGACCGATCGCGACGTGACAGGGGAGGGCTGGCGGAGCCGGCGGATCCTCCGGCGCGACGACGGCATGAACTACTCCCTTCACTGGACCGAGGTAAAGGCCGGCACCGAGCTGGAGCTGCAGTATCGGCATCACCTGGAAGCGAACCTCTGTGTCGCCGGCGAGGGCGAGGTGGTAGACCTCGGCACCGGCAAGACCTACGCATTGCGGCCAGGCGTCATGTACGCACTCGACAAGAACGACCATCACAAGATCCGGGCCAGGACGGACCTGACGGCGGTCTCCGTCTTCTGGCCGGCGCTGCAGGGAGATGAGCGGCACGACGAGCAGGGCGGATACCACCCGTCGGACTGATCGGAGGTAGCGACATGGCGGTCACCTACACACCCATCCCACTCACGGGCACGCCCTTCCCGCGCGAGGAGTACGAGGGGCGGCAGCGACGGGTGCTCGCGGCCATGGGGCAGGCGGGCCTGGACGGCCTGGCGGTCACTGCCTACGGCCATCAGCAGTACCTGGGCGGCTACGACGGGTATGGCGGCTACTTCGCACCCTTCCCGCTCGTGCTGGCGCCCGGCAAGCCGCCGACCTACGTGGTCCGCGAGTACGACGAGGACGCAGCCCGCGCCGAAAGCTGCATCACCGAAGTCGTCAGCTACACACAGCAGGGCGACTTCGCTTCCGCGCTGGCCGGGGTGCTTCGGAGGTTCGGGCTCGAGCGCGGGCGGGTCGGCCTGGAGCTGGGCTGCTGGAACCTGGCGCCCGCGGACGTCACCGCCTTGCAGACCGAGCTCCCGGACTTGAAGATCGTGGACGCGACGCGGCTGGTAGCGTCGGTTGCGGCGGTCAAGACCCAGCGCGAGCTGGAAACCATGCGTCAGTCGATGGCGTTGACCGACGTCGCGGTGCAGACGTTCCAGCGGTCCCTGCGCGAGGGCGTGACCGAGCTCGAGGTGTCACACGCGGTCGACTCTGCGATCACGGCGGCGGGGGGCAGCATCCGCCCTTACACCCTGCTGTTTGGCGCGCGTACCCGCCTACCGCACGGCCGTCCGGCCGCACATCCGCTGCACAGGGGCGGCCCCGCCTTCACCGAGCTGGCGGGCGTCCAGAACGGATACGCGGCAGGGCTCTGTAGGAGCGCCGTGCTCGGCCGCCACCCCGGCGCGGAAGCCCTGCACCGCCTGGCCGAGGAGGCGCTTGAAGCCGGACTGGCTGCAATCAAAGCGGGCGTCACTGCGGGCGAGGTCGACACCGCCGTGCGCAGAGTGATCGAGCGGGCTGGGCGGCCGGAGGTCTTCCGGCACCGGGCGGGCTACCAGACGGGAATCAACTGGTCGGAGCGCGGCAATCTCAGCCTGGAGCCGAACTCGCGCGATGTGCTCGAGGCGGCGATGACGCTGCATCTGCCGATCATCCTGTTCCAGGCCGGTGAGTACGGGCTCGGCTGCAGCGAGAACGTGGTGGTCACGGAAACGGGCGCCGAGATCCTGAGCAAGACCGCCCACACCCTCTATCGAGCCTCGTAGGGGGGAGGAGTCCCGGCCCAGGGTAAAGGGGCACGAGTCACGTCCCCAGGCTGGGGTCGATCAGCTCGTATACTCGCGCCCCGCTCCAGATCGCTTCCGGCTCCACCTCGCGACCGCCGCTGAAGCGCTCCAGTGCGTAGGCTTCGATCGGAAGCCGCGGCCGCTCTCCGCGGAGAAGCCGCGCCGCTTCGGTGGCCAGGCCGGGCGCGATCGACATTCCGTGCCCGCTGAAGCCGGCCAGGGTGAAGACGTTGTCGAGGTGCGTCCAGCCGGCGATGGGGTTGTTGTCGGGCGTGACCTCGATCAACCCCGCCCATGCGTGCGCCAGCCCGTAATCGGCGACTTCGGGCACGCGCTGAGTCAGCCGCCGCATCAGGTCGAAGAAGTGCTCCGAGTCCGGGCTCACCGTCGTCGGGGCGTCGGGGAATGGAGTGGTCCTGCCCGCCGAGATCAGCAGGCCCCGTCCCTCGGTGTGAAAAGCCAGGCCGAGCGAGTAGTCGAGCACCATCGGTGTCAGCCGGCCGCCCACGAGCGCGTGGTCCAGGACGAAGATCTCGGAACGCAGGGGCTCGATTGGAAGCTCACCGCCATATAGAGCGGCGAGCTTGGGCGCCCAGGCCCCGGCGGCGTTGACGACGACACCGGCCTCGAAGCGCCGGTCGCCGGCGATCACCGCTCGTGCGCGGCTGTCTGAGGCTTCGATGCGGGTCACCTCCGCGATCTCGATTCGAGCACCGGTTCTCGTGGCCGCGCGGCCGAACGCGGTCACTACAGCGCGAGGGTCGACGTATCCGTCGGTCGGCCCGAACGAGCCGCCGAGCACACTGTCGACCCGCATGCCGGGCACAAGGTCTGAGATCTCCGCCGGCGAGATCATCCGCGTGGGCACGTCCCAGCGGTTCTGGAGGGCGACCGCCTCGCGGAGAACTCGCTCGTGGTCCGGGTTCGCGTAGACGAAGAGGTAGCCCGCGCACCGATGAGCGACGTCCTCGCCGAATTCTTCGCGCAGGGTGCTGATCCTCCGGACGGTGTTGACGGCGATGCGAACGTTGATCTCCTGACCAAACTGCTGGCGAACGCCACCGGCGTTCAGGGAGCTGGAGCCGCCCCCGACGTACCGCCGATCGAGCAGCGTGACGGACAGGCCCGAGTTGGCCAGCTCGAGCGCGAGAGTTGTGCCCGCGATGCCGGCGCCGACAATCAGTACGTCTGACGTCTCGCTGGCCACGCGTGAAGCATAGAGCTCGCCTCCGTTCAACAAGCGCGGATGAGGCTGGCCGTACGATTCGCTCGGTGCGCCGCGCCGCAGTCACGCTCTCCCTGATGTGGCTCACGGGCCTAAACCTCCGCACTGCGATATTCGGCATCCCGCCCGTCCTCCCCGAGCTGCGCCACGACCTCGGCCTCACCTACTCAGCGTCGGGTGCGCTCACCGCCGTCGTGCTGGCGACGCTCGGGCTTGGTTCGGTCCCGGGGGCGGTCCTCGGCAGCCGGCTGGGCGCGCAGCGCACCGTGACCTTCACCAGCATCGCTCTCGGCCTGGCGGCCGTCGCCCGGCTCCTGCCGCCTCAGATCTTCTGGGTGTTCGCCGGGGCCATAGCGCTGGCCCTTTGCGTCGCCCTGGCGCAGCCCTCGATGCCGGTCCTGGTCCGGCGTTGGTACCCCGGGTCCGTGCCCCGCGTGAGCGGCGTCTACAGCAACGGCCTACTGGTCGGGAGCGCCGTCGGCGCCTCCGCCACACCGCTCGTGGACCACCTCTTCGCCTGGCGGGCCACCTTTGTGGTCTGGGCAGGCCTGGCTCTGGTCGGCGGCGCGCTCTGGGCCTGGCTAACACCCCGGGACGACGCCGGACCCGGATCGAGCCGGCTCCTGAAATCGATCGGCGACCGCCGCGTCTGGCAGATCCTCGCCCTCTTCACGTTCCAGAACATCGCTTATTTCACGGCGGCCACGTGGCTGCCTTTCCTGCTCCATGGGCAGAGCCCGTTCTATGCGTCGCTGGTGTTCCTGTGCGTGAACCTCTTCCCGCTGCCGCTGCTTCTGCTGGTCACCGTGCTCCCCTGGCGCTATCCGCTCTCGAGCGGCTTCTATGTCGCAGCGGGCGTGATCACGCTGGTGGGATCGCTCGGCCTCCTGCTGGGCCTGGTCGAGCTGGCCTGGCTGTCTGGCTTCCTCGTAGGCCTCGGCTGCGGGGCCACGTTCATGGCCGCCCTCGCCCTGCCTCCGATGGTCGCCGGGGACGAGACTGAGGCCTCGGCATTCACCGCGCTCGTCTTCTTTCTGGGCTACTTCCTGGCCTTCACAGGCCCAATCGTCGCGGGGTGGATCGCCGATGCCGGCGGTACCATCACGGCCGCCTTCTGGCCCTCGGTTGGAGGCGCGGCGCTGATGGCGGTGATGGGTCTGGTCGTGCCGAGGACGATGGCTAAAGCCGCAACCCCTGAGTAAGGTCCGAGTGCCGGGCGGTTGGCCCTGTCCTTAGCGCGTGAAAGGTCCTTTTGCCGGCACTCGTACTTACCTCCGGGCGGCACCCCTAGGCCGACAGGATCTCCTTGCTGACCCTATATGCCGACTTGACCGCACCTTCCATGCCGCCCGGCCCCACGCGGTCGTCCGTGTGCTCACCCGCGAAAAACACGCGGCCGCCAAGGGGCGCTGCGATGACTGGCAGCACTGTCTGGCGCTGGTCGCCGATCGGCGCCCGTACGATCGCGCGCGTCAGCGGATCCCTGGTCCAGTTCTTGACGTAGCCGAACACCCGACGAACCTTCCGGCCGGTCGCGCTGCTGACGGTCTGGTCGAACTCGTCCAGGATCTGGTCCTCGGTCTGCATCGCAGGCTCCACGTCCCCGGCGGCCAGGCCGCTGACGACTATCGAGTCGCCCGCCTGGTGCATCGACTGTTCCATCACATAGCCGGGCAGGCGGTCCGTGAAGCACCCGGTACCGATGGCGGCCCGGATCTCGTCGCGTTCGGCGTACTGGGCGACGATGCGGGTCCCGTTGCCGTACCGCATCTCGAGCAGCGCACGAACCTTCTCGGCCGGCAGGGTGGGTGAGAAGGCCAGCTCGCTGATCAGCGGCCCCGGCACCGTCACCACGACGTGGTCCGCGCTGAACGTCTCCTGATCGGTTTCGACGCTGACCCCGCGACCATCCCAGGCCACCAGGCGGACGAGCTGATTCAGGCGGATGTCCAGCCCGCCGGCCAGCGCTCTGGGCAGGCGGTCGTTGCCGTCGCGGATCTTGCGAAAACCCTTGCCCCAGGAGAGCTCGACGTTGAGCTCCTGGGCGTCGGCTACCCGCAGCGGGGAGGCCGGCGTCCCCTGCGCGATCGCCGTCAGCAGCAGCTCGACCGGTTCCGAGACGCGAGTCCGGCGGAGCCACTGCGCCACCGTTTCGTAGAAGCCGGGAGGAGTGTTCCTGATCGCGGCGCGCAGCTCCTCGGCGATCTCTGCGCTCGCTTCGCGCGACAGCTTCTGGCCATGGAAGACCATGTCAGGGACCTCGGTGCCGAGGTTGAATTCCGGCGTCAGCTCGAGGCCGTGCTTCTCACAGAGCCCCGTGAGGTTCGCCTGCCCGTGGTAGATCATCTCGGCGCCGACGTCCGCGTACTGGCCGTCCCGAAGACCGTCGCGGATGCCGAAGACGCGGCCACCGACGCGGTCGCGCGCCTCAAGGAGGACCACCTCGTGGCCGGCGTCCTGGACCTCGTGAGCCGTGACCAGCCCCGAGAGACCTGCCCCGATGACGAGCAGCTTCATCGCCCGCGCCCCATCGCCACGCCTGCCAGCGCGTAGAGGATGAAGTAGTAGCAGACGTAGTGGAGGGAGGTGGCCGTGAAGGGAACGGCGCCGAAGCTGATCCCGCCGAAGCACCGGCGGCCGGCGTAGCGGCCGACCTGGTGGAAGAGCTCGATCACCTCCTCGTTTGTCGGGCCGAGGGGCTCGTCCCCGAAGTCGGGATTGCTGCCCACGTTCAGCACGTCCGGGTCGACGCAGATCCAGACCTTGGCGGCGCCGTCGGTGATCTTCCACGCGAGCTGTTCGGCCCAGCCGTCGAAGCCCTGCTTGCGGGCCAGCTTGAGGTCGCGGTAGGTCAGGATGTTCTCGCGCTTCACGCCGCGCTCGGTGAACCTGACGAATGTGTCCTTGTCGTTGACGGCACCCCGCAAGCCGAAGTGGAAATAGCGCCCGGGGTCCACGCCCGGCAGGCCCAGGATTCGGCGGGCCCAGCTCGATGCCCAGCGCGGGTTGCGAGGGTCGTCCTCCTCCCATTCGCCGCGCTCGTTGTCATGGTGGGCGTCAAGGTTGAGGACGGCCGTCGGACCCGGCGCCGCGGCGGCGATGGCCTTCAGGACCGGGTAGGTGCTGACGCCTGAGTTTCCTCCAATCGTGACCATCATGCAGCCCGCTTGGACCGCCTCCCCGACCCGCTTTTCGACGTTGGCCAGGGAGGTGCCCATGTCTGCGACAACGTCGGCGTCGCCCACGTCGACCATCTTGAAGTGGTCGAAGACGTCCACCTCCAGCTCCGGCAGGAAGCCGCCGAAGCTGACCGAGTTGGACCGAAAGTAAGTCGGGGTGAGCAGGCTGCCTTCGTAGTTGATCGAGGATCGCCCGGCCGGGTTGGGCGCCCGCCACGGCACTCCCAGAAAGGCGATGTCAGCGCCTTCCAGGTCTTCAGGGCTTCGAGCCAGCGGCCGGCTGAAGAGGGTGGGCGTGCCACCGTAGATGAATGCCGTCTCGGTCATCTGCGCCTCCTTTTCCCAGCGATTATCGCGACTACGCTTTGCACTCATGGACTGGGCTGAGCACGTCGACGACGACACCGAGGCGGACCTGGTCCGCTGGCGGCGCCATCTCCACCAGAGTCCGGAGCTCAGCTTCGAGGAGTTCGAGACCACCGAGTACGTGGCCGGCATGCTCGACCGGTGGGGCATTCCGTACGACCGTCCGCTTCGGACCGGGCTCGTCGGCCACCTGCGTGGCAAGCACCCAGGACCGACGGTGGCGCTCCGCTGCGACCTTGACGGCCTTCCGATCGACGAGCAGAACAGCTTCGACTTCCGGTCGCGAACGCGCGGCAAGATGCACGCCTGCGGCCACGACGGCCACACGGCCATCCTGCTCGGCCTGGCTCGCACGCTCAACGGGCTTCGCGACGAGGTCCGCGGTGAGGTCCGGCTGCTCTTCCAGCCGGCCGAGGAGGTGCTGGAAAGCGGAGCCCGTCACCTGATCGACGCCGGCGCCCTCGAGGGCGTCGACGCCGTGATCGGGCTGCACCTGATAAGCAACATCAAGACCGGAGTCATCTCACTCGTGGAAGGACCGATCCTGGCCGCGGCCGACGTGTTCGAGATCACCGTAACCGGCTCCGGCGGTCACGGCGGTTATCCGCACGAGACCACCGACTCGCTGATGATCGCCGCCGGCCTGGTCGGCCAGCTGCAGACGCTGGTCAGCCGGCGGGTTTCGCCGCTGGAGGCGGCGGTGGTGACGGTGGGCACGCTGCATGCGGGCACGGCTCCGAACATCATCCCAGGGGCGGCAAATCTGACCGGGACCGTGCGCACGCTCTCCGAGAAGCTCCGCGTGAAGATAGAACGAGAGCTGACCGGGCTGGTCGAGCACTTCGCCCGCGCCCACGGGGGATCGGCCGAAGTGAAATACATGCACGGGAGCCCGGTACTCGAGAACCACCGCGGGCTTGTGGAGTTTCTCAAGCCGGCCGCGGCCGCGGCGGTCGAGAGCAACTCGGTGGTAGACGTGGCGCCGGAGATGGGCGCCGAAGACTTCGCCTACTACTCACAGGTGGCACCCACGGCATTCGCCCTCATCGGCTCCGGGAACAAGGAGCTGGAGTCGGACTTCCCGCACCACCACCCCCGGTTCACCATCGACGAGCGGGCGCTCGGAATCGGGCTGCGTTTCATGCTCGAGTCGGTGGAGCGTACGTCTGGGAGCGCATCCGGCCTTCCAGCGATGAAATAGCGGTGGCAGCCGGCCGCTTCATGAGCGTCCGGATGACAGGCGAACTGGTCTATCGGGCCGTGTAGCCGCCGTCGACCGGGATCGAGGCGCCGGTCACGTGCGCCGACTCGGGCGAAGCCAGGAAAAGGATCGCAGCGGCGACGTCTTCGGGCGTGCCCATGCGGCCAAGTGGCGTCTGCGACGCCAGCTCCCGCCTCCGGGCTTCAGGGTCCGGGTGGCGCTGGAACGAGGCTCGCATGAGGGGCGTGTCGGTGGCGCCGGGCGCGACTGCGTTGACGCGGATCTTGTAGGGTGCCCACTCGACAGCCGCGGCGCGTGTAAGGCTCAACAGGGCACCCTTGGCCGCCGAGTAGACGGCGAGACCGGCCAGCCCAACCGACGCCGCCCGGGAAGTAACGTTGACGATCGAGCCACCTCCCGTCGAGCGCATCGAGCGCGCGCACTCGCGCATCAGCAGCAGGGCGCCGACTAGATCGACGTCCAGCACCCGTCGGACGTCCGCGACCGGGGTCTCGAGGAGGTCGGACGTGTAGTCCATGGCAGCGTTGTTGACGAGCGCGTCGATGCGGCCGAAGGCGTCCAGGGCGGCCTGCACTGCCGCGGCAGCGGTTCCCTCCTCCGCTACGTCACCGGGGACGAAGCGCGCCCGGGCTGCCCCAAGTTCCTCGACCAGCAGGCGTCCGGGCTCCGGGCGCCGCGCGACCAGAACCAGGCTGGCGCCCTCGGCTTTGAGCAGGCGCGCGGTAGCGAGGCCGATCCCCTCGGTCGCGCCGCTGAGCACAACCGACAGGCCCTTCATCCGATCCGCCATCTTTTTCGACCACACCCTAACCGGCCAGCTCGCCACAGTCACGGCGGGGTGAGCGCGCGATCCTGGGTCGCCCGGAGCCGAGGCCTACGTGGTGACCGCTTCGAAACCGCCCAGGTAAGCCTTCTGGACCCGCGGATCGCGCGCCAGCGCCGAGGCTTGGCCGGAGAGCACGACCGAACCAGTCTCGATCACGTAGGCGCGGTCTGAGATCGCAAGCGCCTGGCGCGCGTTCTGCTCCACGAGCAGGACCGCCGTGCCACGGTTGGCGATCTCCCGGACGATCTTCAACAGCAGCCGAGAGAGAAGCGGCGAGAGGCCCAGCGACGGCTCGTCGAGCATCAGGAGCTTGGGGTCGGACATCAGCGCCCGGCCGATCGCCAGCATCTGCTGCTCACCGCCCGAGAGCGTGCCGGCCAGCTGGCCACGCCGCTCGGCCAGGCGGGGAAATATCTCGAACACGCGCTCCCGCCCTTGCCGAACCAGCTCGCGCTGTGAGCGGTTCAGGTAGCCCCCCAGGTTCAGGTTCTCCTCGACGGTCAGGACTTTGAAGATGCGGCGACCCTCTGGGACCTGGCTCACCCCCAGGCCGACGATGTCGTGAGCGGGCTTCCCAACGAGGCTGCCACCGTCGAAGACGATCGCGCCCGACCGCGGCCGGATCAGGCCCGAGATGGTCTGGAGCGTGGTCGTCTTGCCGGCGCCGTTGCTGCCCAGGACGGCGACGATCTCAGCCTTGTGGACTTCGAGCGAGATTCCCTTGAGCGCTTCAATGTTGGCGTAGAAGACACGGAGGTCTTTCACCTCGAGAAGCGCCATCAGCGGACTTGTATCGTACGGCCCCGGCCGACGGCACCGGCAGAGTTCTCATCGGCGGCGGCGTTGTCGGCTGCGCGCCCCACGATCAGCTCCATCGGCGGGCGTCCTGCTCGGGCGTCACCGACCGTCCATCAGGCGTAATACGCTGCCGAACTCCTTCACGCTCTCCACTCTGCCTGGGCTGAACGCCAGCTGGACGTGTGTGATCCCCTCTTCGGCGAAGCCTCGAAGCGCCTCAGCCATCACCTCGGGCGAGCCTCTGAGCGGCCGCTCGTGCTCGGGCGGAATGTAGAGCGAGCCAGGCATGAGGACACGCAGCCCGGCGGTGCGCTCGAGCGTGCTGAGGTCACGCCCGTGTCGCTCGCAGGCTTGGTCGATGATCTGTCGCTCGGCGGGCACAGCCTCCGGCCAGCTCACGCCGTAGGCGAGCCAGCCATTCCATATGTCCGCGTACTGCGCGACGAGACGCTGCATTCTCGGCTTCGGCCTCAGAGTGCCAATGAGCACGGGAGGGCCGTGCGGCCGCGGCCCCCGGGGGAGCAGCTCGCAGCTCCTGATCGTGTAGTACCTGCCGTCGAAGTCGAGCCTACCCTCCCGGAGCAACGTGCGGATGATCTCGAGCGCTTCTTCGAAACGGCCCACAGGGTTGTCGGACGGAAAGCCGAAGACTCGGTGCTCCTCCTGGGAGTCGCCTGCGCCGACGCCCAGCGTGAAGCGGCCGCCGCTGATCTCGTCGAGGGCGTCGGCGATCTTCACCAGCAAGGCCGGGTTGCGGTAGCCGGTGCACGCGACGAGGCTCCCCAGCTCCAGCCCCGGTACGGCTGCGGCCAGCGCGGCGAGCGTCGAGAAGACCTCCATGTAGCCCTCAGGAAGCACCTCAGCACCAGGCGGTACATCACCGCCCGCCCGGCGCCTGAGCTCGGCGTTCGTGCTCTCCAGGAGAAGGTGGTCGGTTGCCCAGACCGAATCGAAGCCGCAAGCCTCGGCCTGCTTCGCAAGATCCAGAAGGTCGTGCCAACGGAGCTGGTCCGGCGGCGAGCACCACGTGGGCAGGACCAGGCCGACCTTGAGCCGCGGCACGATGCGATCCTACTTCAGAGGCAAGCCAGGCTCGAAAGAAATCCTCTCAAAGGGCTCATCATCGACCGCTGAAGACTGGTGCCCGCTTCTCCGCGAAGGCCCGCGTCCCCTCCTCCAGGTCCTCTGACACTTCGATCAAACGCTGCAGCGCCTGGTAGTAGCGAATGCCGTCAACGGTGCTCAAGTCCCGCGAGCGGAGTGCAAGCTCCTTGGTCATGCGAACGGCGACTGGACCGTTGGCACAGATCTGCTCGGCCAGCTCATAGGCGCGCGCCATCAGCCGCTCGTGTGGCACAACCTCCTGCACGAGGCCGATCCGATGCGCTTCTGCAGCATCTATGAAGCGCCCCGTCAGGAGGAGGTACATGGCGTTAGACAGCCCTACGATCTGGGGCAGCAGCTGAGCCCCAAAGCCATGGAGCAGGTTCCACCTCACCTCGGGCGTGCCGAACTGGGCGCGCTCCGACGCGATCCTTATGTCGCATACGAGCGCAAGCTCTAGACCGCCCGCCAGACAGTAACCATTGACCGCTGCAATCAGCGGTTTCTGGACCTCAAGCCCCAGATCGAAGCGATCCGGACGCGAGGCCCGCCACCCGAGATCGGCTTCGGCGTCTGGAGCGTGAACGGTGACCAGATCGGCTCCCGCGGTGAACGCCCTGTCGCCAGCCCCGGTCACGATGCCAACCCAGATGCTGTCGTCGCGGTCGATCTCATTCAGCCGGTCGGAGATGTCGCGGTACATGTCGCGGTCCATCGCGTTGAGCTTCTCCGGCCGATCGAGCGTGATGGTCGCGATCCGTCCGTCCCGGTCAAACTGCACTGCCACCGTCGGAACCTCCGTCATCAGGATTGAGGGGCCTTGCGCACATCAGGTGTCGAGCCTGTCGCGTCTTTTGTCAGCTGGACCCTACGCCACATGCACGTCCATGCATGGCCTGATCACCACCACGGAGCGGCCCGGCCAGCAGTTGCGGGCTGGCGCGAGCCGAACGTCACGAGTGTCGTTAATCGGCGCTTCTGCTCACCGATTGAAGCCTTTCGGCCAGCGCTGATGCTGCGCCAGCCGATCGCGCCCGGGGGCCGCTAAGCCTGAGCCTCCAGATCATCGGGGTCCAGGATGACCTCGCGGCCAACGGCGATGGCAGCCGCGTACGACCGTAGCGCCTCATTCGAGATCGCATGAGTCACGGCCCGTTTAGCGAGCTCAGCTTTGAGTGCCACAAATACGTCATCTGTGGGCTGCCCGCGCCGCGATGCGGCGACGGTGTCCATCGCCTCCTGGGCACTGGCGGCAGTGGCCGTCAATACCTCTGGATTTACTACATCCTTACTCATAGGAGTTCTTATACGCCCGTGCAAGAAAAACTTCTACCCTGGGTTATAGATTTTGTAGCCGATGCACGTACTCTCCCCCGCGACGTCGGGGGAGTACCCGGCGAAGCCGGGGGAGGGGGTTCGTCATTTCGCCTTTACAGCGGCTTTATGTCGAGCTGGCTGAATTCTCCTCGGACCGCAGCCGGCCCGGCTGCCAGGCGATCGCATGAGCGAACACGGGGCCCCCTGGAACGCGAAGGAGTGGTACTCGCCGTTCTCACCGCAGGTATCGACCACAGTGGCAGCGATCTCGTCGACGAAACGCTCGTCGACTGTGCGCCCGAGCCACGAAGCGTCCAGCCGGCTCAGATCCACGCAGGTGACGACAGCTCGGCCTCCCGTTTCGACGAACTCGTGCACCAGCTCGGCCGGCGGCTCACCCCAGATGGGCTCGATGTGCTCGAGCCGGGCGCCCGTCACCCGTTCTTCGTACCATGCGCGAACGTCCGCTGCTTCGATTGTGGTCTCCTGAGCCGATGAGGATCGTCTCCCTTCTGCCAAGCGCAACCGAGACCCTCTTCGCTCTTGGACTTGGCGACAAGGTCGTGGCGGTGACTCACGAGTGCGACTTCCCAGCCGCAGCAAGATCGCGACCCATGGTGACGCGGTCCACGCTCACGCTTCAGGACCAGGAAAGTGCCAGTATCGAGGTCGCGGTGTCCCTTGCCGCCATGGAGGGGCGCTCGCTCTATGTCGTTGACACCGAGGCCATTCGCGCGCTGGAGCCCGACCTGGTGGTGGCGCAAGACGTATGTCGGGTCTGTGCGGTCACAGCAGACCAGGTTGCACCTGACCTGGAAGGAATCCAGGTCATTCGCCAGCACCCTCACTCACTGGAGGACGTCCTCACCGACATCCAGGACTTGGGCGCCGTCTGCGGTACCGACCCTGCGCCCCTCATGGCGAGTCTTCGCGCTCGAATCGACGCCGCTGCGCAGACTGCGCGCCGGCTTGCGCCGGTCCGTGGAGTTTTCCTCGAATGGATCAACCCGCCGTACCGCGCCGGTCACTGGACTCCCGACATTCTCGCGCTGGCGTGCATCGAAGACGCGCTCGCACGACCTGGCATCGCGTCCGTCCCCGTGTCCTGGGCCGACGTCGCCGCTGCCCACCCAGAGCTCCTGATCCTCGCGCCGTGTGGGTTCACCCGGGATCGGGCGGTGGCGGAGGCGGAGCTGGTCAGAACCGAGATCGACGCCGTGGGCGCTGCCCGCGTTGTCGTCCTGGACGGATCTGCCTACTTCAACAGGCCCGGGCCGCGGCTGGTCGACTCGCTGGAACTGCTTGTAGCTAATCGCTAAGCGATCACGCCGGGGGCAGCTCCAGCCGCAGCTGATTGGCCAGGAAGGATGCCGTGTCCATGGACAGCTCGATGGACCGGCTGAGCGCGCGGGCGCCATGGCCGACCTCGGTCTCTGTTCGCAGCAGGACCGGCCGCTCGGCCGGATCCGAGGTGGTCGCCCACTGGAGCGCGGCGCACATCTTGCGACCGTGCATCGGGTCAACCCGGGTGTCCGACGCGAAGATGGTGAAAAGCACCGCCGGGTAGGACAGGCCCTCCACAACGCGGTGGTAGGGCGAGTACGCGAGCAGCCACGCCAGTTCCTCCGGAGCTGTCGCGCTGCCGTACTCGTCGTTCCAGGTCGAGCCCAGCCCGAAGTGCTCGTAGCGGACCATGTCCAGCAGCGGGGCGGAGCAGACGACAGCCCGGTACTGCTCCGGCCGCTGCGTCAGAGCGGCGCCGACCAGCAGGCCGCCGTTGCTGCCGCCGCTTATACCCAGGTGCTCGCGGTCGGTCCAGCCAGTGGCGAGCAGCCACTCAGCACAAGCGATGAAGTCATCGAAGACGTTCTGCTTGCGCTCGCGGCGGCCGGCGCGGTGCCACTCCTCGCCGTACTCCGAACCCCCGCGCAAGCCGGCGATCGCATACACACCGCCCGCCTCCGCCCACACCTGGTACCCAGGTGAGTAGACGGGGGCCATCGAGGCGTTGAAGCCGCCGTACCCTGTCAGGATCAGAGGCCGGCCGCCGTCGGGTTCGAGGCCGTCCCTGTGTACTAGAAACATCGGAATCCGGGTCCCGTCCTTCGAGGTCACGAAGACCTGACGGCTGGTCATGCCGGCCTGAGGCGACCAGCCCGGCGGTTCCGCCCACACCCGGGTTTCGCGCGATCGGAGGTCATGGTGGTAGACGCGCTCGGGGGTCGCGTAGTCCGTGTATGAGAACCAGAGCTCGTGCCCACCCTGGGGCCGCCCATAGGCCGCCGCGGAGCCGGCCCCTGGCAGCTCGAGTTGCTCGAGGAACGATCCAGTCTCGCGGTCGTGGAGCGCGACGGTGGTGACGGCGTCGCGCTGATGAGCGACGACTAGCACGTCCGCGAGCGCGTCCCATCCACCGAGCACGGCGTCGGATTCGGGGACGAGGTCACGCCAGTGCTCGGGCTGGGGGCTGGTGGGGTCGGCGACCACCAGGCGACCGCGAGGGGCGTTCAGGTCGGTGTGTATGTACAGCCGCCCGTCGTGCGCCACCTGGCCGTAGCTCTTCGCGGCGATCCCCTCGTGGACAGGGGTCACAGCGCCGTTGGCGCGCAGGTCGGCGATGTACAGATCGCTGCGATTGGTGCCGGCCATTGAGGCGCTGATCAATAGCCAGCGCGCATCCGGTCGGGAGAGTGATGCGCTGAAGTACCACCCTCGCCCATGGCGGTCACCGAAGACCTCATCGTCCTGCTCGGGATCGCCGCCGACACGGTGCAGGTACACGCGGCGGTGAAGCTGCTCCTCACCGTTCGGGCACCGGTCAGGGTGGATCCTCCGCGTGTAGTAGAAAGCCTCGCCGCCCGGCAGCCAGCTGACGCCGGAGTATCGGCAGCGATCGATCGGCCCTTCGACCTGGCGGCCGCTGGCAACTTCGATAACGTACAGATTCGATTCCTCGTCGCCACCCTTCGACAGCTGGTAGGCGAGCAGTTCCGTCTCCCAGGACGGCGAATAGATGTCGAGGGTCGTGGTTCCTGAGGGGTCGATGGCAATGGGATCGATGAGCACCCGCTCGCCGCCGTCGGGTTCGTGGACGAGCAGCTTGGCGTGCTCCTCACCACCCAGCCGCCGCGTGAAGAAGTAGCGCTCCGGGTGGCTCAGCCAGTGCGGTCCGGAGACGTAACCCACTGAAAACAGCTCTCGGTAGCGCCGGCGGAGGTGCTCGCGGCCGGGGAGGGCGTCCAGCAGCCCACGGCAGAGGCGGTTCTGCGCCTCGGACCAGGCGATGGTCTGCGGTGACGCCGGGTCTTCCAGCCAGCGGTAGGGGTCCGGGATGAGACGGCCGTGAAGCTCGTCCACGGTGTCGAGGCGTTGCGCGGGCGGGTAGGGGCGGCCGACGGCCTGCATATCGGGCGAAGGGTACGCCGAGCCGCTTGCTGGTCCCCAGCAGGCTCGAGGGAGGAACCTCCTCACGGACGGCATGCTTTGGGGAGAACCCAATTCGGCACCCCGCCGTACGAGCGCTAGCCGCCGGATCCGGGAGCAATCCGCCGCCGGGCGCGGGAGCAGCGTGCGGCCGCCGTCCTCGGGTCGGGACGGCCACCATCGGTCCAGTAGCCGAACTGCAGATTCACGATCGGGGCGAGTTTGGTGAGGCGTGGCGGTTGGGCCCGGCCGGGCTCCTGGCGCCCGCCTCCGAACCAGTGCCAGCTGTCGCAAGCACCGGCACGCCGGTGGGGCCTCTTGGTCGCCGGCATGGCATGATTGCTCGTCAGCGGAGTGTCGACGCCACTGGACGGTCACTCCCGAGGTGACATCCCTCGGAAGGGCGAGACTCGCACCTATGCTCGGACTTTCACCATCGACGACGTGCGCGCCTTCGCGGGCATCTCACACGATCGTGGGGTCCACCACATCGAGGTCGATCCACACGGTCGGTTGATCGTCCATGGCCTCCTGACGGCGACCATTCCGACCAAGCTTGGAGGGGACCTCGACTACCTGGCCCAGGAGATGACCTTCCGGTTCCACCGGCCCGTCTTCACCGGCGATCGCGTGGAGTGCATCTGCACCGCGACCGTCGTCGAGGATCGGGGCGACCGCACGTACATCGAGTTCGACGTCCGCTGCTCGAACCAGGACGGCAAGGACGTCTTGACGGGGGGTACGAAAGGGGCCATCATCCGCCGCTGAGCAGCCTCGGACACGTGCTGCATCTGTGATCGCAATCCGGGAGATAAGGCTGCCCTCAGGAGGGCGACACAACGACCAGCCCCCACTCACGGGCGGCTTCCAGCATGCGCCCGTCGTATGTAACGAATTCCTCGATGTCGTCTCCCAGTGAGAGCGCCGCGGCGATGTGGATGGCGTCCAGGGATCGCATCTCAGGCGGTGTCAACTCTCCGGCTCGCTCCAACACCGATCGATCGACCTCGATCAGGGCCACACCAGGAAGGAGCCGGCGGGCGTTAGCGACGTGTGCCCGCGAGATCCGCATCGACGCACGCAGCACCTCAGTGCGAAGCAAAGCGGCCGCGACAATGACTGCCCGCCGGCGTAGGTGGCGACGAAGGGCGATGGTTTCGGGTTCCTCGATCAC
Source organism: Candidatus Dormiibacterota bacterium (assembly GCA_035259145.1). Classification (GTDB taxonomy): domain Bacteria; phylum Chloroflexota; class Dormibacteria; order Dormibacterales; family Dormibacteraceae; genus CF-161. Next base: position 1,891 of record DATFWQ010000149.1, on the reverse strand, counting down.
CAGCTTCATGAATGCCGAGCTGTCGATGTAGACCGCTCTATCGCTCACCTGCTCTAAGCCCTGCCAGCGCCTCCGAGCCCAGAGGCCGACCTGGGATGGGAGGGAGCGGCCGGTGATCAAGGAGGCGGCCCCGAGCGGGAGTGATCCTCCCTTCCGCCACCAGCCGCTCGTAGGTGCTGGCGTGTCGCAGCGCCACAATGCGCGCCACCGGGCGCCCACGATCGGTGATTTCTACCGTCTCGCCTGCCTCCACCCGCTTGACCACGGCGCTCGCGTTTTGCTTCAGGTCTCGGATCCCCACTCGTTCCATGATGGAAACACTGTAGAACATTGATGCTTCGATGTAGTCTCCGCAACAGGCATCCAGCCAGCGGCAGGCACGATGGCGCTCATCACTGGTGCTCACCCGTTCCTATGCAGCAAATCCGGGGGGATGCTTGGGCTCAAGAGACCGCCCTCGCTCAGGTTTGCGTAGCCTTGGGGATCAACGTATGGCCGGTCTGAACGGCGCTCCGAAGGACAAGACCACGACCACGTGGATCTTCGAACCGGGACACACTGAGGCGGGCTTTCGCGCCCGCCACATGATGGTCACCTGGGTCCGCGGCCTGTTCAAAGACATCCACGGCCAGATGGAGATCAACTTCGACGACCCACTGGCGTCGACCTTCTTCGGGCAGATCGACGCCACCCGCATCTGGACGGGCGAGCCGGACCGCGATGCGCACCTCCGCAGCGCCGACTTCCTGGACGTGGAGAACCATCCTCTCATCACATTCGAGGGTCGCTGCACCGAGCGCATCGGTCACAGCCACTTCAAGGCAAGCGCCGATCTCAGCATTCGCGGTATCACTCGGCCCGTGGCGCTGGACGTCGCGTACCTGGGACAGTGGGAGACCCCGTTCTGGCTCGGCGATGAGAACAAAGGCACGATGCGGCGCATTGGCCTCGAGGCCCGGACGGCCATCAACCGCCACGACTTCGGAGTCTCCTGGCAGAGCCACCTGCCGCACAATGGCGTCGTCGTGAGCAGCCAGATCGAGATCGTCGTCGACGTCGAGGCCATCCACCTCGGCGACCTCGAAGCTACCGGCGCGATCAGCTATTACCGCCGTCACGATGAGCCCACCGCGGCAAAGACGGGACGCTCAGCTGGCGGCGACGGCTGACGCGGGCGGCACCCGCGGCTCAAGACTGCCCGCCGAGCGCGGGGTGGCTCGATGACCCTCGCGGAAGTCGCAAGGGCAGTTCTCAAGCGGCTGAGGGACCCTGAAGCGGACTTCGAGCTTCAGGCCCTGGTGGGGAATCAGACCGAGTCGCTCTGGCTGACTCGCCGTGGGCAGCGGCTGCTGTTGCGAGTCCTTGGAGCCGGTGGCGGAGAGCTGGGCTGGGAGGAGTCGGCGTTCCGTGACCTGGACCCCGATCGGGTCTTCTCACAGCTCGCTGAACGGATCGACCTCGTGACGCTGTTCGTTGGCGGCCCCTTGCCGGACGAACTGATCGGCCTGTTCATCCCTGACGAGTCGGGGCCCGCGGTACGCTACCGGGCCGAGTGGGAAGGCTGGCGGGAGTTCGAGCGGTGGCTCGCTCAACCGGAGTCAGGCTCCGCCGTCAGCAACAACAAGGGCTGACGGCCAGCGTCACCGATCACCAGGCAGTTCTTCTCGTCGAAGCTCACCTGTGGCCCGCGCTACCATCGCGGAGGGGTGGCTGGTGCCAGCGAGAAGCAAAGCAAGGCGCTGCGGGAGCTGCTGGGGCTCCGTACGGCTCCTGAGTGGCAGCGCAGGGTCCAGAGTCTCGATCGCGAGCTCGTCGAGGGACGCCGGCCCGATCTAACGGCCGACGAGTACGAAGCTTTGCTGGCGCCGCTGATTCGGCTCCGGCTGAGACG
>DATFWQ010000148.1:0-10264 GCA_035259145.1 Candidatus Dormiibacterota bacterium | reverse complement strand
CAGAGCACGGGGTCTGGAGGCCGCTGGCAAGCACGTCGTTCACCTCGAGATCGGAGAGCCGGACTTCGCGACGCCGGACAACATCACCGAAGCGGCGATCGCCGCGATGCACGCCGGCTACACGCACTACACGCCCGCGGGCGGGATCATGGAGGTCCGTGAGGCGGTCGCGCGCTTCGCAGCCAGAAAGTTGGGGGTGGACGTCGAGCCGACCGAGGTCGTCCTTGTACCAGGCTCCAAGAACGTGTTGCACTTCGTCCTCCTGGCTTGTGTCGAGCCAGGCGACGAGGTCATCTATCCCGACCCCGGCTACCCGATATATGCATCTCTCGTTAATTTCGTCGGCGCAGTGCCCGTCCCTGTGAGGCTCCGCGAGGAACGAGGCTTCCGCATGGACCTCGATGAGCTGGCTGGGCTGGTCACGCCGCGGACGCGGCTGCTCATACTGAACTCGCCGCAGAACCCGACCGGAGGCGTTCTGACCCGCCAGGACATCGAGTTCGTCTCACGTCTGGCCGTCGACCACGACCTGCTCGTCATCTCTGATGAGATCTACTCACAGATCATCTATGGCGCCGAACACGTCTCGATCCTCTCGATGCCTGGGATGAAGGAACGAACGATCCTGATGGACGGCATGTCCAAGGCGTACGCGATGTGCGGCTGGCGGCTGGGCTACGGCGTCGCTCCCCGGGAGCTTGCCGTTCGCATGGAGGCGCTCATGATCAACACATCGTCGTGCGCAGCGGCATTCAGCCAGATGGCCGCCGTGGAGGCGTTGGAGTCGCCCGAGTCCGAGGCGGCGGTCGAGCGAATGGTAGCCAGGTTCCGCGCCCGGCGAGATCTCGTTGTCAAGGGTCTGAACTCCATGCCCGGCGTACGCTGCCAGGTCCCAGAGGGGGCCTTCTACGCCTTTCCGAATATAGAAGGCACCGGGCTGGACGAGCGCCTGCTTGCCGATGAACTGCTTGCCGAGGCGGGGGTGGCGCTGCTTCCCGGAACGGCTTTCGGGCCGGCGGGAGCGGGCTTCCTCCGGCTGGCCTACACACAGGGGGAGACGGACCTGCGCACCGGCCTTGAGCGGATGGGCAACCACCTGGCCCAACGGGTGCGTTGGAGTTCGCCCGGTTTCGTGGAGAGCTGAACGCTTCTGCAGGGGGATGTCCAGATGCCGAGGAGCAAGCCCCGTATCCGCCGAAGTTCCGACGCCAGGCCGTGGCCCTCGTGCGCGCTGGCCGCGAGCTCGGGGTGTCCGGCGAGTCGGTCCGGAACTGGGTCCGACAGGCGGCGCGCGACGACGGCGTGCGTGAGGACGGTCTGACGACGCAGGAGCGCGAGGGCCAACTGCGCACGAACCGGTGCCGCCGGATGTGAGGGCGAGGATACGTCGGTGACCATGTCACACTCGACGGATCCGATCCGTGTTCCCCTCATGACAACCCTGAGGGGGGACGACGACGTGACGCGACGCGATTGGCTGGCCGAGGAGTTCGAGCGACACCGCGGACACCTGCGCGCGGTTGCCTATCGGATGCTCGGATCAGTATCCGACGCCGAGGACGCCGTGCAGGAAGCCTGGCTGCGGCTCGATCGAAGCGACCCGGGCGGGACCGATGACCTTCGGGGCTGGCTGACGGTGGTGGTAGGCCGGATCTGCCTGGATGCCCTGCGGGAGCGGAAGGCGCGTAGGGAGCAGCTCACCGGTTCGTGGCTTCCTGAGCCCATCATCTGCACCGCAGCCGGCCCAGACCCGGAGCGCGAGATAGTCATGGCCGACTCGGTCGGGCTGGCCTTGCTGGTGGTCCTCGAGTCGCTTACCCCGCCGGAGCGGCTCGCGTTCGTGCTCCACGACGTATTCGGGATGCCGTTCGATGAGATCGCTCCGGTAGTTGAGCGCTCGCCAGCGGCGACCCGGCAGCTTGCGAGCCGGGCCCGGCGACGGGTCAGAGCGGAGGCGCCGGAGCCGGATGCCGACTTCGCCGTCCAGCGAGGGGTGGTCGACGCCTTCCTCGCCGCCGCACGCGAGGGCGACTTCGAGGCGCTCCTTGAGGTGCTGGATCCGAACGTCGTCCTTCGGATTGACGGCGGCCCGAACGCAGTGCGACCGCTCGCGCGACCACCGATCGTCGGTGCACAGGCGGTGGCGAGTGCGACCAGGAACTTCCGAGAAGTCGGGGCCACCGTGGAGCCGGTGATCGTCAACGGCGCTCCGGGGCTTGCCGTCCGCTATCCGGCGCGGTCAGTCCTCGTGGCCTTCACAGTGGCCAACGGGCGGATCGTCGAGATCGACATCATCGCCGACCCGGACAAGCTGCGCGGCCTGTCGCTGGACTGATTTCACCGTCGGCGCCCCTCGATACCCGGAGGATCCGGTCGCCTCAGCCCGAGGAGATACCGGATGTGCGAGCCCTCAAGGCTGCTCAAGGTGACCGTCGCGGCGTAGGGCTCCTTCCTCCTGCATCGGCCTCGTCTAGCGGCCGGAGCTCGAAGAGCGGATAGCGTCGAGCCGCGGCCGCGTACTCCTCGACCGTGTCATCGATGCGGATCCGGAGCTTCAAGAGGACGCCGATGGGTGGCCTCGCGTGTGGCCCGAGCAGCGAACGGAAGACGCGCGACCGCCGGAACCGCACGAGTGCGCACCGCAGCACGGCTCCCGCTTCCTCGGGCGGGAGCTCGATAGCCTGGACGGGTACCCGGCGGCCGCCCGGCTGGGTGACGGTCGCCTCGCCGTCCGCCCGAAGGTTGGCGACCCAGCCGGTCTCGCCGTAGGTCGTCTGCACGAACCAGCGACCGTCGAGCTCGAGCAGTCCCAGCGGTACCGTTCGAAGCTTGCCGGACCGCCTACCGCGCATCGTGAGGAGCACGTTCGGTGCTCCGGTCGGGAGCCCGGCCGGGATCAGCCAGCGGGCGAGCGGGTTGACCAGGCGGAGAAACCGCCCGGCCACCCGATTCCGGAGATTCAGCCGGGGGGACGCGAGATGATCATTCATAAACTGAACACGAACCGATGCCGCCGGATGTGACGGCGATCCCTCACCCCTTCCAACCTGTCTGTGACGGCGCTACGCTCTCGGTGGCAGACGCTTCGTCACCAGGACCCCGCCCGTCCCCGGAACCGGGTGAACCTCAGTGCTTCAGCCTTCTGAAACCTGCCGGCACGTCTGCTCGAGTGTCAGTCGTGAATGTAGTCGCGCCGGAGGCCAAGCCGATCCGGGATGTGGAGCTGGACCATCTTCGCCGCAACGCCTGCAGGCACGCGCGGTCTCAGCACCGAGACGCCGACCATGACCACGAACGCAATCGGGAGCGTCAGGATCGCCGGCTGGGCCAGGATTACCGCCAGCGCCGAGTTGTGCGTCAGGAACTCGGTCAGAGATGGCGAGGCGGCCGCCAGCATCGTAGTAACGATGGCGAGCGTGGCTGCCACGCCGCCCACGGCGGTGCCGAGCGCGGCGCCGGCGGTGGTCAACCCCCGCCACCAGATGCCAAGCACGAGCAGAGGGAAGAAGGAACTGGCGGCGATCGCGAACGCCCAACCGACGAGCACGCTGATGTCGAAGTTCTCTACCAGGAGTCCAAGGAGTGCCGCGGCCACTCCTGCGATCACGGCGCCCGCTCTAAACGCCCGGTTGCGCTGCAGCCCTGTCGCCCCCGGTCGCAGCCAGCGGCCATACACATCGTGGCCGAGTGCGCCGGCAAGCGAGATCAGCAGTCCGCTGAGGGTCGCCGCGAACGCCGCGAACGCGCCCGCCGTCGTGATCGCGGCCAGAGTCTCGCCGACCACAGGTGAGGAGATCTGCCGGGGCAGGAGCAGCACCACCGAGTCGGTGAGGTCGCCCGTATAAAGCTGTGGCGCGTGCAGCCGGCCTATGACTCCATAGAGAGGGGGCCACAGGTAGAAGACGCCGACGAGCACAAGCACGAGCCAGGCCGTGCGGCGAGCCGCCCGGGCGTCCGGGTTGGTGTAGAAGCGGACCAGGATGTGGGGGAGCCCCATCGTGCCGCAGAGGATGCCCACGATCAGTGAATACGTGAACAGCAGCGGCTGACCGCTGCCTCCGGCGAGCGGTCCGAAGGGACGCAGCCAGCTTGAGGTCGGGCTCTGCGGTGTCGCGGCACCAAAGGGCACCGGCGCTCCGGCCGGCAGGCTGACGTCGGCTGACTGCTCCCAGCGTACAAGCCCTGCCGGCAGGATGGCGTTGGAGGCGAGGGTGACAACCTGGTCCTGGTATAGCGGCGGCTTCGGCTGGGGAGCGCCAACGTAGACGGGTTGGGTGCCGGTGACCGGCGGAGCCAATCTGACCACCGTGGGCTGGTCGAGACGGATGTCGACTGCCTGCGTGACGCGCCACTCCTCGCCCTGCGCAACGTGCAGAACCGTCTCGTGGGGCAGAGTCGCGGACTGGCGAGCGGTCACGGCCGAGAAGATGCTGCCGGGCGCACCGAAGTGGACCAGCAACACAAGGACCGGCACGGTGATGGCGAAGAACTTGACCGTGAACTGCATTGCCTGGACCAGGGTCACACCGCGCATGCCGCCGGCAACGACGATGGTCACGACCGCCGCTCCCATCACACCAACCCCGACGGTGTAGGGGACGCCCGCCGCGCTGGACATGGTGATGCCGGCCGCCTTCATCTGCGGCAGCGCATAGAAAAGCCCGATGACAATGACAAGTCCCACGGCCAGCCGCCGGAACCCGGGGCTGTTGAAGCGGCCTTCGGCGAAGTCGGGGATCGTGTAGGCGCCGAAGCGGCGCAGTGGACCGGCGACGAACACCAGTAGGACCAGATATCCGGCGGCGTAGCCCACCGGGTACCAGAGGACGTCATAGCCGAACTTCATGACCAGACCCGCGATGCCGAGGAACGAGGCTGCGCTCAGGTACTCGCCGCTGATCGCAGCCGCGTTGGCCGCGGGCGGCACGGCGCGCGCGGCGACGAGCAAGTCAGAGGTTGTCCGCGCGAAGCGGCGGGCGAACACCCCCACGCTCACGGTCGCGATCAACATTGCCAGGAGCCCGGCGACCGCGGCTGGGTTGGTCATCGCGTGGGCGGAGGCTTACAAGGAGCTACGCGTCGCAGCGCGGCGTGCTGGTTGTCCTGCCACCTCAAGCAGCTCGAGTCGGACCAGCCGGGTCTGCGGCGATCGAGCTGTCATTCGAGCAGATCGCTGAACTCATCGTCGATCGTCTCGGCCTTGCGAACGTAGTAGAGGCCGAGCGCGATCAGCACTGGATACGAGCCGACCCCGAGGATCAACCAGGGAAGCGGGATCCCGAGCAGATGGATCTCGCCATAGCCCGGCCACATCCTTGCGACCAGGGGCTGCACTCCCAGGACCACTCCAAGGGTCGCGGCAACCCGCAAGCTCAGCGACAGCTGCCGTCGCATGAGGGAGCCGAGGAAGATGGCGCCCACCGGCGTCTGCTCCCGGAGTTCACGGAGCTCGCTTGACTGGCGATCGAGGGCCATAAGCCGAGGAGCATCCTACAGCCGGATGGCCGACTTCAGATCGGCGGCGTGCCGCCGTGAGACCGGGACCGTCACGTCGCGGAGCCCGCTCAGCTTCAAGAGGTAGGTCCCGTTGAAGAAGCTCTCGATACTCGAGACGTGATTCAGATTGACGAGGTACCCGCGGTGCACTCGCAGAAAGCCGTGCCCGTTCAGCCGGTGCTCCAGTTCGTGGAGCGACTGGCGAACGTGATAGCGGCCGTCCGAGGTCAGCACGCTTGCTCCCTCGCCGTCCGCCACCGCCACCCTGACATCGCTGATCGGGATCAGCCGGATCTGCCCACGGGCGCTGACCGCGATGCGGTCGTCAAGAGCAGGCGCGCCCGTCTGCGCTTCAGCCAGCGCCTGAGCTCTTACCAGGCGCCCAATCGTCACCCCGAGTCGTTCGGGCCGGACCGGCTTCATGAGGTAGTCGAGCGCGGCCAGGCCGAACGCCTCGACGGCGTGGTCCTCGTAGGCCGTGACGAACACGACAAGGGGCGGCCGCACCATTCTCCCGATCATCCTGGCCAGCGCCAGCCCGTCCAGGTGGGGCATGCGCACGTCGAGGAAGACAGCGTCGAAGCCGTCGCGGCTGAGAAGGTCGACGCATTCACCCGCACCAGCCGCCATCGCGACGCGGCCGACGGCCTCCTGCTGACGCAGCAGAAAGGCCAGTTCGTCGCGTGCCGGGGCTTCGTCGTCAACGACCAGCACGTTCAGCCGCTGCTGGCTCATGACGCGCGAACCCCGGGCCGGTACTTGGGCACGCGCACCCGCACGGTAGTGCCGATCCCAGGGCTCGACCGGATGGAGAGCCCGTAAGCCGGCCCGAACACCTCGCGCAGGCGGCGGTCGATGTTGGCCAGTGCGCCTGACCCGTCCCCAGTCGCGGCTGCCACGTCGAAACCGGCGCCGTCGTCCTGGACGGCGATGAGGCACTCGTCGTCTTCGTCTTCGGCTCGAATCGTGATCGTGCCGCCCGTCCGTTGCACCTCGATGCCGTGAACGACCGCGTTCTCGACCAGCGGCTGGATCACCAGCGTCGGCACCGCTGCGTTCAGCACCTCGGGTTCAACGTTCAGTCTGACCCGCAGACGTTCGCCGAGCCGGGCCTGCTCCAGCTGTAGGTACTGGCGCACGTAGATCAGCTCGTCGGCAAGTGTGGCGAACTCGCTCTGCGGCTCTCGAAAAGCCCTCCGGGTGAAGTCGGCGAACTCGAGAAGCAGCTCGCGGGCTCGGTCGGGGTCGGTGCGGATGAAGGCTGCGATCGCGTTCAGTGCGTTATAGATGAAGTGCGGCGAGATCTGCGCACGCAGCGCGCGCAGCTCGCTGCGTGCCAGCGCTACACGCTGCTGGTCAGCTTCTTGAAGGCGAAGCTGGGCGGCCAGAAGCTCAGCCAGGTCGGCGGCGATGCGCAACGCGGCCGGCCCGGGGGTCTGCGTGTGATACGTGACAAGTGCCGCCACCGGCCGCTCGCCGACGATCAGCGGCGCGACAACCCCCGAACGGAGCTCGCATTCGGGGTTCGGCGCCCGCATGGTGCCGACGTGCCTCCTGCGGGCGTGTAGCTGAACCAGCTTCAGCCTGCCGCTGTTCAGCGCCCCCAGGACGATCGGGGCCTCGCCGTCGACGTGCAGGCGATGGCCCTGGGCCGCCGCCGGGGTGACAGGATGGTAGCCCAGCAGGCCGTGCTCATCGTAGAGGGCGACGGCGGCGGCGCCTGCTTGCTCGGCCACCGGGGGCAGCACCCGGTTGGCGCTGGCCCCTGTCAAGCCGCGGCGCAGGCTGCGCAGCGTGGTCGTGGCGAACGCGAGTGTTCGCAAGGTTGCACGCTGTTCGAGCGTGCCGAACCCGCGCCTCTGACGCCGCAGCAGCAGGTACACAAACAGTGCGGCCAGCCCCGTGAGGCCCGCCTGAGCCCCCAGCGCAGTCTCCCACGTCATCTGCCGTGATGATTCCGCAATGTGGAGTGTCTGGCAACCAAGCCGTTCAGCCTCTACTGATAACCGCTGGGCGGTCCCAACCGACCATTCGCCACCAAGCCCTAGGCGAGGGCGTTCAAGCAGCGTATCAGGAGGGGTGAGAGCGGGCGACAATCCCTGTCGCCCCGATATCGCGGAGGAGGTATCGATGGCTGAAGAACAGTCGGGACCGTCGGTCGCGGACCCCGCCCCGCTTGGGCTTGCCGCGTTTGCACTCACCACGTTCGTACTGAGCATGCACAACGCGTTCGGAGGCGCCCGCACACCGCTGCTCGCCTTTTTCGGATTCGCCATCTTTTATGGCGGCCTGGCACAGTTCATGGCGGGCATGTGGGAGTTCCGTAACCGCAACACGTTCGGTGCAACCGCTTTTGGGACGTACGGCGGCTTCTGGATGGGGCTCGCGGCCTTTGTAGCACTCGTGGTTTTCGGCAAGGTGGCTACTGCGGACGTCGCGCCGTCGCTGGCATGGATCCTGTTCTCCTTTGCCGTCTTCAACACCTACATGATGTTCTGGAGCGCGCGCATCAACACTGCCGTGTTCGCCGTCTTCCTGACCCTGGAGCTGACTGAGATCCTGCTCTTCATCGGCAACCTCGCGGGTAACGCAGCGGGGAGCGGTGTGGTCCAGATCGGTGGAATTGTCGGCATCATCACGGCGGCGGTTGCCTGGTATGCATCGGCGGCAGGCGTGGTGAACAGCATGTCCGGTGCCCCGGTGCTCCCGGTCGGAGCTCCACTCTGGGGTGGGCCGGCGCGCATGCGGGCTCCGGCTGCTGTGACAAGGGAGGCATAAGCCCGACCGCGAACACGACCTGCCAGTGGGAGGGCGAGGAACGTTAGCGGTAAGCGGGCGATCACTTCTGCCGGTTCTGAGGAAGGGGTCGTCCGCTTGCCAAACTGGGCTTAAGAGCTTGTCAGCCCGGGCTCGGCCCTGGCTGAGATGATCTGCGGTTGATCTGCGGCGGTAAGCAATGGATCTCAGTCCCAGCCCGGCGGACGCTCGAATCCGAAGCCCGGCGCCGACTCCAGCTGCTCTGCCAGGTCGAGCAGTTCCCACTCCTGTCGATAACGGCCGACAACCTGGACGCCGACCGGAAGGCCGTCGTGCAGTCCGGCCGGTACGCTGACCGCGGGCAGGCCGGCGAAGCTCACCGGCAGCACGAACTGTGTGTACTCGCACCACTCGTCCTGCAGGAAGGCCGGCACCTCCTCGATCGGCATCGGCAGCCGGCCGAGGGTGGGTGTGAGGATCGCGTCGTGATCCTCCAGGATGCGGTGCAGCAGCCGTGCGGAGCTGAGGCCGGTAACGAACGCGTCCAGATACTGGTGCACGGTGAAGGCGCGGCCGCGAGCGATCAGCCGGCCGGCGGCCTCGCCGTACTCACCCGGTTCGCCGGGCATGTTCGAGAGGCTGACGGGGCGAACCACCTGATACGCCTGAGCCACAGGGATCGGGTCCCAAACTGCGGGTTCGAGGCGGTGTCCAGCCCTTTCCAGCGCCCCCGCGGCTCGCTCGCACGCCTTTGCACAGGCGGGGTCGGCTGCGACGGGCGTGTCCCGGACAACGGCGATGCGCAGCCCGCGCCGCTGGACCGGCACTGGACCGGTCTGCCCGGTCATAACCGCCAGGCCAAGCCGCAGGTCGGCCACGGAGCGGGCCAGTGGGCCGCGGCAGCTGAGGCGGATCGGGCTCGGGACCTCCGTCGGCACCACGTCGGGTGACGGCCTGAGCCCGGCGACTCCGCAACAGGAGGCAGGGATGCGGATGGAGCCCCCCATGTCATCGCCAAAGGCGATTGTGCAGAGTCCCGCAGCCACGGCCGCCCCGCTGCCGCCGCTGGAGCCGCCCGGAGTCGAGCTCGCCCGCCACGGGTTCCGAGTCGGTGGGAAGAGCTCGTTGACGGTGCCGACGGAAGCCGCCAGCTCAGGGGTGTTCGTCTTGCCCACGATCGCCGCTCCAGCCGCCCGGGCGTTTGCGACAACGATGGCATCGACCTCCGCGATCCGGTCGCGCCATTTGCGGGAACCGGAGGTCCACGGCATTCCCGCCACCGGCTGGGTGTCCTTGACTCCGATGGTGACCGCTCCCAGCGGGCCGCCGCCAGCCGACGCCGAGCCGCTGACGTGGACGAAGGCGGCCAGCCGTGGGTCCAGGCGGCGGATCCTGTCGAGGTGGCACTCCACGACGTCCTGCCGGTCGATCTGCCCCGCCCGCACCGCCTCGGCGATCTGGGTGGCCGTGAGCCAGGCGACGCCATCGGTGTGCATTGGGTTTATTGTCCGCATATGCCGATAACGTGGACAGGCAGGCCGGAGGCCGACGAGCTCCTTGACACAGATCCGCTGGCACTGCTGATCGGGCTGGTGTTGGACCAGCAGGTCAAGATGGAGAAGGCGTTCAGCGGGCCGTACGACCTCAAACAGCGCCTGGGCCATCTCGACGCGATCAAGATCGCCCGCATGGACCCGGACCGGCTGGACGCGGTGTTCCGCGAGCGGCCTGCGCTTCACCGTTTTCCCGGCAACATGGCGCGCCGAGTGCAGCAGCTCTGCCAGGTGATCGCTGAGCAGTACGGTGGCGACGCGGGCGCGGTCTGGCGCGACGTTGGGGACGGCGCCGAGCTGGCCCGGCGAATCTCAGCGCTGCCTGGCTTCGGGGACCAGAAGACATTGATCACGGTCGCGGTGCTGGCCAAGAAATACGGCGTTCAGCCGCGCGGCTGGGAAGCACACGCCGCGACGTGGCACACCGTGGCCGACGTTGACTCGCCCGAATCGATGGC
>DATFWQ010000147.1:0-24466 GCA_035259145.1 Candidatus Dormiibacterota bacterium | reverse complement strand
ACGAAGGCCGTGTGGTGGCGGCGGGCCCCCGTGATCAGGTGCACGTCCCGGCCGACGCCCTCCATGTCGACGCCGAGGGTCTCACGGTCCTCCCGGGCCTGATCGACTGTCACGTCCACCTGTGCATCGCGGGTGACGGCGTCGTCCTGGCCGAGATGCTGGCCTCCCCACCCAGCCTGACGCTCCTCAGCGCGGTGGTCGCCTGCCGGAACACCCTCGACGCCGGTTTCACAACCGTCCGCGACGCGGGCTTGACGCCAGTGGCGGTGCGGATGGCCGTGGAGCGCGGCTACTTCCCAGGCCCGCGCATGCTGCTGGCGGTGGCGATCCTGAGCCAGACGGGCGGCCACGCCGACCAGCACTTCCCGTGTGGGGTGAGCGTCATGTGGAACCCCTCGCCGGACCTGCCCGAGAGCGTGGTCGACGGCGCCGAGCCGATGCGACATCGGGTGCGTGAGGTGATCAGGGCTGGCGCCGACTGGATCAAGATCTGCACGTCCGGCGGTGTGATCTCCCCCGGGGACAGTCCGCACCACGCGACGTTCACGCCGGGCGAGATCGAGGCCGCCGTTCAGGAGGCGGCCGCCCAGGGCCGCAAGGTGATGTCGCACGCCCAGGCCGCGGCCGGCATCAAGAACGCTCTGCGGGCAGGCGTGACGACGATCGAGCACGGCATCTGGATCGACGACGAGGCCTGCCGGCTGTTCCAGGACGGTGATCGCGCGCTGGTTCCCACGCTCGTCGCCCCTCGCTGGGTGATCCGGCACGCGGAGGCGGGCCGCATGCCGGCCTTCGCCGCGGAAAAGGGACGCGCAGTCGCAGAGGACCACAGACAGAGCGTTCGCCGGGCGATCGACGGCGGGGTCACGGTCGCCTTCGGCACCGACGCCGGGGTAGGACCGCACGGGACGAACGGCGAGGAGTTCCTGGCTCTCCAGGAGCTGGGCATGAGCCCTGCGGACTGCATTCGCAGCGCGACCACTGTGGCGGCTAGGGTCCTGGACTTGAGCGGCCGCGCCGGCACGCTCGAGGTTGGCGCCTTCGGCGACTTGATCGGCGTTCCTGGCGACCCTCTGGAGGACCTGGAACTGCTGGCCCGACCCGAAAACGTCCGGCTGGTCGTGAAGGGCGGCGACGTGGTCAAGCAGACGCGATGATCACGGCCGTCTTCGGCGACGCTCTGTTGGACCCCGCCACCGAGCGGCTCACACCGCGAGGGGTGGTCGTCATAGAAGACGGCGTTGTGGTGGCGAGCGGGGCACGCGACCACATTGCCGTGCCGGCCGGCGCCACCCCGGTCGACGCCGAGGGCTTGACCCTCCTGCCGGGCCTGGTCGACACCCACGTTCACCTGCGCTCTCGCGGTAACGGCCGCGACCTGGCCGAGCAGCTCGCGACGCCGCCCAGCCTGTGGGTCCTGAACGCTGTCCCTGCGGCGAGAGCCACTCTCGAAGCCGGCTTCACTGCCGTGCGGGACGCCGCCGGCACACCGGCCGGCGTCAAGATGGCCATCGAGCGCGGCTTCTTCCCCGGCCCGCGGCTCAAGGTTGCCGTGACCGGCCTCAGCCAGACGGGCGGCCACACAGATCATCACTTCGCATGCGGGGTCAGCCTCACGCCAGCGCTTCCGGACGTGCCCAGCCCGGTGGTCGACGGCGTCGACGCCATGCGACAGCGAGTGCGCGAGACGATCAGGGCCGGAGCCGACTGGATCAAGCTCTGCACATCCGGTGGCGTGCTCTCACCGAACGACATGCCCCACCACCCAGCCCTCACGCTCGAAGAGATCCGTGCGGCTGTGGAGGAGGCTGCCACGCAGGGCCGCAAGGTGATGGCCCACGCGCAGGCGAACGCCGGCATCAAGAACGCGCTCCGTGCGGGTGTAGCCACCATCGAGCACGGAATCTGGCTCGACGGCGACGCCATCGAGATGATGCTGGACGGAGGACGCGCGCTGGTCCCCACCCTCGTGGCACCGCTCTGGGTGATCCGACACGCTGAGCAGGGGCGGATGCCTTCATGGGCGGCAGACAAAGGGCGAGCGGTGTTCGAGGACCACAAGGCCAGTGTCCGCCTGGCGATCGAGTCCGGCGTCAAGATTGCCTTCGGCACCGACACCGGCGTCGGCCCGCATGGTTCGAACGGAGAGGAGTTCTTGCTGATGCACGAGCTCGGCATGAGCCCGGCAGACTGCCTGCGCAGCGCCACCACGGTGGCAGCCGAGGTTGCCGGCTGGGAGGGCAGGGCAGGCACTCTGGCGCCGGGCGCCTTCGGCGACGTCATCGGGGTGGCCGGCAACCCGCTTGAAGACCTCGAGCTCGTCGCCCGAGCCGACAACGTTCGCCTTGTCGTGAAAGGCGGGCAGGTGGTCAAGCGGGAAGCACAGGTGGCTCGCGGGGCGTCGCCCGCCTAGCGGGGCCCCCTCCCCCGGCTTCGCCGGGTACTCCCCCGACATCCCACCCCACGAAGCTGCTTCGTGGGGACCCCGGGCGCGGGAGAGAGTCGCCCCCCTCCCCCGGCTTCGCCGGGTACTCCCCCGACTTCGCGGGGGAGAGAGAGACTCCTCAGTCCCAGACCACGCCTGCCGCGGTGGCAGCCCGCCTGGCGAGCATTGTGATCAAGGCGGTGTCACCTCTGCTCACCGCCTCGCGCGGGAACACCGCGCTGCCCAGCCCCACAGCCGTGACACCCAGAGACAGGTACTCCTCTATCTGATCCAGCTCGACACCACCTGAGACCCAGAGCGGCGTTCCCGGCATCGGGCCCTGCAGCCAGCGGACGTAGTCGGGGCCACCAACCGCCTGGATGGGGAAGATCTTGATCATGTCCGCCCCGGTCTTGCGGGCCTCGTGGATCTCGGTCGGCGTCAGCGCGCCCATCACGCAGAGGATGCCCTCGCGGGCACACGCCGCCGCCACCTGTGGCAACAGCACCGGCGTCGCCACAAACGAGGCTCCAGCCTCCTTGGCCTTGGGCACGGTCTCTGCGTCCCACACCGTCCCCACGCCCACCGGCAACCCGCCGAGCGTGCTGCCCACGAGGCCGCGGACGATGTCCAGACATGACGGCACGGTCATCGCAACCTCGATGGTGCCGATACCGCCTTCCAGCGCGGCCACGCAGGCGTGGAAGGCAGCCTCGGGATCGTCGGAGCGAATGACGCCGGCCACGCGGTTAGGGAAAACCTGATTGCGTGTCAGCACAGCTTCCAATATGAGACAAGCGACCCACCTGATGCGACCGGTTACACTCATACATACGTATGACCGGCAGCCTCGTAGCCGCAGGCTCCGCTAGCGCCCGCGAGCAGATCGTGCGTGCGGCCGCGGAGTCGCTGCTGGAAAACGGCTACGCCGGAACGAGCGTTCGCGCGATTGCGTCCCGCGCCGGTGTGGCGATCGGCAACCTGCAGTACTACTTCCCTACCAAGTCCGAGCTTCTGGTCGAAGCCTGGCGCTACCTGACAGCGCGCTCGGTGGAGGAGCTCCGCGCGGCGTGCAACGGTCTCGACGACCCGCTCGAGGCCCTGGAGCTGGGAGTCGAGTCGATCTGGGACACCCTTCGCAAGCTCGGGGACATGCAGCTTGCAGCTTTTGACCTGCTCGTCCAGGCGCCTCGGACCGAGCGCCTGCAGGCGTACCTTCCCGAGCTCTTCACCCGCTACCGCGAGGTGATCCAGGAGCAGATCGACAGGCTCGAAGCCGACGGTCGCATCCGGCTCCTGGTGGGTCGCGAGGTGCTCGTGCCCCTCGTTCTGAACACGGTCCTCGGCTTCGGCCTCTACTACGTCGTGACGCGAGACGACGACTCGTGCGTGCGTGCCCTCTCCGCATTCCGCCAGCTTGCCGGCAGCCTGCTGGAACCGGTGTGGCCCGAACCTTGAGCGTCTCTGAACTGGTCGATGAGGTGGGTGCGAACCTTGCGGGGCTCGAGTCGGTGTGGGACGGCTCGATGAGCGATGCCTACGCCTTCTTCCGCCATCAGGCGCGTCCGGAGGTGGCTCTGGCGGCAACGCTTGTCGAGTCCGCGGTGGCGCTGCAGGACCTCGGCAGAACGGCACCGGATCCGCCCCGGCTTCTTCTGGGTGACCTCTGCCTGGCGAGAGCGTCGCGCCTGCTGGCCGACACACACGACACCGAGCTCCAGGTGGCCTTCGCCGAAGCCGTCGAGCGCATTGCCGCACAGGCCGCCGGCGGGCCCGCGGCACGCGACCTGCGCGAGCTTCTCGTGGCCGCGATTTTGGGGCGTAGATGATCTCAGCGTTGCGGCTCGACGTCCCAACCTCGAGTGCCACCGAATTCGTGGACATCACCGCTCGCCTCCAGGACGCGATCAGCACCGCCGGCCTGCGCGACGGGCAGCTCCACCTTCAGTCGCTGCACACGACGCTGGGGCTGACGGTAAACGAAAACGAACCCCTCCTTCTGGGGGACCTCCAGGCGATGCTGGAACGGGTCGCGCCCCGCGCCCACGCTTACGAGCATGACGACCTGACCCGCCGCACGGGTGTAGGCCCTGGCGAGCCACGGAACGGCCACGCACACTGTCGCCACCTCTTCCTGCTACCCGCGTGCACGCTGCTCGTCGAAGCCGGACGCCTTGTCCTTGGCCAGTGGCAGTCGGTGTTCGCTGTCGAGCTCGATGGGCCACGGAAGCGGCAGCTGGCCCTACAGATGGACGGAGACTTCGACGCGAACGCCGGTGGTGTCGCGCACGACCGTCCGGACCGGGAGCTGGTGGAGCTGGAGCTTGCTCGCCAGCTGCTGGTCGACCCGGAGCCGGTGCGGGAGCCGATGCAGCGGCTGGTCGAGGCGGGCGGCAAGCGACTTCGTCCGCTCCTGACCATGCTGTCGAGCCGCCTCGGAACCCAGGACGACCCGCTGCGGGCGGCCGCGCTGGCTGCGGCGATCGAGCTGCTCCACCACGCCACTCTGGTCCATGACGACTACGTCGACCAGGCGGCGACCCGGCGCGGCCGCCCCACAGTAGCCGCGCACGAGGGGGCGGCCAGAGCGGTGGCGGTCGGCGACTACTACTTCGCCAAGGCGACCCGGATCATCGCCCAGCTGGGCAACCCGGACGTCAGCTCCACGATCGCTGACGCGGTCGAGACGATTTGCCTGTCGCAGATGGACGACGTCCGCCTGCGGGGCATGTACCCGGGCGACTATGCCGCCTACCTGAGGGTGGTTCGCGGGAAGACGGCAGCGCTTTTTGCGGCAGCCTGCAAGGCCGGCGCACAGCTGGGCGCAGCCTCGACCGGTGTGGTGGAGCGGCTTCAGCGCTTCGGGGATCTCCTGGGTATCGCCTTCCAGATGACCGACGACCTCCTCGACTACAGCGTCAGCTCGGGTAAGCCGTTGGGCCAGGACATCCGGCAGCGCACGGTCAGCCTGCCGCTTATCTACGCCACCGAGGATGTGCGGTACGGGGCACGCGTCCGGGAGCTGTTGGCGGGACCGCTGGAGGACCGCGACATACAAGAGGTGCAGGAGCTCGTCGGGGCAACTGGCGCGCTGGAACGAGTCGGCGAGGAGGCGCGCGGCGTCGTGGCCGCTGCGCTCCGCGAGCTCGAGGAGATCGCGCTGGACGGCGTCGGGCCACAGCTGGCCGACCTCGCGAACTCCACCGTCGATCGCGTCAGGTAGAGCCGTACGCCCGTAATGGGTATCTCCCAGGGTTCTATGTCGCCGGCCTATCGTCTGCCCGTCAGCAGCCCCACAGTACCCATGGTCAGCAGTTCCATGGCGGTATCGCGCCAGCCGGCGCGCCTGGCCAGGTCTGCGAGCTCGTCAGGCGTTCTGTAGGCGTCGACGGTATCGCTCAGATAGCGGTAGGCCTGCTTGTCGCCTGAGACCAAGCCGCCCACCCGCGGCAGGACATGAACCAGATAGGACCGGTAAGCAGCGCCGATTGGCCCGGGCTTCGGCCGTACGAACTCGAGGACGACCGCTCGGCCCCCGGGCCGGAGCACACGTCGCATCTCGACCAGGCCATGTTCCGGGTGGACGAAGTTGCGCAGGCCGAACGCAACCGTGACGGCGTCGAACACGCAGTCCGGGAATGGCAGGTTGAGGCCATCGCCCCGCACGTACATCGGGCCTGGCTCCTCTCGGGCAGCCACCCGCAGCATCTGGGTGCTGAAATCCAGGCCCAGCACCAGGCCGCTTGTCGCCTGCCTGAGCAGCTCCCCGGTCAGCT
Organism: Candidatus Dormiibacterota bacterium; assembly: GCA_035259145.1. Taxonomy (GTDB): domain Bacteria; phylum Chloroflexota; class Dormibacteria; order Dormibacterales; family Dormibacteraceae; genus CF-161. Next base: position 18,265 of record DATFWQ010000147.1, on the reverse strand, counting down.
TGCCCGAGCCGCACGCGACGTCCAGCGCACGCCCGCTCGGTGGGGGCGATGCCGCACGGGCTGCCCGCCGCCGCCATCGAGCGTCGGTGCCAAATGAGAGGACGGTGTTCAGCAGATCGTAGCGGCGGGCGATGCTGTCGAACATCGCCCGTACCGCCGCCGGATCGCGGTCAGCCACCACGTTCGCGCCAGAGCGCGAGCAGCTGGGCCTCCCGTTCGGCAGTCAACGTCGCCGGTTGACGCACCCTGCCGCCGGCGTCTGTCGCTGGTACCGGAGCGCTGGACTCTGCCCACTCCCGCGTATCGCGGATCGTCACGGCCAGCTCGCGGTAGCGCAGGCCCGCGGCCGAGGCTCGGTCGAGCGGCATCACGAGCGTCCCCGCGGAGGGCGGCACCCAGAGCGGCAGCTCAGAGTAGGGACGCACACTCTGCTCGAGCAGAAACTGATCACTAACCCAGGTCGGCGTGGCCTCGCCGCAGGCGCTCAGGACCTCCCCAAGCGTGACGGGCGGCAGCGGCCCAGAGACGTTGAAGGTGCCACCGTGGCCGGCCTCGGCCATATCCAGGATCCACTCGGACTGATCGCGGGCGTCGATGAACTGCGCCAGCCGGTCCGGCGCACCGGGGGCCAACACCTCACCATCGCGCGCCATCCGCAGCGTCCAGTACGTGAAGCGCCCTGTGGGGTCGAACGGACCCACGATGAGCCCTGAGCGGACGTTGAGAGCGCTCTCACCATAGAGACCGGCAACGACCTCTTCGCAGAGTGCCTTCAGCCCGCCATAGTGCTGGTTCACATCCTCAGTAGCGGGATCCTCGAGACGGATGACAGGGCCGTCCTCCGATTTGTCATGGCCCTGGAGCGGGTAAACGGAACCCGTGGAGATGAACGCGTACAGACCGACCGAGTCGCGCAGCAGCTCGGCCGACTGGCGCACGACGCGCGGCACGAAGCCTGAGGTGTCGACGACCGCGTCCCAGCTCCGGTGCCGAAGAGCCTCCAGGCCGCCGTCGCGGTCGCCGCGAAGGTGCTCTACGTGCGGGTAGAGATCGGGATTGCTGCGCCCACGGTGGAAGACGGTGACGTCGTGGCCTCGACCAAGCGCCGCTGCAACGAGATGGCGGCCGAGAAAGACCGTACCGCCGAGGACGAGGAGTCTCCAACCAGTTGCCAAATCGAACAGATCCCCTGGCCGACGCCAATACACATGGTCGCCAGACCGAACTCCACCTGACGGCGGTTCATCTCATGCACGAGGGTGCCCACGAGCCGGGCGCCGCTGCAGCCTAGCGGATGCCCGAGCGCGATGGCCCCGCCGTTGACGTTGACCTTCTCTTCGTCGAAACCGAGCAAGCGGATGCAGGCGACGGCCTGCGCTGCGAACGCCTCATTGAGCTCGACCAGGCCGATATCGTCCACGTCCAGGCCCGCAGCGGCGAGCGCCTTATAGGTCGCCGGCACCGGCCCGATGCCCATGAAGTCAGGGTGGACCCCAGCTGCGGCAGCCGCGACGAAGCGAGCGAGCGGCCTGAGGCCGCGTTCATGGGCGCTGGTGGCGCTCATGAGGACCAGTGCGGCAGCCCCGTCGTTCAGCGACGACGCATTACCGGCGGTGACGGTGCCGTCCTTCTGGAAGGCCGGCCTCAGCTTTGCCAGCGACTCGAGGGAGGCGTCCGACCGCGGCCCCTCGTCATCGGACAGTACGATCGCGTCGCCCTTGCGCTGCGGAACACTGACGGGCACGATCTCGTCGTCGAACCTACCGGCCAGTTGGGCGGCTACCGCGAGCTCGTGGCTGCGCAGAGCGAACTCGTCCTGGACCTCGCGGACAACCTCGTACTTCGCAGCCACACGTTCGGCGGTCTCGCCCATCTGGAGGGTGCCGTAGGCCTCCGCCATCTTTGGGTTTACCAGGCGCCAGCCAAGCGCGGTGTCGAAGGTGGTCTGCGGGCCTCGCGGAAAGGCCCCCTCGGGCTTGGCCATCACCCAGGGCGCGCGCGTCATGCTCTCGACGCCGCCCGCTACCATCACCTCGGCCGCACCCGTCTGGATGTCACGGGCGGCCGTGATCGCGGCCTGCATGCCGGAACCGCAGAGCCGGTTGACCGTCTGGCCAGGAACTTCCACCGGGAAACCGGCCAGGAGCAGTCCCATGCGCGCAACGTTTCGGTTGTCCTCGCCGGCCTGGTTGGCGCAGCCCATGATGACGTCGGCCACCTCGTCTGGACGAACGCTTGCACGCTGCACGGCTTCTTTGATGACGAGGGCGGCCAGATCGTCGGGGCGAACGTCCTTGAGCTGGCCGCCGTAGCGGCCCATCGGGGTGCGGGCAGTCGAGACGATGACCGCGTCGTGCAACTCGTTCATCACGCTGGAGGACCGCTCCCCCCACCCTGGAAGCGAGGCTGACGCTTCTCCAGGAATGCGGCCACGCCCTCTTTGAAGTCGACGCGCCGCATCTGCACGCCCTGGAGGTGGAACTCGAACTCCATCGACTCCTCCAGGGTGGCGTTCATCGCATAGCCGACTGACCGCTTGATGGCGCCCAGCGCATGGCTCGGACCGGCTGCCAGACGCTCGGCCAGCTCTCGGACGGTTGGCTCCAGCCGCTCAGGCTCGACGACCCGGTTGACGACCCCGAGACGCTCCGCCTCGGCCGCGTTGAGAGGATCGCCCGTGTAGAACAACTCCAGCGCCTTGGCGCTTCCGAGCAGACGCGGCAGGAGCCAGGTCGCACCGCCGTCCACCGTGAGCCCGATCTTCACGAACGCCTCGACGAAGCTGGCCTGGGGCACCGCATACCGCAGATCACAGACCAGGGCCAGCGAGGCGCCGATGCCGGCCGCAACACCATTCATGGCCGCGATGGTGGGCTTGGCCATGCTCCACAGGCGGCTGAGGAGGAACTCATAGTCCTGTTGGATGCCTTCCAGGGCGCCCTCGCGGCTTTGGAACTCGCGCACGTCCGCGCCCGCGCAGAAGGCCCGTCCCTCGCCGGTCACCACAACGACCTTGACGGCCTCGTCGCGGTCAGCCTGCTTGACCGAGTCTGCCAGCGCCCGGCGCAGCGCGCCGTTCACGGCGTTCATGGTCTCTGGCCTGTTGAGCCTGATCCAGGCCACGCCGTTCTCGACGGTGTACCTCACTACTTCCACTGCCGTCTTTGCCTCGGCCATCGTCAGCGCCCCGCGAACTGGGCCTTGCGCTTCTCCAGGAACGCGCGCATGCCCTCCTTCTGATCCTCGGTTGCGAAGAGAAAGTAGAAGTTCTTCCGCTCCACCGCCAGGCCCTCCTGGAGCGACGTCTCCAGCGCCCGGTTCACCGACTCCTTGGCCAGCCGCAGCGCGACCGGCGCCTTGGCCGCAAGCTGGTGGGCGATCCCTCGGGCCACCTCGATCGTTACCTCGGCCGGGACCACTTTGTTGACGAGGCCCAGCTGATAAGCGCGCTGAGCGGTGATCGGCGCCCCGCCCAGGTTCACCTCCATCGCCACGTACTTGCCGACCGTCCGCGGCCACCGCTGCGTGCCGCCGGCTCCTGGAATGATGCCCAGGTTGATCTCGGGCTGGCCGAAACGGGCGCTGTCGCCCGCGACGATCAGGTCGCACATCAGCGCGAGCTCGCAGCCACCGCCAAGTGCATAGCCGTTGACCGCGGCGATCAGGGGCTTCGTGAAGGCGGCCACCGGCCCCCAGCGGCCGGTCTGGTCGCGCTGGAGCTGCTCGACGGGCGAGCGCTCCGACATGTCGCCGATATCCGCGCCGGCAGCGAACACCCTCGGCCCACCCGTCAGCACCGCCGCCCGCACCTCGGGATCTGCGTCCAGGCGGCCGAGAGCATCATTCAGCTCCCCGACAAGTACAGGGCTGAGGGCATTCAGAACCCGCGGTCGATTGAGAGTCACCACCCCGACCGGGCCGTCCAGGTCGACCAGGACGTTCTCGTACTCCATGACAGGTATCATCCGGCATATGGGCCCGGGCAGGGGTTCGAAGCTCTGGGACAGCTACGGCCGGATTGCGGACGACCTCCGGATCTCGGTCACAGACCGCTGCAACTTCCGCTGTGTCTATTGCATGCCGGCAGAGGGATTGAAGTGGCTGGCGCGGGAGGACATCCTGCGCTTCGAAGAGATCCACCGGCTGGCTCGCCTGTTCGTCCAGCGCTATGGCGTCCGCACGATTCGCCTGACCGGCGGCGAGCCACTGGTACGCCACCGGCTCGAAGAGCTGGTCGCCATGATCAACGACCTCGACGCCACCCTGGACATCACGATGACCACAAACGGTGTGTTGCTACGAGAGAAAGCGAAGCTGCTGGCTGAGGCGGGGCTCAAGCGGATCAACATCTCGCTGGACACGCTCCACATGGACCGGTTTCGCGAAATCGCACGCGTCGAGGCATTCGCCAGGACCATGGACGGGATCAGGGCCGCTGAGGCGGCCGGGCTGCGGCCCATCAAGCTGAACATGGTCGTGATGAAGGGAACCAACGATGACGAGGTGACCGACTTCGCCCGGCTGGCCCGTGAGAAGGGTTACGAGGTGCGCTTCATTGAGTTCATGCCGCTCGATGGCGACCACATCTGGTCCAACGAGCTGGTCGTTCCCAGCCGGCGCATCCAGGAACAGATCGAGGACCTTTTCCCGCTGACGCCGAGGGGCGTCGACCGCCCAGGCCCCTCGACCAACTTCCGTTTCGCCGACGGTGCCCCCGGTGGGGTCGGCTTCATCTCGTCGGTCTCACAGGCCTTCTGCACGACCTGCAACCGGGTCCGGCTGACCGCCGAGGGCGGGCTGCGCACGTGTCTGTTCTCGCTCCACGAGACGCCGCTGCGCGACCTGATGCGTGGGGGTGCCTCCGACGACCACCTGGCACAGGTGATCGAGGGAGCCGTCTGGCTAAAGGAGGAGGGCCACCTGATCAACCAGGACGGCTTCGTAAGGCCGGCCAAGAGCATGTCCCAAATCGGCGGCTAAATCTCTACATCTCTCCCCCGCCCGGTCGGGCGAGTACCCGGCGAAGCCGGGGGGAGGGGGTGTGCGCGAAGGCTACTAACTCTCCCCCGCCCGGTCGGGGGAGTACCCGGCAAAGCCGGGGGAGGGGGATCGAGGAGGGATGCTCAACTCTCCCACGAGCATTCGCGGAGGATCGTTGCGAGCACGTCGTCAAGCCTTTGGAGAACGTCGTCTGCGGAGAATCGGAGCACCCGGAAACCACAGCTCCCGAGATAGACGTCGCGAAGTGCGTCCTCTCGCATGGATGCCTCGTGCGCTGGCCCGTCGACTTCAACCACCAGCCGTGATGCATAGCAAGCGAAGTCGACGACAAATGGGCCGAGCGGTACCTGTCGGCGAAACTTGTGGCTGCCGAGCTGATGACCGCGGAGTCGCGACCAGAGCAATAGCTCGATCCCGGTCATGCTCTTTCGTAGCCGTCTTGCAGCCCGACGTCACCGCCCACCGACGCCACCATTAACTGAGGGCGGGCTTGTGTAAAGGTTGCCTGTGAAGAAGCTCCCCCCTCCCCCGGCTTCGCCGGGTACTCCCCCGACCAGGCGGGGGAGAGATAGTAGCCTTCGCTCACCCCCTCCCCCGGCTTCGCCGGGTATTCCCTTGACTGGGCTGGCTAGACTGACCGCGTGATCCGTCCGGAGGAGGCTCGGCGACCGCTTTCCGTTAGCGAGCTCGCTTTCGAGATCCGCCGCACCCTGCGGCCGCTGGCCTCTGTGCTGGTCAAAGGTGAGGTCACCGGGATCAAGCGCACCACAAAGGGCAACTACAGCTTCTCCATCCGGGACCAGGGGGCCGTTGTCCAGGCGTTCCTGTACGGAGCCGACGCTCGCCGCCTCGGCATCGTCCCTGAGGACGGCCAGGTTTTCGTCTTCAGGGGCCGTGTCGACTTCTGGCAGTCGGGTCAGCTCAGCCTGGTCGTCGACTTCATTCAGTTCGACGATGTCGGCAAGCTGAGGGCGCAGCTGGAAGCGCTCAAGCGGCGGCTGGAGCTGGAAGGCGCTTTCGCCCCCGAACGCAAGCGGCCACTGCCCTTCCTACCACGAGCAGTTGCACTGGTGACCTCTCCGACCGGCGCTGTCATCCACGACCTGCAGGAGACCATCCTCGACCGCTACCCGAATATGGAGATCCTGGTCTATCCAGCCCAGGTCCAGGGTATGGCATCCCCAGGCAGCGTCGTCTCGGCGCTTCGACGGTGCAACCAGGAGGGGCGCGCCGGTGTCGTCGTGATCGCGCGCGGCGGGGGCAGCTTCGAAGAGCTTTACGCCTTCAACACCGAGCCGGTCGCTCGCGCAATCCTGGTCTCACGCATCCCGGTCGTGACTGCCCTCGGTCATACCTCGGACCGAACGGTCGCCGACATGGTCGCTGACGCGGAGTGCCGGACGCCGACTGAAGCCGGGACCAGGGTCGTGCCCCGCAAGGCCGACCTGCTGGCAGCGCTTGTCGAACGCCGGCGCCGGCTGGCCAGAGAGTCGGCGCGCCTGCTCTCGGAGCACACGGAGCGGCTGGCTCAGCGCCGCACCCGCCTGAGCCAGGCGCTGCCAGGCCTCCTGCGCCGGCGCGCCGAGCGGCTGGAGAGGTTTCGCGCTGAGCTTGCGCGGTTGAGCCCTGTCCGGCAACTCGAACGCCGGCGCGAGAGGTTGGCCGAGCTGCGGACACGAACTGAGGCGGCGGCGCGCCGCATGCTCAGGCTGCGCGTGGTTGACCTGGCGAATCGCCGCGTCCCGGCGCGGTTGAACAGGGCGCTTGCAGCTCGCTTCCAGAGCGCCCAGGCCGGTCTCGCCCAGCGCCGGAGCCGGCTGCAGGCTCTCAGCCCCGAAGGCGTGCTCATGCGCGGCTACAGCATCACGCTGGACGACGCCGGCCGGGTTTTGCGATCAGCAGACGAGACAGCGCCGGGCCGTGCAATCACTGTTCGCCTGGGTACCGGCTCGTTGGGTGCGCGCGTGGAGGAGACTCGCCCGTGAACCAGGAACTGAGCTACGAGCGCGCGCTCGAGCTGCTCGACCAGAAACTGAAGGTCCTCGAAGACGGTGACCTGTCGCTCGACGATGCGCTGTCGGTTGTCGACGAGGCCCGCACCTACCTCAAGATCTGCGAGCAGCGCCTGGAGGAGGCGCGCAAGCGCATCGAGGTCAGGCCCGAGGCGGCCGGCGCGGAGGACGGCAGGTGAGAAAGCTCCGCGCCAGCGAGCCCGTAGTCGGTAGAGACGGCCAGCGCCTGGGCTCGGTTGAGCGGCTGATCGTGGACGAGCAGGCCCACCGTGTGAGCCACCTGGTGGTCAGGGGCAGGCTGGTCGGCGTCGGAAAGATCCGCGCCGTGGACGACGAGCGTCTGCGCGCCGACCTCGACGAAGAGGAACTGCTCAGACAGCCCGAGGCGCACGATCCCCTGGTGAGCCCCCCGGGACCGCACTGGGTTGCGCCGCGCGGCTATGCGCTTCGCGACTTCCTTCGCATCGCATCCGCGCTGATCGGACAGGAGCCCTACGTACCGCCGGTCCACCTTGAGCTGGACCTGTCGACGGTCCACGAGCTCAAAGCCGGCAGCCCGGTCTGGTCAGGGCGCAAGCAGGTTGGCGAGGTATCGGAAGTGTTGACGAGCGACGGCGACAGGGTCCGCGCCCTGATCCTGCGGCGGCCAGGTCTCCTCGGCACCCGTCACGTCCTTCCCGTTGGCCACGTCACCGAGGTGGTCGGCACCAACATCCACATAGACCTGACGGAGCAGGAGATCGCTGCCCTGCCTGAGCCCACGAGTTAACGCGAGACGCGGGGATCGCCTGCGAGCGCCGCTTTCCCGGCCTTCCATGCCCAGCGGGCCCAGATCGACGCCCAGACAAGGCCATTGGCGAACGCCGGCAGGTCAGCGGCGTAATGCTTGTGGTGGAAGGTCCACATGGCACTGTGGAACTCCCTGAGCATGCGCCCGGTATCCTGGCGCGTCGCTTGCCCTTTCAGGTGAACTGACCGCGCCGTCGGCAGGTAGAAGATCTTCCAGCCGCCAGACTTGAGGCGGTAGCAGAGGTCGAGATCCTCCCCGTACATGAAGTAGTCGGGATCGAAGAAACCCACCCTGTCCACCGCCGAACGCCGAACCAGCAAGCAGGCGGCAGTCCCGGCGTCGATCTCGTGAGTCTCGGTCGCCGGCATGTGCCCCATCGTGTAGCGATTGAAGCGCTCGCTCTGCGGGAAGGCCTTGCTAAGGCCACTGAAGTGGAACATCGACACGGCCGGGGTGGGAAAGCCGCGCCGGGCGGCGTGGTCGAGGCTGCCGTCTGGCCGCTGGATCCTCGGTCCGACCGCGCCGACGTCTGGCCGCACCAAGAGGAAGTCGGAAAGCCGGCCCACGCAACCCGGCATCACCGTGACGTCAGGGTTCAACAAAAGGATGAACCGGCCCTCTGCTACCTGCAGGCCTGCGTTATTGGCACGGCCGAATCCGAGATTGGTGCGCTGCCTGATCACCTTGGCCTGGGGGAACTCGTGGGCCACTGCCTCGATCGAGTGATCGGTCGAGGCGTTGTCAACTACGACCGCCTCGGCAGGCACATCTGAGCAGGCGTAGAACGCCTTCAAGCAGTCGAGCAGCAGGTCCCGGGTGTTGTAGCTGACCACGATCGCTGACACCAGCGGCTTGCCGTTGGTCATGCTCGGACAGGATACCTACAGGCCGAGACTGCGGGCCTCTCGAAGCGCAAGGGATGCTCCGCTTCCTACAATCAGTGCCCTCGTGACCGCGACAGTCCAGCCGGCGGCCAGGCGTGGCCTGGCCCCGCACTTCCAGCGCGTCCGCGACAGCAAGCTCGTCCGCCAGAACCTCATCTTGTTCCTGGGCGGCTTCGCCGCCGGCGTCGGCGGCTTCGTCTACCACGCAATTGCCGGCCGCGCTCTGGGCCCTCGCCGGTATGGCGAAGTGGCCGCGCTGTTCGGTCTATACACGGTCGGAACAACCGCCAACCTGATCCTGGTGCTGGTGCTGGCCCGCTACGCCGCCGACCTCCAGGCTGCTGGACGGACAGGTGCAATCCGCCACGTCGTTTGGCGAACGAGCCGGCTGCTGGCGACGCCGGCCATTGCCGTGGTCCTCCTCGCAGCCGCGCTGTCGGTCTCGATCGCGGCGTTCGAGCACTTCGAGTCGCCGGTGCCAGTCATCTGGCTCGGCCTGGCTATCGCCATGTACTGCTACACGGCTATTCCGCGTGGCATCCTCCAGGGAACCCAGCGGTTCCCGGCCCTGTCAGCCAATCTGTCGCTCGAAGTTGTGGTGCGGACCGCGATGCTGGCCGTGCTGCTGGCGGCCGGGCTGGCCGTGACGGGTTCGATGATGGCAGTCCTGGCCGGTGGCACTTTCGCGTACGCCCTGGGTTGGTACGCGCTGCGCGACCTGTCAGCGGTCGACCGCGACGTGGTCCGCATGCGAACGATGGCGCCGTTTGCGCTGACTGCGGCTGCAGGGACGCTGGGCATCATCCTCCTCTACAGCCTCGACCTGGTCCTGGCCGCGCACTATCTGGACAAGCAGAGTGCGGGTATCTACGGCAGCTTGAATAAGATCGAAGTGATCATCTACTACGGCACGCTGAGCGTCAGCCAGGTGCTGTTTCCCCGCGTGGTCGAGGCGATCGCCACCCGGCGCCATCCAGCTCGCCTCCTGCTGCTCTCAGCCGGGCTGATATCGATGCTCGGTCTGGGCGCAATCGTGGTTTTCGGTGTCACCCGGGGCCTGGTCGCCGCGCTGCTGTTCGGACCACAGTTCAGCGCAGCGCAGCCTTATGTGCTGGCGGTGAGCTTCATCGGCCTCGGGCTCAGTCTGGACAACCTACTCGTGCAGTTCCTGATGGCCGTGCACGACCGGGTGTTCGTCCCTATCCTGGCTGGGGCCTGCCTTCTGATGGTCGGGCTTATAGGCATGCACCACAGCGGCTTGACGGACATCATCGCCAACGTGATGATCACGATCTACGCACTCCTCGTGATTCTCGCCGGGCGCTGCGCGTTCCTGCTCCCGCGGCTGCGGCCCGAGATGCTGCACGAGGCGGCCTAGGACAAGGTAGTCAGCGGGATGGTGGCCTGGTAGCCGTCCACTCAAAGACAAACCCCGCGAGCCTCTCGGCCCGCGGGGTTGAAATGCTCGGCAACGACCTACTCTCCCACTGCGTTACCACAGCAGTACCATCGGCGCTGGAGGGCTTAACTTCCGTGTTCGGAATGGGAACGGGTGTCTCCCCTCCGCCATGGTCACCGAACACGACAGATTATAGCCGGCCCGGTTTGGACCGGTGCTATCGCGTCCGGCGGCGGCGGGCGCGGAGGCTCTTGATCTTTCGAGCCTCAGCCGGAGGCACGAAGTGCGCGCGCCGGCGCATCTCTCGTACGAGGCCCTGCTCTTGCACCTTGCGGCGGAACTCGCGCAGAGCTTGTTCGAACTCCTCCGGGTCTTTGACGACTACTTTCAAACCCTGATCACACCTTCTCTTGTTCTCTGTTCAGGCACCAGGCCAGTATTGGACAATCGGCCTGGGCTTCGGGCACAAGAATAACCGAACAGAGACCCCAAGGGGCCGTAGTCAAGATCTCGGTCTGAGTTACGCTCTTTCGCGCCTATGTCACAGCTGCCCAAGGTTCGGACCAAGGACGCAGAGCTCAGCCTCGAGGAGATCGGCTCGCTGTTGCCTGGGACCGGCGAGATCATGGGATCAGTGAGCACCTGCTTCGCGATGTGCTGGCACGCTGCGACAGCCGGCAACTGGGATCTGAGCGCTTACTATCTTCGCCGGGTTCGGAGCCTCCTGCGAGGACTCTCGGTGACGCGGCCGAAGTACGCCGACCGCCTTCGCGATTACGATGCCCGTCTGGAGGGTCTATACGCGGCTCTGCTGGAACACAATCGTGTGGCGTTCGACCTTCTCTACGAGCAAGCTGTGGACCACGCCAACGTGAACCACGTGGAGACCGGGCATCCGTACATCGTCTGGCGACGGCCGCCCGAGCCGCCAGAGCCAGCGCTGAACCTAACCGGCTCGATCTGACCGCCTAGGCGCCCTGAACCTCGCTCGCTCCGCCTGGTCGATTCTGAGGATGAGCCGGCTGCAGGGGGGTGGCGGGCATCAACAGCGACACGTAGTCCCGACGGCCGACGAGGGTGCTTGCGATCAGATCGTGCAGGCCCTGCTTGCGCTGCGTGAGCGGGATCACCCAGAACCCTGCGAACAGCATCAACGCGGACAGGATTTTGCTCCAGTAGCGACCCGTGGCCCGGCCGAAGCTGATGCGCCGGCCATACAGGTCAGTGACCACAACATGCATGAGGCGTTTGCCGATCGTGGCTTGCCAGGCTGAGCTCTCTAGCCCGGCGTAGTAGAGCCACACCAGCACGATCAGGATCCCCGAGACCACCAGCAGAGACCCGACGTAGCTCTCGTCAGTGAGCTGCTGGCCGCTCGAAACCAGACCGAGAACCACAAAGAACTCGACAAGGACGACCAGGATGAACGTCCCAACGAGGAGCATGGCCGTGTCAATGAGGGCGCCGGCGAACCGTCGCCAGAAGCCGGCGTACGCGTGGCTCGGAGCTGGGGCCGGCATGGGTGTATGGGCAGGATAGGAGGCGAGCCCCTGGCTGGGCGGCGCGCCTGCCGGCATGCTGGCCGTGGGTGCGGGCACGGGTGGGGGTTGCGCGCCTGAGGGTGGCGCCGCGGCGGATGGGCTCGCAGGCGGCGGGGCCGCTGACGGTGGCTGCGCCGGGGCCGCGGCTGAGGGTGGCGTACCCGTCAGCGGCGCTGCGGGTGGAGGCGGCAGGTGCTCGGCCGTAAGCGCCGCAGACGGCGCATCAGTGGGCGTTGACGGCAAATCCTGACGTGAGGCCGTTTCGAGCCCGACCTCCCTGCGCGCGGCGGCTGCGGCTTCGGCTGCGTCGGCGCCACCATCGAGCGCCGCCAGCGCGCCACGAGTCGCTGCATGCTGACGTTCAACACCGCCGCCGATCTCGCGCCTGGACCAGTCGTACCACTCTGCATAGGCACGACGCCGCGGCGCGACGTTGTCGATGAGGCCTATGCCGTACCCTGCCACGCTGCGACGCGCGGCCATCCTGGCCGACTGCAGGTCTGCACCGCTTTCGAGCGCGGTGATGCCGGCCTGAGCGGCGCCAAGGCAGACACGGCTGTCAGTGCTTACCTCCCGCTTGGCCCAGACATACCACTCGGCAAACTGCTCGTCCGAATTTGGCGTTGGGCTGTCCACGCCTGCAAGGGTAGGGCTTACGGCACCCTCGGGGCCGACAGCGGCGGTAGTCCGCCTCGGTTTTCAGGCCTGCTGTGCGAAGATCGCCAGACGCTGAGGGGCCAGGTTGCCGGCCCATAGCGGCCAGCAGGTAGTCAGCACGAGCCGCGGATCGCTCGACGAGGCAAGAACGCTGACGTCGTCCGGGTTCACGATCTTTGTCCCGGTGATCTTGTAGGTGAACTTGCCATAGCGTGTCTCGAGGACGATCGAGTCGCCGGATCCCAGCTGGCCAAAGGGGATCCAGAAAGTGTTGTGAGCGGCGACGCCGACGAGACCAGGCTTGCCGGGCATGACGGTCGTTGGGTAGTGGCCAGGGCCACTGGCCAGGACGCTGTTTGAAACCCCCTCTTGAACGGCTGCGTAGTAGCCGATCTTCGGTACGCGCAACGCAAAGAGGGCGTTGATCGGCCTGGGAGTGGCCTGCTGGGGCGTAGGCGTCGGCGGGGCCGGCGCAGGGGTGGCGAAGGGTGGCTGGATGCCTGTCGGCACCGCCTCAGGTGTATCTACGGTCGCGGGAGCGGCCGCGGTCTGCTTCGCCCAGCGCTGAGTGAGCTGGTTTTCCTGCCACATCCCGTAGCCGACGAGTGCGACCGGCACCAGGCAGGTCAGCGCCCCAATCGCGATCAACGCGAGAGCAACGGTGCGGAGACTGATCCGGGAACGGAGGCGGCTGCCCACGCCTAGCAGGGCCGAAAGGGCCAGGGAAAGCCCCGGCCCCTTCAGCAGGCGGTTCACTTCGTGGAGGACCTGCCGCGGCTGGCGCTGACCAGCAGTAGTGCAAGGCCAGCTACGAGAGCGGTCAAGCCGATCAGTGGATAGCGGAAGTCGAAGCCGCCAGTGCCGGCGAGGGTGGTGGTCACCCCTGCGCTAGCCGTAGGGCTTGGAGGGGGCGGCGGTGTTGTCTGGGTGACACACTGGGTGAGACTAACCCCTTCAATGACTGCGGGCTCCTGTGGAGGCGGCGCGCCTTTGAACTGGATTTCCTGACCAGTGGCCGGCACTGTGATGGTAAGGTCTGCCGCGGTCGTGTCATCCTTGGCGGTGACCTTCATCACCTTTAGGATGAAGGAGGTACCACTGCTTGGAGTGATCGCGTGGAAGCACTCGGTGTCGGGAGACATGGGGACGGACTGGCTTGTCGAATTCGCGGGGACCAAGAACTTAATCTCACCGAGGGACTGATTCGAGCCCTGCGCAAAGATGTCGACAAACACGTGCCTTTCATCGGTTCCGGGCTCCACATTCCCGGATAGCGTCACGCAGATCTGTCCGCCTTGACACTGAGCTTGAACGATGACGGCGTTTGTTAGGTGATGGGCGAAGACTGGCGCAGCCAGAACCACGCTGAGAATAAGCACGGCCGGGATGATTAGCAACTTGAGCAGTTTCACGCGGCAGTCCCTCCTTTGCTGAGATGCTGTTTGGTTCCGAAAACCGGACAGCCGAGCACCGCAGCTCGGCTAGCTGCAACCCGGCTCACCCATGCGGCAGCCGGGCCTGCGTAAGGCCCCCATTCGTCTCACGACTTTCGTCAGTTCCCCTTTCCACAATCAACGCCCCCAGATGCGGGCCGGTTACGTCATCCGCGTTACCTTGCGACCATGAAGATCGGCCTCACGTTGCCCAATCGGGGCGTCCTCTTCGGCGCCGTGACCGCCGAGCAGATGCTGCAGCTCGCCGAGCGGGCCGATGCCAGCGACTGCATCGACTCCGTGTGGGTGGGCGACAGCCTGCTTGGGAAGCCGCGTGTCGAGAGCATCTCACTGCTGGCCGCAGTCGCCGGTCGGACGCAACGCGTCCGCCTCGGCACCGCGTGCATGGCTTCCTTTCCGCTGCGTGATCCGGTGCTCCTGGCCTACCAGTGGGCCAGCCTGGACGTCATCGCCCAGGGCCGCACCGTGCTCGTGGTGTGCACGGGAATCATTCCTCAGAAGGGCGGGAGTATCGAGGGGCTCCTCTACGGCCTGGAGAGGCGCGATCGGGTGACCCGGATGGTCGAGTGGATCAAGATCCTCCGCCTGCTGTGGACCGAGCCTGACGCGACCTTCGAGGGCCAGCATTACCGCTTCAGGGGCATCACGATCGAGCCGCGCCCAGCGGCCAAACCACACCCGCCGATATGGATTGCCAACAACGCGATCGGCAGCGCGGATCTGATCAGCCGCACCCACCTCCGCGTGGCCCGCCACGCCGATGGCTGGGAGACGTCCTTGTCTGACCCGCAGGACCTGGCGTGGAGGCTGAACGACATCCGATCAAAGCTGCTCGATGAGGGCCGCGACCCCACGGGTTTCGAGACGCACCTCTACCACAACATCAACATCAACGACGATCGAGAGCAGGCCTTTGAGGAATCGAGGCGCTTCCTGGAGACCTACTACGGTGAGGAATTCAGTCCAGCCCGAATCCGGAGCTGGTGCGCACTCGGCTCCCCTCAGGAATGCGTCGAGCACCTACTCGTCTACAAGCGGCTCGGCTTCTCGGAGTTGACGCTGCGCCTGACGAGCTGGGACCAGGAAGCACAGTTCGAGAGGCTGGTTGGCGAGGTGCTGCCGGCCCTCAAGGAGGCAGCGTGACAGTCGACCACATCGTCTACGGAGTCGAGGACCTGGAGGCCGGTATCGAGGAGCTGGCAGTTCGGCTGGGGGTGCGAGCGGCGCTTGGGGGGAAGCACGTAGGCCGCGGCACGCACAACGCCCTGCTCGCGCTCGGAGGCGAATCCTACCTCGAGATCATCGCGCGTGATCCCGACCAGGCAGTGCCGGCGAGTCCCGTAGCGTTCGCTCTGGATCGCATCCGCCTCCCACGCCTGGTCGGGTGGGCCACCCGTGTGACTGACATCGAGCAGCGGGCGCGGCGGGCTGGTGACCGGGGGTACGAGCCCGGTCCGGTCCAGGCCATGAGCCGCCGGAGGCCTGACGGTGTGGTGCTGGAGTGGCGGTTGACGCGGCACATGCCCGACCCGAGCAACTTCGTCCTGCCGTTCTTGATCGACTGGGGCAACTCACCGCACCCGAGCACGGCGTCGCCCACCGGAGTCACACTGGTGGAATTGCGAGCAGAGCATCCGAGCCCCCCTGAGATGAGACGCATGCTCGCCGCCCTGGATGTCGATTTAGTCGTGAACGAAGGCGCTGAGGCCGTTCTCATTGCGACCCTTGACTCGCCACGAGGCCGCGTCCTGCTTCGCTGATCGACTGGACACCCAAAGCCCAGTTGCCTTGAATAAGAACCGAAGCGGCGTCTGAATGGGGCTACTGGCGACACTTTGCCATCCGCCTTAGCGGTAACTGCGTCCTCAGTTCGGGTCAGCTGTGAGGCTCAAGTCCGGCCGCACGGGCCTCTTCCAGGGTCATTCAGCAGCCCGGCTCACCGTAATGACCGCAGCAGCCCGTGCGGTTGCGGACCTTCAGCCAGGAGTTCGTTGCAAACAGGCGCAGGCGCTCCGGCAGCGGCATGTCATCGCCGGTCAGATTACGCAGGCTCGACCTCGGACTTGGCCGTGGACGCTTGTCAGAGCCGTTGCACATCACTGGCCATGGTACCCGTCTACGGATAACCACCATCCGCCACGCGTTCGCCTGTTTAACCAGACGGCTCGTGGCTAGGTGCTCCGCAAGATCAGCTGCCCATCGCCTCAGCAATCGAACGGGGGAAGCGGGTAGCGGAGAATGCAATTGCCCCCGCTGGGACCTGCCACGGCACAACCTTGACGGTGTACCTCCCCGCGCGGACGGCAGGGTCCGTATTTTTCAGTGCGAGCGCCTGCTCCGGATCGACATTAAGGATGGACAGCCCGCGGTATACGTCATCGAACAGGGGCCCAGCTGCGAGAAGGTGACCAGCCTCGTGGAGATCGGCGATATGCGCCATGTGAGCGTCCTGCAGGACCGCGCTGGCCTCCTCGTCAAGTTGCGGTGCGTCAGGGCGCAGAAGCAGCAATGTGATGGTGAAGTGATCGAAGTCCACCTGCCCATGCTAGCTTCGAGCTTGTGACCAGGGTCCATCGTGGGCATTCGGACCCCGCTTAGACATTTGACTTCCACTGTGCCCTGGCGTGGGGGGAAGTCCAAGCGGCTGCTGCATAAAGCCCGCGAAGTCGACTTCGAGCCACTGTTCCACGATCATTCAGCTCGTCGATGATCTTCACGTTTCGTTTGTTTCAGATCTCCTCTCTCCAGCGCAAAACGACCGCCTTGTTTTGTTCAGTGGACATTGGTCACCTCGTGTGAATCCGGCGCTGACGTAGAGGCGATGTTTACAGCGTCCCTACGAACATCCCTCTGAGCCCCGTCTCATGTGGATGCTGAAGATCAACGACGTCGACCAATTGCACGCTCCCGCTGGAGTTTGCATGCACGGCCAACGTGTCTGCTGTCACCCAGCCCTGTGCTTGGGTTGGAAGTTGTGGCGTTGACTGCCGGGCAACCGAAGCTGCCTTCAAGCCTTGCGTGAACAGTCTGTTCTGGACAGCCACTCGACGTCCGTCGGGACTCAGCACCGGGTCGTAGTAGAAGCCACCGAATAGATCCTGCTGCCACATCACCTGGCCGGATGCCGTTCGCACTTCGTACGAGCGTGGCCACGCACCTGAGTAGCAAAGGATGGTTCCGTTGCGCAACTCGTCAAGCGGATGACAGTTGGGCCCTCCAATCTGGTCCAGGTGGGTGCCATCCGTGCCGAGGTGAACCAGCCTGCCTCCCGGCAGGCGCGTCGATGCCGGGGGTTGCTGGGCAGCGAGTACTGTGTCAAGCAACGCGACGGGCCCCGCGTCATCCCAGCCCGCAATAGTTGTCACCGAGCCAAATGGCCGATCGGCCGGCCCCAGGTCCGTTTTCAATACTGATTCTGTTGCACCACCGGCCGTGGCGGTTTCAAGCTCGGTAGACCATCGCGCGCCCTCTTTGAAGAAAGGCTGTGAAAGGTCCTTTGGGGGTGGATCATGGACAGCCGGAGCCGTGACCACGATGGCGATGAGTTGTTTCCCGTTGGGGCTCACCGCGAACGACAGCTCCTGCTGAGCGGTGCTCAGGGCAAAAGTCGCGACGATGGTATCGGTCCCGGTGGGATCGAGCCGGTGGATCTTCCCGGTTGGTTCAGCGTAGTAGGCTGCACCCGCGGCAACTCGCACCGACGTGGGCAATATGTCGCCTGCATTTGCGATGAGGGGACGAGGCATGGAGTCAAAGGTCGCCTGGGCGAGAGTGTGCCCAGAGACGTCGGCAATCGTCAGGACCGACTTGCCACCAGACGAGCCGGCTTCAAGGACGGCGATTCGCGTCTGATGCTTGGCGGGCGTGGCTTCTGGACCTGTCCGAGCGGGACTGCGACCGGTCGACGGACCTGATGAACAGGCAACCACCAGCGCCAGCCCCAATGCCCCAAGCATCTTCATTGCCGGATGGAACGTGGATCAGCGAAATCGCGTTTCGTCGTGACGGTCAGAGGCTCGGGAAGCAGCGTCGCCGGCTTCATGCGGCGGTCGTGCGGTCGTGTCGCGATCGCGATCGACCGAGCCAGTCGTCAGTGCGAGGCCCATTCGCAGCGCAAAACCAGGCAGACGAGTCTGCAGGAACCTTGGTTGGAGCCCACGTCGGGATTCGAACCCGAGACCTCTTCCTTACCAAGGAAGTGGTTTGCTAATCGGTGGCCTTGTAGCCTGAGTTGAACTGGGAAGGACCGCTTTTCTCTGAACAGTAATCCACAAGGCCTGTTCCTACGCTCGGGCAACTTTCTGCCAGTCTTGTGCTCCCGACTGCCTGCGCGGACACGTGGTCGCGCGCGGAACCGAGCCGTTCACCTGCGCGCCTCTTTGTGAGTGACAGCGGACAGCTAGAAATCCCGGTAGACGGACACCAATTCTCCCGGCCGGCGGACAGCGGATCTCCCGGTGGGCGGACAGGTTTCTTCTTCAGGTGACCAGGCTGATGGGTCGGTCGGCAAGTTACCTCCTGTTGATG
>DATFWQ010000146.1:0-3067 GCA_035259145.1 Candidatus Dormiibacterota bacterium | reverse complement strand
GTGAGGGCGAGTCCGCGAGCGCTTGGCGATGAACAGATCGAGGACCGCCCGAGCACAAACTCAGGCAGCTGGTCTCGCCGGCAAAGCGCCGATCACCTTCGGCCTCCGCTTCACCTTCTCAAGCGGGCGCTCGAGCAGGTTCGTCGAGCGCAGCCGCCTGCGGAGGCGGAGCGGGTACTCCAGGTGCACGCAGAGCGCCGGCAGGTCCTCGGCCAGGCAGGCGGCCGCGCTCGGGTATAGGCCGATGTTCGGGATTGTCGTCGGCGTCGTTCCCGCTTTGAACGCTTCAGCCGAGCTGCTCGGCCAGCTCGATGATGATGCCCTCGGGGCCGCGGACGTCGCAGAGCCTGTAGCTGTCCTCGTATTGCTCCAGCTCGCCCACGAGTTCGGCGCCGTGGGTGCGTAGGCGGGCGAGGACGTCCTCGATGCCCTCGACGGCGAACGTGAGGTGACGGATGCCCGGTGTGTTCGCCGGCGCATTCGGCTCAGCGCTGGTCGCTGTCGGCGTGTGGAACTTCGTCAGCTCGAGCCGGCCGTGACCGTCCGACGTCCGCACGAATACGATGTCGGCTCGGACACCGTCGAGCCCGACGATGCGGTCCGTCCCCTCGACTGACGCCTCGCCAGCCAGCTCCAAACCGAGTTCGATGGAGAACGCGGTAGCAGCCGCGAGGTGGTCGACAACGACGCCGACGTGGTCCATCCGCTGGATCGTCATACGCCTATGCGTAGGGACCGAGCGTTCCATTCGCTGGCGGCTCACCGCCGGGCGGTGTGGCTGCCGACCCTTGCTGGAGCCGGAGAACAACCGGCCAGGACGAGCGCGTGGCTCGGACATTAGCTTCGTCGCCGTTGCCGCGGTCTTTCGCGAGGAGCTCGCGGCGGGCGCGGGTGCTCCCTCCGCCCGGTGCAGCAGGTGGCGGGTCAGCACCACCGACAGCCCGACGGCCTACCGGGCCACCAGCAGCCGATCAGCTGGCGGACTTCAGGGTTCAGCTGCGGAGGTCCCAGCCCGCGGCCAGGGCGCCAACGCCAGAACAGGCGCCAGCCCCGGCGGTGCCAGCCCAGCACGGCTCTCGGGCCGGACCAGGAGCAGGTGGTGTTTCCATTCCTGGTGCAGCCGCCGAACGTGGAGCCAAAACAGCTTGTCCCGAGCTCGAAGGCGTCGACGACACTAGGAACGGAGGGCAACCTGGAGCTGCTGGCGGAGGAGCAAGTTGTCCACGACGAGGCGCTGACGGCAGCGGACGGCGGCGACGAGTGTGTAGAGGAGGAGCTGGATGAGTTCGAGCATCGCGGTAGGATCGCCGATCCAAGGTCACGGCTAGATCGCCGCATGGTCGTTTGCTCTCCCACAGGCCTTCTCCGAGCCGGTTCGATCTCCGATTTGGCGACGCCCGGGCCGCTGTTAAGTTGCCCGTCAGGGAACCAACCGGTAGAAGCGCCAGAAGTCGTTTTCAATCGGGAGCACCCCGACCTCCTTGAAGCCCGCGTCCGTCGCGTAGGTACGGAGGGTCGAGGTACGCATCACGGTCCCGGTCCCCACGCCTCCAGGCTCGGACAGGCCCACCGGCAGGCAGTGAAGGATGCTGAACCCGTAATAGAGTCTCTCCAGCTCGCTTGCCGGTGCCTCGAACTCGTCGGCTGTGCGCTCGTCGACAACCAGCACGAAGCCGTCTCGTCCTGCCAGCCGCCGCATGGACCTCAGCGCTTCAACGGGCCGGCCCACGTCGTGGATCGTTTCAAACGCAGTCACCAGGTCATACGTGTACCCGCGGTCGGCCAGGGCTGAGGCGTTCTCGGCGCGGAACCGAATGCGGTCTGCGAGACCCATCGCCTGAGCATTGTTTCGCGCGGCCACGACTGACGCGGCATCCAGGTCGAATCCGTCCACCAGCACCTTCGGATAGGCGCGCGCCATCGCGATGCTGGACCATCCAAAACCGCATCCGATGTCGGCCACGCGCGCTGGCGGATCAGCCTGAAGTCGGGCGTGCAGCTCGGGAATTGCCGGGAACCAATCGGTCCCCAGCAGGTTGACAAACAGCGGCCGGTTGCTGGCCGCGATCCCCTCGCGACAGTCTGCCCCATATCGCTCATAGGGCACCCCGCCGCCGCTGCGGAACACATCCAGCAGCTCGGGAAGCGCCGAGAGACACGAGATTAGCAGCCGGGGGTAGCTGCCGAGGTAGTAAGGGCTGTCGCCGTCGATCAAAACCTCGGCATGGGCGGCAGGAAGCCGGTAACGGCGTTCCGTGGCCACTTCCGTGCCGTCCACTTCGAGGATCCCGGACCCGGCCTGCTGTTCCAACCACTCCCTCACGTAGCGCTCGTCGCCGCTCACGCGTCGGGCCAGCTCAGCCGACGTCGCGGGAGCGCCGGCCAGCGCACGGTACAGGCCGAGCCGTTCCCCGAGATACATGGCGGCGGCATCCATCGTGCCCAGCATCGAGCTGACGACTCGGCTCACGAAAGCCTCACGCTGCGCTGCGTCCCGCTCGAACGGGCCTTCGACCTCTACGCCCATGGCGTCCTCCTCAGGCTGCTGCCTTCATGCTCAAAGCGCCTGGAATCCCGCTGCCGCTGCCGGATGTACCCGGCCTGTTGGTGCGGACATTACCCCATTCGGTTTCAGACAGTTGGCTGAGGCCAGCCCAACCACGACCCCGTCCAGCGTGCTACCGGTCGAATATGGGTGAGCGTCGTTCCCACGCCGCCCTGTCAACAATTGCCTCTGCGGTCCGCACTGGCCGAGTCGGATATCGCAAGAGGGACTGATGGATCAGTCTCCACTGTCACCCGATGGCAAATACTGGCGGGACACGGGTCCCGCGACATGAAAAACTCCCCACGTAGCGACACGAAAAATTCCCCACTGGCGTGACGCGCAAGCCCGCTGGCGGGCTGCTTGGAAGGGACGGTCCCTGGCTACGGTGCCGATGTCTCAGTCAGCACCGCCCGCCGAGGAACCGTCGATGCTCACGTTGGAGGAACGTCTTGCCGTGGTCAACCTCTACGAAGAACTGGGGAGCTACCGAGCCGTGGCGGCTGTGGTCGGCTGCGATCA
>DATFWQ010000145.1:0-34698 GCA_035259145.1 Candidatus Dormiibacterota bacterium | reverse complement strand
GGCCCTGGCGCGCGGCGGTCGCGTCATCTCGGGCCACCGCTCGATGCTGGCGGCCCGCGAGGCCGAGGGCAATCAGACGCTCTGGAACCTGGCCGCAGAGCTTGGGGAGCCGGTCCGCTCGTACGTCGCCCGGTTGATGGCGATCCAGGACCTGCTCGGCTCGCTGCCTCCTGATCAGTGACTCTCCTCGGCTCCGGCCGCCAGGGACGCCGGGCCCACGAGCCTTCGGTTTGCCCGAGGTCCGGGCCTCGCGGTTTAGGAGGCTGTTGAAGAAGTGTCGCCAGATCTCGAACGCCTATCCACCCCACGAATCAGGCTTCGTGGGGGCCCCGGATCCACCCCACGAATCAGGCTTCGTGGGGGCCCCGGATGCGGCCCCTTGCATCCCCACTGCGTGGGGGCCCCTTTCCCCGGGCCATCTCCTAGCCCACGAAATCTTGGGTTTCGCGGGGACCCCGAGTCGGCGGCCCGGGCGCATTCGGACCACCTGGGCACCAGATGCCTCGGCCGGGTTTCCAGCCGCACCTCTAGACGACGCCTATCTCGGGGGGTGAGGCACGGCTGGGCGGCGGCGGGCGCGGGCCTGGCTCCTACACTGAGGAGGAGATGATCCAGCTTGACCGGCACCATCCGGCGCGGCTCGAGCGCGCCCGCGAGATCGTGCGCTCGCTGGGTTCCGTGCTCGTGGCGTATTCGGGAGGCGTCGATTCGTCGCTGCTACTCAAGCTGGCGACGGATGAGCTCGGCGTCGAGCGGGCGATCGCCGCACTGGCCTCGTCGCCCGCGTATCCCGACGACGAGCAGGAGGGAGCGCGCGACCTGGCGAGCGCGATGGGCGCACGGCTTGTCGAGGTCGAGACCCACGAGGTCGAGCTCGAGGCCTACCGCCGCAACCTGCCTGACCGCTGCTTCCACTGCAAAGAAGAGCTGTTCGAGACTCTGGAGCCGATCCGGGAGCGGCTTGGGCTCAGTCACCTCGCCTACGGTGCTACCGCCGATGACGCGACCGACCACCGCCCTGGCCACGGCTCCGCCGTGCGCCGTGGCGTCCGCTTCCCTCTGCTCGAGGCCGGCCTTGGGAAGGGGGAGATTCGGGCCGCCGCCCGCGACCTGGGTCTGCCGAACTGGAACAAGCCATCATTCGCGTGCCTGTCCTCCCGGATTCCCCACGGCACCGAGGTGACCACTGGCGCCCTGGCCCGAATCGGGGCCGCCGAGGCGGCTCTGAAGGCGCTCGGATTCCGCCAGGTGCGCGTTCGCCATCACGGCGATGTGGCGCGGATCGAGGTGGAGGCGGCCGACATGGGCCGGTTGCTGGCGCTACGCCGCGAGGCGGTCGCGTCCGTACGTGCGGCCGGGTACGCATTTGTCGCCCTCGACCTGGAGGGTTATGCAACGGGTAGTCTGAACCGGACGTGGAGATCCACGAGCGGGTCGCGACGCTCGGCGCAGGTTCCACTACAGCGAGGTGGCTAACCCAGGGGCTCGCCGAGCTAGTCGCCGCCGTCCGTGACTTCCTGGGTTGAACGATGGCCACCGTCGAATGGGACTCCGCCGCCGCAGCTGTCCGCCTGATTGACCAGACCAGGCTGCCGCAGACGGAGACCTACATCGTCTGTCGCACCTCCGATGAGATCGCTGTAGCTATTCGGGAGATGGTCGTGCGAGGTGCGCCCGCCATCGGCGCCGCGGCCGCCTACGGCACGGCGCTGGCCGCCCGGGAGGGCCGCCTGGCTGAAGGAGCGGCTCTGATCAGGGCCGCCAGGCCCACCGCGCGCGACCTCTTCTGGGCTGTCGAACTGGTCGAGCAAGCGCCAGACCCGCTCGAAGAGGCGCACCGCATCGCGCGGACGACAGTAAAAGCCTGCGAGGCCATGGGGCGGCACGGCGCCCCGCTGCTGCCACATGACGCGCGCGTGGTAACCATCTGCAACACCGGAGCGCTTGCCACCGTCGACTACGGCACCGGCCTGGGTGTCATCCGCGCTGCCCACGAAGCCGGAAAACGACCTTTCGTCTATGTCATGGAGACGCGGCCGCGGGCGCAGGGAGCCCGGCTCACTACGTGGGAGCTCCGCAAGCTCGGGATCCCACACCGGCTGCTCGCCGACTCGGCGGTCGGTCTCCTCATCCAGCGCGGCATGGCAGACGCCGGCATCAGCGGCGCGGATCGCGTCTGCGCAAACGGTGACGTCGTGAACAAGGTCGGGACCTACCCGCTCGCGCTCCTCTGCCGGGAGCACGGAGTGCCCTTCTACGTTGCGGCGCCCACCAGTACGATCGACCCGGCCACGCCCGACGGCGCCAGCGTAAGGATCGAAGAGCGCCCGGCTGCCGAGGTCACCACATTTGCTCCGCCGGAAACCGACGCCTGGAACCCGGCTTTCGATGTCACGCCCGCACGCCTGGTGACGGCTCTGATCACGGAACATGGGGTGCGCGAGGGCACTGCGGTTTGAGACGGGCCGCAGTCGGTGTATTCGGCGGGTCAGGCTTCTATCGCCTTCTGGACGACATCGAGTTCGTGCGTGTGGAGACGCCCTACGGTGATCCGTCGGACAGGATCGCGCTGGGCGCGGTGGAGGGGGTCGGCGTCGCCTTCCTGCCTCGACACGGGTCGAAGCACACTCTGCCGCCGGCTGCCATCAACTACCGCGCCAACCTGTGGGCACTCAGAGAGCTCGGCGTGACCCGCGTGATCG
Organism: Candidatus Dormiibacterota bacterium; assembly: GCA_035259145.1. GTDB lineage: Bacteria > Chloroflexota > Dormibacteria > Dormibacterales > Dormibacteraceae > CF-161. Next base: position 31,996 of record DATFWQ010000145.1, on the reverse strand, counting down.
CACCGACGGCGGCAGGCAGCCTGCAACCCCATGTGAAACCTGGGGACTTCGTGGTTTGTGACCAGTTTGTCGACCGAACGCACGGCCGGAAGGACACGTTCTACCCCGACGGCCCCGTGGTCGCCCACGTGGGGGCGGCCGATCCATACTGCCCTGTGATGCGTCACCTCTCGGTGGCCGCCGGCCGAGAGCAGGGCGTTACCGTACACGATCGGGGGACGGTCGTCGTCATCCAGGGCCCGCGCTTCTCGACTCGTGCGGAGAGCCGCTGGTTCTCCTCCATGGGCTGGGAGGTGATCAACATGACCCAGTACCCCGAGGCCATCCTGGCCAGAGAGCTGGAGCTGTGCTACGTCAACATCTCGCTGATCACCGACTACGACGTCGGTCTGGAGGGCAATCCGGAGGTGGCGCCGGTTTCCGTGGCCGAGGTCGAGAAGGTCTTCTCAGTCAACAACGATCGGGTCCGCAGCCTGATCCTTGCGCTGCTGCCCAGGCTGCCCGCCGAGCGTGACTGTCCGTGTCCCGCCGCCATGCGTGGCGCGGTGATCGGGGGCTGAGTGCGTGCACCTTCGGTCAGTAGACGCCGATAAGCTTGTTGTCTTGCGGCAGCCGATCCTCTACGCGGAACAGATGTGGCGCGCTCAGCGCATGTGGGCGCTCGTGCTGCTGGTATTCGGTTTCCTCGGCAGTGGAGGGCTGCTGATTACGAACAAGGGCCGGATCGACAACACCGTGGTGATCTTTCTGGGCTACATCCCGTGCGCACTGATCCTCGGCGGGCTGTTGCTGTACTACCGCAGTCGCAACTATGCCCAGGTCACCGATAGCGGGCTCAAGATCTCCAACCTGCTTTCGAGCACAGTCATCGACTACGGCCGCATCCGCAGCGCCCGCGTGCAGCCTCTGGAGCGCCACTTCGAAGGCAGCCGTAAGCGCTACATCCGGGCGCCGACCAGACCGCTCATGGGGAGGCCGGCGCTGTTCGTCCGCGTCCGCGGCGACGATGTCGCCCTGGCGCAGCTCCGGCGCAAGCTGGGCGGACAGCTGATCGCGGACGACATGATCGCCCTGCCGATCCCAGATCCGGACGCCATGGCCTGGGAGGTCGCCTCCCGGGTGCCAGGGGGAACCGGGATGAATCTCGGAGGCCAGCGGCGCCGTAAGCGTGGCAGATGAGGATCGCACCGCTACCTGAGCTGGCCCCAGAACCCGCTCTAAGACCCGAGCCGGCCCCCGAGGCTCGCCGATCCTGGCTCCTGGAACGGCTCCGCCTCGACCGCGCGGACGTCTTCGTCATGGGCGCGCTCCTGCTGGTCGCCTTCATCTTCCGGTTCTACAGCCCGCTCATGCCAGACCTCCTGTCAGGACAGGGGCTCGTCAGCAACTGTGTCCACAACACTCCGATCAACGTCCAGAACCAGTTGGGCACCCTCTGCGGCCTGTCCTATCCCTATCAGCGCAGCTACGCCCAGCCAGGGCAGCCGGCTCAGCCCCCAGACGGAGAGATCTTCGACGAGATCTACTTCGGCGTCTTCGCTCACAACGACCTGAAGGGCATCAGCTACTTTGACCCGGAGCCACCTCTTTCCAAGCTCTTCATCGCCTCCGGAGAGTGGCTTTACGGGGGGTGGCGGGCAATCTTCGAGGGAGCCCACGGCGATTACGCCGACCTGGGCTTCAACACATTCGGCTGGAGAATCATGAGCTGCATCATCGGCTCGCTCTGCGTGCCGCTGATGTATCTGCTCGCGCGACAGCTGTGGCACAACCGCCTGTTCGCCTTTGCAGCAGCGACGCTGACCAGCTTCGACGGCATGTTCTTCGTTCAGTCGCGGATCGGCATGATCGACATCTTCCCGATCTTTCTGATCATGCTCAGCTACACGCTGTTCCTGATCCATCTGGACAGCCGCAGCGAACGCGATTCAGTGGTCACTCTGCTTCTGACCGGCATCGCGCTGGGGCTAGCGATCTCGGCCAAATGGATCGCCCTGGCGGCGCTGGCGAGCATCGTCTTCTTCCTGGTGATGCGGCCGCTGCTGCGTCGGGTCGGCCTCAGCGTCGGGTCGTGGCGCTGGGGGATGGCCAGAGGGCCGGGCCTGCCCGGGGCCGCCAGGGCCAGCCTTTACGTTTCCACCGCCGTCCTCGCCTTCGTGCTGATCCCGGTCGCGATCTACCTGACGAGCTGGATCCCCTTCTTCACCCGTGGGCAGTTCCACAACCTCGCCGACCTGATCGAGTACCAGCGCCAGGCGTACATATACCACGCCACCCTCACTGCCACCCATCCTTACGGCTCGCCGTGGTTTTCCTGGCCATTCCTCTACCGACCAGTCGCGTACTACTACGAGTATCAGGGGCTCGGCACCGACGTCTTCAGCGGGCACTCGCTGGTGGCCGGCATCGTCGACCTGGGCAACCCGATCATCTGGTGGGCAAGCATCCCGGCGGTGCTCTCGCTGCCCTACTTCGTCCTCAGACATCGCAGCTTCCCGGCGGCGGTGATCCTGGTCGGCTTCGTCACCCAGTACCTTCCGTGGGCGCGCATCAGCCGCGTGATCTTCATGTATCACATGTTCGGCGGCCTGATCTTCATGATCCTGGCCCTGGCCTTCGTGCTGGTCCGCATGCAGCAGGCGGGACCAATCCGGGTGGACTTCTTCGGCAGCCGGTGGATACTGTCCACGCGGTACCTGGTTATGGGCTTCCTTGCCCTGACGGTGCTGTCGTTCCTCTACTTCTACCCGGTCTGGACGGGCCTGCCAATCTCTGACAGCTCGTACCTCAACGAGTTTCCGCTGGGCAAGATGTGGCTGCGGACCTGGATCTGACGCGCGCCAGAGCCGTCGCGTCGTGGCCACCGGCTCGGCGGGTGATCTACGCGCTGGCCGGGCTCGGCGTATTCGTGGTGTTGTTAAGCCTCACCGGGTGGGCGGCAGTGCTGCTGCTGGGCTGCGTGGCGGCTGGGTGGGGCCTGACCTACCTGACGGGTCTCCCCCTGACCCTGGAGGAGCGCCTGTCTTACGGCACCGTGATCGGGGCTGTAGTGGTGGCGACGACCGTCTTCTCGCTGGCCATGGCCCTCGGTCTCGGCCTCTCCACAGTCCTGCTGAGCCTCGGGCTTGTACTGGCTGTCGCGGTCCTGGGCTGGCGGCGGGCACGCGGGCTTCTGCCAACCGAGATCACCGACGCACTCCGGCGCTGGCGCCGGCTCGAGCCGTGGCCACTCTGGGCTCTCCTGGCGCTCTCGTGGCCGTTCACCCTCACGGTCCTGGCGCACGGGTACCTCTTCAACAATCAAGGCCTGGTGACGCAGGGTGCCGGCTTCTACGCCGATTGGGCGGCGCACCTGACCTACACAGGCTCGTTTGCCTTTGGCCACAACTTCCCGCCTGAATTCCCGGTCGACCCCGGCCACCCGATGGCGTATCCGTTCATGATCGACCTGCTGGCGGCGGCGCTCGTGCCGATGGGAACGTCGCTGACCTCGGCCCTGGTGCTCACCAGCGGCCTTCTGGCTCTGGCCTTTCCGGCGGTCATGTACTGTGCCGCACTCCGGTTGATTCGCAGCCGGGTGGGGTCCGCGCTGGCTGTCCTGGTCTTCGGCCTGAGTGGTGGCCTCGGCTTCTTTCTGCTGTTCGACGACGTGCGCCGCTCGGGGCTTGCGGCTCTGCGGCAATCGCACCGGCTCTACACGCAGGACTCGGCCCTCAACCTCCAGTGGCTCAACCCGGTCCTGGCGTGGATGCTCCCGCAGCGCTCGGTCCTCCTCGGCTTCAGCATCGCGCTGCTGGTCATGGCAATGCTGTGGACGGCGCTCCGACGCGAGGAGGGGACAGAAGACTGGACGCCCTTCATATTCGCCGGCGTGATCACCGGGCTGTCCCCTCTGTGCCACCTGCACGGTTATGGCACTGTTGTGGCACTGGCTGCCTTCTGGGCGCTTTTCTCCCGACGGATCCAGTGGGCCGGCTTCTTCGTTCCCGCCATCGGACTTGGGCTGCCGGCCGTGCTGTGGATGGTCGGCGGCGGAGCGGCCTCCGTCCACCCGCAGGTGTGGTGGCTCGCGAACCAGGACGAGCCTGTCTGGTTCTGGCTCAAGAACACGAGCATCCTGGTGCCGGCCATGGCGGTGGCGTTTCTCTGGCGCTCGGTGCTGCCGGAAGGCGTCGGACTGCACCTGGCCCCGATCTGGCTGTGGTTCCTGGTCCCTAACTTTGTGGTCTTCCAACCCTGGGACTGGGACAACACCAAGTTCTTTGCGTACTGGGCGCTGTTCGGGGCGCTGCCGGTGGGTGCGCTGCTGGCAAGCCTGTTGCGGCGGGGCCCGCCAGGGCGCATCGCGGCGTACGTCATGGCCGCTCTGCTGATGCTCTCCGGAGCGCTCGACCTGGGGAGGGCGCTGGACTCGAGCTCGGCCTCCGCGCTCTTCACGGGGACGGGAGGCCTGCAGGTTGCGGCCTGGGCGCGCGAGCACACAGACCCCAGGGCCGTGTTCCTCGTGGCGCCGGTCCACAATGAGCCGATTCCTACCCTGGCCGGCCGCCGCGTAATGGTCGGCTATCCAGGGTGGTTGTGGACGTACGGGCTCGCCGACTGGGCCACCCGCACGCACGACGCCCAGGTCATGCTCAAGGGTGACCCATCGACCCTGGACCTTCTCCATCGCTATCAGGTGGACTACGTGGTGCTGGGCCCCGAGGACGCGGCGATCCAGGGCTCGAACGCCGGCTACTTCGACCAGATCGCAGAACGCGTCTACGCCAGTGGCGGCTACACGGTCTATCGGGTCCGCTGAGGCACAGGTCACAAGGCCGCTCGCGCTGCCGCTGACCTGGCCGCGCTGGGAGGTCGTCGCACTGGTGGCGGTGACCGTCCTCGCACTGTTTCTACGGTTCCACCAGGTCAGCGACGCGCCGCTGTTCACTGACAACCTCGACGAGATCCAGTTCACGTGGGCAGGCCTGAACCTGATCCTGCACGGCGACGCGTACACGTGGTCATTTGCACCGGGGTACCCGGCATACATTCCTTACACGGCGTTCGGGGTCACGGTGCCTACCGTCCACCACTGGTTGGACCACCCGCCTCTTTTCTCGCTGCTGATGGGTGGTTGGGTTTGGCTGCTGGGCGTGCGGGACATGACCGGGTTCTCAGCCGCCCAGGTGCGGTTTCTGCCGGTGCTCTTCAGCACCATGACGGTACCGCTCACCTACTTCCTGGGCCGGCGCTTCCTCGGGCCGCTGGCCGCAATCTGCGGTGCGGCGCTGCTGGCCTCCACCCCCGGCGCCATCCTCCTGGGCCGGCAGGCCGAGCCCGAGTCGCTGCAGGCCGTCCTGCTTCTGGTCGCTCTACTGCTCGGCTTCCGGGTCGTCGATCGCCGGAGCGGGGTCTGGACCGAGATGGCTCTGGTCGTCTGCTGTGTTGCCGCGCCTCTCCTGAAGGTCTCCGGGATCGCGATCGCAGGCATAACCGCTGTGATCCTGGTCGCGTCGGGACGCTGGCGCCTGGCTGCCGCCGTGGGCTGTGGCGGGCTGGCTGGGCTTCTGATCTTTGCCCTCTACGGTGCCTTCATCGACTGGGGCCTGTTCCTCCGCGCCCAGAGCGTTCACGCCGGGTTCCGGATCGGAGTGATGTCCGCTTTCGACTTCATCAGCGCCCCTGCAGGTATCAACCGGCGACTGCGCGATGGGTGGTGGCTGCTTGGCTGGATCGGCCTCGGGCTGATGGCAGCCAGAAACAACTGGCGCCGGCAGCTGTTCGGGGTCTGGCCCGCGGTCGCCTTCGCGGCGACGATGCTTGTGCTGGCCGGTGAGCGCCAGGTAGAACAGTACGGCTGGTACCGGCAGATCATCTACCCCGAGGTCTATCTCGGAGCGGGCTGGGTCGCCGCCCTGGCCGTGAGGCGTCAGTCACTCGGGCTGTTGGGGCTGACGCTGGTCCTCGGAGGCGCGACGGCGACCAACTGGTGGTTGGGTGGTCCGGTGACCGCGTGGGTGCCCAGTCCACTGGTGCTGAGCCTTCTGATGTTGGTGGTGCTGGGCCCCACCGCGGTGCTGGCCTACCGGCGTAATCGGCCCTTGCTGCGCCGGTGGGCAGTGGGCGTGACCTCGGCAGCTTTGCTCCTGATGCTGCTTGGCAACCTGGTCGAGAGCGTGTGGCTGGATCGCATCTTCATCCGTTTGTGACGCGACCAGCCATGGCCGGCCCGATTGCCCGGCGCGCACGCGACGTGGTTGTGATCGGGGCGGGCCCCGCCGGCCTGACGGCAGCCTATGAACTGACCGAACGAGGCCTCCGTCCAACGGTGTTCGAAGCCGACGAAGTCGTCGGCGGCCTTGCCAGAACTGTCCTGCGCGATGGGTGGCGATTTGACATCGGAGGTCATCGCTTCTTCACCAAGGTGCGGGCTGTCCAGGAGCTCTGGGAGGAGATACTCGGACCTGAGGATTTCCTGCTCCGTCCTCGTATGAGCCGTATCTACTATCACGGCAACATGTTTGACTATCCGCTGCGCGCTTTCAACGCTCTGAAGGGGCTGGGGCTGATTGAAACAGTGCGCTGCTTTCTGTCTTACGCCTGGGCACAGGTCAGCCCCCCAACGGATCAGTCGACGTTCGAGGGCTGGGTTTCCGCTCGCTTCGGTAGGCGTCTCTACGGCATCTTCTTCAAGACGTACACAGAGAAGGTCTGGGGAATGCCGGCGACCCGAATACAGGCGGACTGGGCGGCTCAGCGCATAAAGAATCTGTCTCTCTTGAGGGCGGTGACCAACGCCATCTTGCCCCGGCGCAATCAGAAGGACGTCACAAGCCTGATCGAAGAGTTCCACTATCCGAAGTGCGGCCCCGGCATGATGTGGGAGAAGGCTCGCGACATCTGTGAAGGGCGTGGCGCTCGGATCCTGATGCAGGCTCGAGTGACGAAAGTCCACCATCGGAGCCGGGAAGTGGTCGGCGTCACCGTGGAGTCGGGTGGGGTTGCCGAACGGGTCCCGGCCAGCGCCGTCATATCATCGATGCCCCTGAGCGACCTGATCGTGGCGCTGGACCCTCCAGCCCCGCACGATGTGGTTGGCGCAGCGGGTCTCCTCCGGTATCGAGATTTCCTCACGATCGCCCTCATCGTTCCCAGAGAGAAGGGCTTCCCCGACAACTGGATCTACATCCACGATCCAGACGTCAGTGTCGGGCGCATCCAGAACTACGGCTCGTGGTCGCCGTTCATGGTCAAGCAAGGACGAACGTGCCTTGGTCTCGAGTACTTCGTCACGAGGGGTGAGGGCCTCTGGTCGATGTCCGACGAGGAACTGATCGAGCTGGCGAAGCGGGAGCTGGCGCAGCTTGGGCTCTGTGACGAGTCGGACGTTGAGGGAGGATATGTGGTGCGGATGCCGAGGGCGTATCCCGTGTACGACGAGACCTACAGGAGTGCGCTGACAGTCATCAGGAACTGGCTCCAGGCACACCTGGGCAATCTGTACACGGTCGGGCGCAACGGAATGCACAAATACAACAACCAGGATCATTCCATGTACACGGCTATGTGTGCGGTCGAGAACATCCTGGGCGCATCAAACGACGTGTGGTCAGTGAACGTCGAGGCGGATTATCACGAAGAGCTTCGGCCGTGAAATGGGGCAGGGTCCGGCAAACAGACCTTTCAACCGGCGGTGTCGAGGCCTGGTGCCGGCATCTGGACCGTATCCAACCGGCTGACCACCATCGCCAACACGCGGCGCTGAGTTAGCCCGCGCCACAGGTTGAACAATCCTCGGGGTATCTCCATGCGCTCGATCCGAAAGCCGGACCTCGCCAGAGCAGCTTTGAGCCTGCGAACGTCGACCGGGTGGTAGTGGACCGCGAGCTCGGGGTATCCCATCCTCGCGTAATACCTGGCGCTCCGCTCCGCGGCGACGTCGGCGGACCGGTGATCGACGTACATCGGGCTCTCGATTGCGACCAGCAGCCCTCCCGGCCTCAGCACGCGCGCCGCCTCCCGAACTGCGTCGTCTATCGGCACGTAGTGGATCGAGGCCGTGTAAAGAAGGCCGTCCACCGAGCCCTCTTTTAGCGGCAGCCGCCGCATGTCGGCCCGAACGCTGAGCGCCGGCCCTGGCTCATGTGGGGCGTCGAGCAGGTCGAAGGCGATGACGTCGGCCCGCGAAAACAGCTGGGCCGCCCACCCACCGCCCGCCCCGACGTCTCCCACCACCGGTCGCGGGTCGGCGGGCAGGTCGTGCTCAAGAATCGCGACCGCGCTCTTGACGGCCTCCACGCGGCGCTGCCACCTGCCATCGGCATGGTCGGGACCCTCTCGACCCGTTGGGGCCGCCCAGCCCTCCCGGACCCTGAGTGCGCGGTACTGCTCGGCAAAATGATCGGCTTCCGCGCGGAGATCCTCGGGTAGGAGGTCCAGCAGCCCGCTTTCGATCTCGAACAAGCGTCCGCATCCGCCGCAGCGTGTGGAGCCGGGCCGGGGTTGGGAGCTGCAGATCGGGCACCGAAGCAGGTGGTAGAGCCGATACAGCCGGGGGTCCGCGGCTGCCACCGCTCTTTGGCTAGCCGACCCGCTGTTCTCCGATGCCAAGTCGGCGGGCCAGGCGCCGGAGCTCTCTGTCGTTGCGGTCGAGCCGCTGCACGACCTGCAGCAGCAGCTCGTCCTGCGTCTCGAGGTGGCTCATGAGGGTCCGCATCTCCTCTTCGACCTTCACCTGCTGCTCGTAGTCATGCTGGGCCCGCAGGCGGTCGCGGCCGGCCGCGCGATTGAGCGCCATCAGTACCAGTGACGCCCAGAGCGCGCTCTCGAAGGTTATGATGAGGTTGAGGAGCAGAAAGGGGTAGCCGTCCCAATGGTTGGTCTGGGCAACGATGTTGAGGACCAGCCAGGATCCGGTCACCAGTACCTGGACGAACACGAAAGTCCAGCTCCCGACCACCCGTCCGAGGTCGTCCGCCACACGCTGCGGGAACCGCATTCGCCGGTCGCTCTCACGGTTGAGGTCACGCACCGGCGGATGGTCGTGCTGGTGCTTGACCAACGAGCGGGCGATGTCGTCGGCCTCTCGCGTAACTGCCATGGCTGAGCCCTACTTCCCTCTCAACGGCTGAGCTGCTCTCGCGTCCAGTCAAGTATGGCGTCAAGCGCATACCGGCTGCTCGTGTGGAGGGCGAGCTGGAGACGCGCTTGCCGCAGATCCGGGGTGGGGAAGAACAACGCGAGCCAGGTCACACGCGAACTGCCGCCCTTCGGCGCCGGGACTGCTTGGTGTCGCCGGCAGGGGGTCATCGACCCTGCTTCGCGATCCGGCCCTGCAGGCGGACCGCGAAGGGCAGCATCGCCACCACGCCGAAGATGCCCCAGATGGCGGCCAGCGCCCCTGTGGATGCGGCGCAGGTGGCGTCGCCGGCGGCGGTAGCCGGCCTGCTCGTGCAGTAGACGGCGTAGCTGGTCACAAATCCTGCGTAGCTGGTGATGGGGGCCATGGCGGCGCCGAGCCAGCATGCGATCACGATGAGTGATGTCCTGCGGGCAGAGAGGCGGCCTACGGTCAGGAGAGCCGGAGCGGCGAGCGAGACCAGGAGCGGCCCAACCAGGAAGATCACGGTCACCGCGTAGGTGTTCGGCTGCCCGAGCATCAGCTGATATCCGGTCCCTCTGGCGTTCTCGAGGCCCGTGGCCGAGCAACCACCAACCAGGAGCACGGTGCCCAGGGCGGCCACGAGGGAACCCCGCCGGAGACCCCTCACGTCGCCCCCGACACTGTTGCGAGAAGCGGCCGTGCCGGCCACGAGGTGCCAGGCGACGAGCAGGACTACTGCCAGGAGCAGGAGCGGCTCCAGCACGGCGGCCACGCGGCCTTCGGTGAGGTGACGGAGAATCGGCATGGGGCCCAGAGTGGCAGGGAGGGGGTCTCAACGCCAATCTCAAAAGAGGTCTCACAGACCCGAAGAAGTTGCACCAGGTGTTCCATGCGAGCGCGAAGGAGCTGATGGCCCCCGGTCAGTGCTAATCCACAGCTGTCCGGTATGGCGAGCGTGGGGACGTCGAGCTCGGACGGCCGGCATGGTCAGTCATGCACCTGCTGGAGGAACCAGGCTTCCCGTTCGAGATCCCGATAGATCTCACACACCAGGCGGCCTCTGAACAAAACCTTCCAGTATTCGCGGCGGACCGGCTGGTTCCACCAGTCCACGTCGGCCAGCCAGTGCTGCACGGGCCGCACCGGCCCCACCAGCGGCTCGCCGCTCATGTGCCGGGGAACGCCACCGGCGTCTGTTTCGATCTCGATCGCCATAGGCGGATTGACAAGGAACGTCATCGCGCTCGCTCAGGTCACCGGTACAGGGCGCTGCTCAGGCGGGGAGAGGTGGGAAGCCGCAATCGGGCGCGCAGCGCCGCGGCGACACCGTAGCGCTCCGGCTGACGCCGGGTCGCGGCTTCCAGCGCCGGCAGCAGGGCCTGATCGCCAAAGCGGAAGTGGATGGCGCCGACGGCGCCCTGCGATTTCTCGGTTTGCATCGGTGCGGGGGATGAAGTGCTTGACGTGGACGCGAATCAAGAGCATGCTACGAACGAATGTTCGATATGTCAAGAGGGCGGCCCCCTTTGTGACCAGGTGGACGGAGGGCTCGAGGAGCTGGAGCGGATGAGGAACCTGGGGCGGGTCTCAGCTGCCCGCCTGCGGGCGGTCGGGATAGCGACTCCGGAAGACCTGAAGCGAGTGGGCGCGATCGAAGCCTACGTTCGCCTCAGGCGCGCGTTCCCCGCAGCGATCAAGGTGACCGCGCTGTACGCCCTTCACGGTGCAGTGACCGGGGTCCGCTGGTACGCCCTTTCGGAGGAGATCAAGGCCGCGCTCAGGGACGCGGCGGCGCGCCGGCTTTGAAGGCGGGTTGAGCATCCAACCGCCGAGAATGGCGGGCGATGGCCAGAATCGTGATCATCGGCGGCGGCATCATCGGCTGCGCCATCGCCGAGCGATTGACGCGCGAGCGCCGCCACGAGGTGCTACTGCTGGAGCGAGAAACGCTCGGCTCACACGCTTCGGGTTCGGCGGCTGGCCTGCTGACGCCATACGGTGAGCTCGATGCCAGCGTCTTCGATCTGGCCGCACGCAGCCTGGCGATGTTCCCGGAGGTGGTCGAGCGTGCGGAGCGATCGGGCGTCAGCGTCGAGTACCGCACCCAGGAAGTCATCACCCCAGCTCTCACGGCCGGAGAGGAGCGCCGCCTTCACCGCGGACCTGGTCGCTGGCTCGACCTGAAGGAGGCTCGGGTCGAAGAGCCGGGGCTCAGCCCCCGCGTCCGGGGAGCTGCCGTCTTCCCGGCAGCTCAAGTGACGCCGATTCGCCTCGTCCGGGCGTTGGCACGCACAGCCGCAATGCAGGGAGCTGAGATTCGTGAGGGGGCGCCGGTTGGCGCCGTGAGCGTTCGCAGCGGTCGTGTCCTGGGGGTTCACACCGCGGACGGACGCGTCAAGGCCGACGTTGTGGTCCTGGCCGCCGGCCCGTGGAGTCCCACGCTGGCGTCCCCGCTCGGGATACCGCTGGAGGTCCGGCCGAGCCGAGGTCAGCTCGTCGTGCTGCGGCCGACAAGAAGCGTGCTGCGCCGAATGCTGACCTGGCGGTCCAGCTACCTGGTGCCGAAGCCTGACGGCACGGTGGTCGCGGGCAGCACCGAGGAGGATGTGGGCTTTGACGACCGGACGACGGTTGATGGAGTTGCCGGGCTGCTGGAGTTTGCGATTCGTGCCGTACCAGATCTGAGGGGCGCCGCCGTCGAGCGGACAACGGCTGGGTTGCGGCCGATGACCGCAGATGGCCGGCCCGTGATCGGGCCATCTTCCCAGCTGCCAAACCTGGTCGTGGCGACGGGCCACGGAGCCAACGGCATCCTGCTGGCGCCTCTCACCGCCGGTCTGGTCGCCGAGCACATAACATGACGGCGTGATAACGGTCCAAGCCGAACCTCAGGCCGACGGTTGGAAGTGCACCGTCCAGGTCGGGGATGGCGCTGCTGTGAGCCGCCACACCGTCCGGGTCCGGGCCGCCGACCTGGTACGGCTGGGGCGAGCTGGCGAAAAGCCGGAGCAGCTCGTGACGCGGGCCTTTGAGTTCCTGCTGGCGAGAGAGCCTGCCAGCAGCATCCTGCGGGACTTTGAGCTGGCTGACATCTCGCGGTACTTTCCGGAGTTCGAGCGGATGATTCGGGCATGAAGTGCCCCGTTCCATGCTTCGAGTGCGGCACGTTCACGATGGAACTTGATCTTGAACAGGACCACCAGCACATCGCCTGCGAGCGCTGCGAGCGGGTCTGGTGCGCGGTGTGCATCGGTCGGGTGGAGATCAAAATCTCGCCCGAATGGCTGAAGCGGCAGCGAGTCGCGCAACTGAACTAGGCCCCGAAAGCGCACCAGGACCACTTCGTTCCTATAGGCAGGCAATTCTTAACGCAGTGTGTTGACCAGCTGGTGGCGTGGCCCGTAGTGTGCCGGGCGTCAAAGACCCCCTGGGTGGGGGGTATTTTTGGGGGAGGGTATGTAGCATGGCGGCTACGCCCTCCGGCTCTGGCGCTCCGCTATCGGTGTCAGTTCCGGTGTGCTGGCTTGATGAGGCCGCCAGCTTCAGGTCTGGGCAACCGCGCAAGCCCGAATAAGGTCCCATTGCCGGCGAGCGACCTGTCCCGAGCACGTGACGGGGCGTTCCGCCGGCAGTACTGTCTGTCGCGGGCCTCATAAGGGGAAGGGTCAGTCAGGAGTCCGCGGTTCCGGGGCGAACGGCCCGCCCGCGAACGGCGCCGGCGCCCGCTCATCGGGTGGTCGGCGCAGCGGGCCGCTGACCACCGCCGCGGCCAGCACCAACAGCAGCCCCGCGGCCAGCAACAGGATCGTCGGGTCGGGCCCTATGGCCTGAACCAGCAGGCCAGTGAGCAGCTGAGCTGCGGGGACACTGCCAAGCACGATGAGCACGATGGCGCTCTGCACGCGGCTCAACAGGGGCCTGGGGACCGCCCGCACCTGCCAGGCGCCGATGGAGGCGTCCCACGCTGGGTGGAAGACAAACATCACGCCCAGGATGGCACCGATGAGCAGCGGGCTGGGCGCCAGCGCCAGGCTGGGTGTGAGCAGCGTCCATACGCCCAGCGTGACGATGGCCACCTGACGCAGCGACAGCGCGGTGGCCAGTCGAGTCGCGACCAGCGACCCGGCCACGCCGGCCAGGCCCATGAATCCGAGCATGACGCCGACGATGGCCGGCGTGGCGCCGCGCCGCAGCGCGGCCACTATCACGGCCAGATAGAGCGCGTTCGTCACTGAGACCAGGCCGGCGCTCAAGAGCGCGGTCGTTCGCACGAATCGATGGCCCCAGGCCCACGCCAGTCCCTCCCCGATCTCCCGGTGGAGTGCGCGCGGGACGCCGGTGCGCCTTTCGTTGAACTGCCCCCTGATCAGCAGCAAGCTGACCAGCGACATCAGATAGCTGAGGGCGTCCGCGACAAACGGCAGCAGCCGGCCGAGCCCAAAGAGCAAACCGCCGAGCGTCTGGCCCGCGGCGAGGCCGGTGAACTCACGCGCACTCAGCTGGGCCATGGCCGCCGGCAGCTGGGGCGCAGACACCAGGTGGCGAAGGGCCGAGCGCTCCCCGACCCTGAAGAAGGGATACGCGAGGCCGTCAACCACGGCTACCACGAGCACCTGTGCGAACGTCAGCCATCCCGCCCAGATGCCGAAGGCGAGGCTGGCCACGGCCAGGCCACGCCCCGCTTCGCAGGCCAGCATGACGCGCTTGCGGTCTACCCGGTCCAGGATCGCCCCGGCCGGCAGCGTCAGCAGCACCATGGGCAGCGTGAAGGCGAACATCGAAACCCCAGCCGCGGCCGGAGAACCCGTGATGGTCAGCACCAGCAGGGGCGTGGCCACAGACCGGATTCGGGTACCGAGCGCCGAAACAAGCTGTCCGGCCCAGTAGAGCTGGAAATCGCGGTTTCGGCGAAGCGCCGGCCTCAGGCCGTCACCAGGGCCGGGCGCGTGCCGGCGGGGGCCGCCATCGTACGCGCGATCAGGCCCAGCTCCTCGAGGATGCCACGGGCGATACTGCCCGGAGAGCCGAATCCGGCAATTGCGCGCTGCTCGGCCTCGGCCGGCGGCACGCCCTGCCGCCCGAGGTCCGATGCAGCGTCGGACAGGTGACCGGTGACCTCCTCCCGAACACGCTCCCTCAGCCCGCCGGCCACGGGCAGGCGCTCAGCCAGCTCCCTGACGTAGCGGTCGATCATCCTCATCGAACCATCGCCTCCTCCAGCACAGCGTTGAGACCCCCTGCCAGCCACTCCCACTCGTCCAGATACTCCCCAAGCACGCGTTCACCCTCCGCCGTGAGACGGTAGACGCGGCGTCGCCGCCCACTGTCCGTGGACCATTCGCTTGCCAGCAGCGAGGCCCGCTCCAGTCGGTAGAGCGCCGGGTAGATCGTGCCTTCTGGCAGGTTGAACGCGCCCTGGCTCATGCGGCGGAGTTCCGACACGATCGCGTACCCGTGCGCCGGCTGCCGGCGAACGGCGGCCAGCAGAAGGAGGTCGAGGTGGCCCTTCAGCAGCTCCGGACGGACGCCACGGCGCTCCATACCCTGTGTCATCATACTATGCAACGCTAGGTAAATGCGAGAAGGCCGCGTCGAGTATGAATTGACCCGTCGCATCGCCTGTGCAATCCTGCCGGTGACTCCGCTGTGTTGGAAGGGAGGGTTCGTATCCAGATGCCGCCGAGCGTGTGGTCGTTCGCGTCCGCCGCTCTGGTCGGCCTTCTGGTCGTGCCCTCGCTCATCTGGCTGACGAATGCCGGGCCCGCCCGCCCAGCAGGACCGACCCCGTCACGGCCGGCCGCTTCAGCCCATGAATTCCAGGTCGACAGCCCGGCGCAGCCGCCGGCAACGTTCGATCCGGGACCGGCGGATCCCCAGCCCAACGCGCCCATCCCGGGGGAGGACGTCGCCATCCGCGCCCCCAACGGCGCCGTCTTGCTGCGCGGTTGGGATGGACGGGACTGGACCAGCTGGTGGTCCCTGGGTGGCCGGGCGGCGTCGGCACCTGCGATATCAAGCTGGGGCCCCGGCCGCCTGGACGTGTTCGCCACCGCGGTCGACGGCGCCCTCTGGCATCGCTGGTGGGAGGGGGCGTGGCAGCCCTGGGAATGGTTGGGCGGATCGCTGGCGGGGGGCAGCACCCCCGCCGCAGTCGCACCGGCTCCGGGCCGCCTCGATGTGTTCGTGAGAGGTGTCGACCATGCCCTGTGGCATCGCTCACTCGGAAGCGGGGGCTGGGCGACCTGGGAACCGCTTGGCTGCTGCATCAGCTCCGATCCGGCCGCGACCTCCGCTGACTCCAGCCAGGTCGACGTCTTCGTAGAGCGGTCGAGCGGCGGATTGTGGGACCTCACGCTCGAAACCGCGAGCGCCGCCAGCCCCGCGAGCGGCGCGAGCCTGTGGCGGCACCTCGGAGGTCGCCGGACGACCGCGACGCAGCTTGCTGCCGCCTCATCCGGCCCCGGACGCCTAGACGTGTTCACGCGCGGGGCAGCCGGTGATCTCTGGCACCGTTTCGCGGACGGCGGTCAATGGCATCCGTGGGAAGCGCTTGGCTGCTGCCTGAGTTCCACACCCGCGGTTGCGCCCTGGGGCTCTGGCAGGTTCGACCTCTTCGGCCGCGGGCCCGATGACCAGCTCTGGAAGCGCCGCTTCAGCGGTGTCTGGGGCACATGGGAGAAGCTGGACGGTCAGCTCACGGCCGCTCCGTCGGCCACCACCTGGGCGGCCGCGACGAACGTGATCTCCAACGTGCCCTATCTCCCTCAGGTGCATGCCCTGTCGTGCGAAGCCGCCGCGCTGCAGATGGCGCTGGCGCATCAGGGCATCGATGTGTCGCAGGATCAGGTGCTCGACGCAGTCGGCATCGACTGGCGGCCGGCGTACTACGACGACGCCGGTGAGCTCCGCTGGGGAGATCCGTACACCAGCTTCGTCGGTGACCCCGATGGTGACGAGAGCGTTCTGACCGGCTACGGCACCTACTTTCCGACGATTGCGCGTGCCGCCTCCGACCGCGGCGCCGGCGTCATCATGGCTGGTGAAGGCATTCCACCGGACGACGTCTATCGGGCGGTCCAGCAGAACCACCCTGTCGTGGCCTGGGTCAGCGTGGACCTCCAGTACTACTCGCCCGGCTCGTGGCGCACGTTCGACGGCCGCCTGGTCCTGTACGCGGGCCCGATCGAGCACGCGCTGACCGTTGTCGGTATCGACGGCGACTCGGTCTACCTGTTCGATCCGCTCGTAGGCCCTGGGTGGGTCTCGAAGGCGGCCTTCGAGGCGGCCTTCGACACGTTCAACCGGATGGCGGTGATCCTGGAGTAGCCGGCGCCCCTTCAGCGCGGCTGGAAGACCAGCATCACGCGCCCCTGCGTGAACTTCCTGGCCTGAGCGTCGATGGCGGTGGACAGCGTGCTCCAGGTGTAGGCGTAGTTCTGTCCCTCGACGAAGCCGGCGTCATTCGTGTAGAGCTGGCCTTTGGTGTTGTCGTACCCGATCAGCACGATCACGTGGTAGACGTCGAGGGTGCCGTAGTGGGGAGAGATCTTCTGCCCGTTGACACCGTGTGTCATGACGGGGATGATCACCGGCCGCCCCGACGCCAGGTTGCGCTCGACTGCATCCAGGTCGACCGGCATCACCGTCGGTTTCAAGCCGTACATCTGCGTCCCCACCGAGCCGATGGAGGTGAGCGGCAGGTCGAGCACGCCCGGGAACATCCTCCGCTCCACCCCGACGATCTGAGCCATCGCCCCATCAGCCTCCGCCTTCGGGATCTGCGGCCGGGTATCGCCCTTGAAGAAGTCGCTGACCATGAGGAGTGCCGCCGCCTCGCAGTACTCCTCGTGCACGTTGCCGGCGCCCCATTGATTGAACGGGGACTGCGGCGTGTAGGGGACCTTGATGAACACTGAGGCGGGCAGCGGCGTGGGGGCGGGCGTCGGGGTCGGGGAGGCGGAAGGTTCCTCCAGCTGGGGCGGAGCCTGGTAGACCACCGCCGCCGAGGGTGGGGACTGGGGCGCCGCGGCCAGGAAGTGACGCCACAGCCGGTAGCCGGAGTAGCTGCCACCGCCCAACAGGACGATCACAGCCAGCGCCACGGCCACTGCTTTTCCGCCGAGCATTGTGCATACGATAGTCCGGACGTTGAGCACTCCCGCAACCCAGCTGGGCTCGAGGGCCGTGGTCAATACGACGCTGGTGCTGGCGGCGCGGGTGGTCTCCAGGCTGGTTGCTCTGGTCATGGTCATCGTCCTCGCCCGCCACCTCGGCGATGATGGCTATGGTCGCTATACGACGCTGATCGCCTACAGCGCGCTGGTCAGCGTCATCGCGGACCTCGGTTTGAGCCCGCTGTACACGCGCGAGACGGCTCGCCAGCCCGGCCGGCTTCCCGATTACCTGGCTACCCTGCTCAGCGGCAAGGTCCTGCTCGCCGCCGCCGCCTCGGTGATATTCGCGGTTGCCCTGGCGGTGTCCGGCCTGGGCGGGCTGGTTGCCCCAGGCGCCGCCCTTCTGGTCCTCACCACGTACGCCAACCTGCTCCGCAACACGTTCTACGCACTCGGCCGCCTCGAATTCGAGGCGATTGCCATCCTGGCAGAGATCGCCATCCAGGCCGGGTTGATACTGGCAGGGGGCCGGACAGGAAAGGGGGTGAGCTTCTTCGTCTGGGCTTACGCAGCCTCGTTTGGCTTCACGTGCCTTTACTCCCTGACCGTGATCACGGTCTTCCGGCTCGGGCGGCCGCGCCTCGGCTTCGACCGGGCTTTGTTCTTCAGCTGGCTGCGACTCGCCTTCCCGTTCGCGCTGGGTGCGTTCCTCACCAACCTGTACTTCCGCGCCGACGTCCCGATCCTTCTGGCATTCAGACCGTTCCACGAAGTCGGCTGGTACCAGTTCGCGTACAAGCCGTTCGAGTCGCTGCAGTTCGTACCTCTTGCCGTCCAGGCGGTGGTGTATCCGCTGCTGGGCGTGTACTTCAGGCAGTCGAGAGCACGGTTGGGAGTCGCCTACGCGCGCTTCTTCAAGGTCCTGGTCCTGCTGGGCTGGCCCCTGACGGTCGGCACCTTCGTGCTGGCTGCACCGGTGGGACGGCTGTTTCAGCTTTTTCCCGAGTCCATACCCTCGCTGCGTATCCTGGCGCTGGCCATCGTCTTCCTGTTCGCGAACTCGGCCTTCACGGCGATGCTGTACGCGGTCGATCGCCAGGACCTGTTCGCCTGGGCCACAGGCATCGCGGTCGTCGTCAACGTCAGCCTCAACCTCGCCTTCATTCCGTCCTACGGCTACCTCGCCGCCAGCGCGATCACGGTGGTCACCGAGGCGGCGTTCTCGGTGGCAGGCTGGTTTTTCGTCGCCCGCACCGAACGCCTGCCCTGGCTGCGCGTCACCTGGCGGACGCTTCTCGCCGGGCTGGTGATGGGGGCCGTCCTTTACCCGCTGTCCAGGCGGGCGATCTACGTCTCGGCACCGGTGGGCCTCGTCGCGTACAGCACATCGCTGTGGGTGCTGCGCGCGGTCAGGCGCGAAGAGCTGGATCTCGTGCTGCGGGGCTTCGGCCTGGGCCGGCCAGCCTGAGGACGACCCGTGCGCGTCATCCTTCGGCCCAAACTTCGGGTGAGATGAGAGAACTCAGAGTCACAGCCAACGGTCTCAACTTCCGCTGCCTGGCCGCCGGGCCTGAGGCCGGGGAGCTTGCGCTGCTGCTGCATGGCTTTCCGGAAGGCGCCGAGTCCTGGAGCGCGCAGCTCGACGTCCTGGGTGAGGCCGGCTTCCTGGCCATCGCCCCCGACCTGCGTGGCTACGGCGGGACCGACCGCCCCGCAGGTGAGGAGGACTACCGGTTGTCACACCTGATTGACGACGTCGAGGGGTTGATCGCCGCGTTCGGCCGCGACCGCTGCCACCTTGCGGGACACGACTGGGGCTCCCTTGTCGGCTGGTCATTCGTGAGCTACCGCCCCCATCGTGCGCTGACCTGGAGCGCCCTCTCGGTCGGCCATCCCGACGCGTTCGCCGAGACGATCAGAGACGACGCCGACCAGCAGCAGCGGTCCACCTATATCGAGTTGTTCCTTCAGCGTGAGAAGGCGGAGGAAGTGCTGTCCCAAGGGGACTTCCACCGCATCCGTGGCATGTACAGGGCCGCCGGCCCGAACGTGATCGCCCCTGCCCAGATTGAAAGATTCGTTCGGTCCCTTGCGAGGCCGGGCCGGCTGACCGCGGGGCTCAACTACTATCGCGCCAACCTGGGCGGCGAGGCCCCGCGCGAGTTCCCGCCGGCGCCGCACCCGATAGCCGTCCCCAGTCAGCTGATATGGGGTGACCAGGATCCAGCGCTGGGTGCTGGGCAGGCCCGGTTGACGCACAGGCACGTGACGGCTGACTATCGGCTGGAGGTCCTCGAAGGCGCGGGACACTGGCTGCAGTTCGAGCGACCAGCTGAGGTGGCGAGGCTGCTGCTCGAGTGGATCCGGATCCACTGACGTGCGGCGGCGGCCTCGCGATCTCGCTACCTGTCCACACACGCTCTAAGATCCAACGGTGGACATGCCAGACTCCGAGCTCCGCACGGCGCGACGCGTGCGCGCGGATCGCAGGCGCGGCGTCTCCGGGCTTGGCCTGGTTCTCGTGATCCTGGGCCTGCTTGCGCTGGCCGTCGCCTATTCCAGGGTCCCGCCTGAAGTCTTTCGCTGGTGGCCGGCGATCCTGATTGCGGTCGGTCTTTTCGGCGTCTTTCGGCGGCCCGGCTGGGTGGACGAACTGGACGTGCTGTACGGCCAGCAGGTGGCCCGGACCCTTGACCGCCCGCGACGCCTGTTCAGCGTGGCCCTCATCGGCCTCGGATGCGCGTGTCTGGTGTTCACAACCGGTCTACTGGACACCCGGGTGGTCGGCCCCGGCATCCTGATCGCGCTGGGCCTGCTGCTGGTCTGGCGCCGGCTACGCTGACGGCCATCCCTGGCTCGGACCGGGAGTGGCTCGCCGCATTCGAGGCGGCCGGCACCAGCGTCCGCGCTTCCATAGGCCAGCTGCTGGGCACCGAAGCCGGGCGGTCGGAGGTTGGGATCGGCGCCGGCGGCGACCGGACGGTTGAGCTGGATCGGCTCGCTGAGGTGGCCGCGCTGGCTGAGCTGACGCGCTTTGCCCGCTCCGGTCATCCATGCTCAGTCCTATCCGAGGAGGCGGGTCCGGTAGACCTGGGAGCGGAATATCCGAGGGTCGTCCTCGACCCTGTGGACGGCAGCCTCAACGCCAAGCAGGGCCTACCCCTCGCCGCGGTCATGCTGAGCCTTCTGGAGGGCCCCAGCGTAAGCGACATCCGGCTCGGTTGGGTGCTCAACCTCGTCAGCGGGGAGCGGTGGCACGCCGTGAGGGGCGGCGGCCTGTACCGCAACGGGGGCGCGGTCACGCCGCTGCCGGCCAGGGCCCGGCCTGGCCGGATCGGAGTGCTCGGGATCGAGAGCTCACCACGTGACCTCTGCAAGATTCAGCCCTTGATCGAGCGGGCAGCCAAGGTCCGCCTCCTCGGTTCGGTGGCGCTTGCTCTGGCTCATACCGCCTCGGGCGGCATAGAGGTCTTTGCAGCGCCCATTCGAGCGCGTATCTTCGATTTGACAGCCGGTTTGCTGATGGTCGCGGAGGCCGGCGGAGCGATCACTGATCTCGAGGGCGGGCCGTTGAAGGAAGCGATCGTGGCTCTTGACACCAGGACCACGCTGCTGGGGTCGGCCGACCCCGCCCTCCACCGGCTGGCTCTCGAAGCGCTCCATTAGGCACCCGCGGACACGACGCAAGGCGGAGGTCCTGATTGGCAGGACAGGCCGGGCACGTCGCACCATTTAGCACGCGAGACGGAATGAGAGACGCCAATTGCCCAGTCGTGATCGAGCGGGTCGAACCCGAGATCGACCGCGGCCGCTACCCGATCAAGCGGGTGGTCGGAGAGTGGGTAGTCGTCGAGGCCGACGTTTTCACCGGCGGTCACGACGAGCTGGCTTGCGTCCTCCGCTATCGAGCGATCGACGACCTCAACTGGCGGGAGACGCCCATGCGCCCAACGGTCAACGATCGCTGGCGGGGCGAGTTCCGGGTCGACAGGCTCGGGCGGTATCTCTACACCGTGGAGGGCTGGCTGGATCGGTTTCACACCTGGGCGCGCGATCTGGTCAGGCGCCTGGAAGCGGGCCAGGACGTCACGGTCGACCTCCAGATCGGCACCCAGCTGGTCACGGCCGCCGCGGAGCGAGCCGAAGGCCAGGACGCCAGAGCACTTCGCGAAGCGGCCCGCTCACTGACCACCAAACGCGGTGAACGGACCGCGCTCTCGAGCGGGCTGGCACAGCTGATGGCGCGCCACCCTGGTCGCTGCTTCGCCACCCGCTACGAGCGCGAGCTGGAGGTGATCGTCGACCGGCCCCTGGCGCGCTTCAGCGCCTGGTACGAGATGTTCCCCCGTTCGGCCTCACAAGCGCCAGGTCGTCACGGCACCCTCAACGACGTCGAGGCCCGTCTCGATTACGTGGCCGACATGGGCTTCAACGTGCTCTACCTGCCGCCCATACACCCGATCGGGCGGTCCTTTCGGAAGGGCCCCAACAACGTCATCAAGTCGACACCTGAAGACCCGGGCAGCCCCTGGGCGATCGGTGGCGCGGAGGGCGGCCATAAGGAGCTCCACCCGGAGCTGGGAACGCTGGACGACTTCCGTGCCCTTGTAGGGGCTGCCAGGCGTCGTGGCCTCGAGATCGCTCTGGACCTCGCCTTCCAGGTCTCACCAGACCATCCCTACGTGACCGAGCACCCGTCGTGGTTCCGCGCGAGGCCCGACGGCACCATTCAGTACGCCGAGAACCCGCCCAAGAAGTATCAGGACATCTATCCCTTCGACTTCGAGTCGGAGGATTGGCGGCTGCTCTGGCAGGAGCTCGAGAGCGTGGTCCAGTTCTGGATCGACCAGGGCGTACGCACCTTCCGCGTGGACAACCCGCACACCAAGCCCTTCGCCTTCTGGGAGTGGCTGATCGGGGAGATCCGTGGCCGCAACCCGGATGTCATCTTCCTCTCCGAGGCGTTCACAAGGCCGAAGGTCATGTACAGGCTGGCAAAGCTCGGCTTCAACCAGTCGTACACGTACTTCGCCTGGCGCAACGAGGGCTGGGAACTCCGCCAGTACCTCACTGAGCTGACAAAGTCCCCGGTCCGCGAGTACTTCCGGCCGAATCTCTGGCCGAATACCCCCGACATACTGACTGACGCGTTGCAAGTCGGTGGTCGCACTGCGAGCGCGTTGCGCTTGGTGCTCGCCGCGACGCTGGGAGCGAGCTACGGCATCTATGGGCCGGCCTTCGAACTGGCGGAGGTGACGCCGCTGACCCCCGGGCGCGAGGAGTACCTGAACTCGGAGAAGTATCAGATCCGGCACTGGGACCTGGAGCGGCCGGGCAGCCTGCGCCCGCTGATCGCGAAGGTCAACCGCATCCGCCGCGAGCACCCGGCGCTGCAGCAGGATTGGACCCTTCGCTTCCTCAGGACCGACAACGAACGGTTGCTGGCGTTCGCCAAGAGCAGCCCCCTCCCTCCCGCACCTCAGGAGGAGGGTGGAGGTGGGGGAGAAGTCGACGTGATAGTCGTGGTCGTCAACCTCGATCCCACCTGGGCGCAATCGGGCTGGGTAGAGGTTCCGGTGGTGCCGCGCGCCGGGCATCCGCCATACGGCGTCGAAGACCTGCTGAACGACACGCGCCATACATGGCGCACGGACGGCTGGAATTACGTCGCCCTGGATCCCGCAGCCACGCCCGCCCACATCATGCGTGTTCCACGCCCGCTGGTTCCGGAGACTCCCGTTGGCTGACGACGCGACCTGGTACAAGGACGCGATCATCTACGAGCTGCACGTCCGAGCCTTTCGCGACTCCAACGGGGACGGCGTCGGCGACTTCGCGGGGCTGATCGAAAAACTGGACTACATAAGCCGCCTCGGGGTGACCGCGATCTGGCTGCTGCCCTTCTATCCATCGCCGCTGCGGGACGACGGCTACGACATCGCGGACTACGACGGCGTCCACGACTCCTACGGGCGGCTGGCCGACGTGCGGCGACTGGTCAAGGAGGCCCATGCACGCGGTCTCCGCGTCATCACGGAGCTGGTCTGCAACCACACGTCCGACCAGCACCCGTGGTTCCAGCGGGCTCGGCGCGCCAGGCCGGGCACTGCGGTCCGCGACTTCTACGTCTGGAGCGACTCGGACCAGCGCTACCCCGAGGTCCGCATCATCTTCAAGGACACCGAGACCTCGAACTGGTCCTGGGACCCTATCGCCCAGGCTTACTACTGGCACCGCTTCTACTCTCACCAGCCCGACCTTAACTTCGACAGTCCGAATGTCCGGAAGGAGGTCTTGAAGGTCGTCGACCACTGGCTGAGCATGGGCATCGACGGCCTTCGCCTCGACGCGATCCCCTACCTCTATGAGCGCGAGGGGACCAACGGCGAGAACCTGCCCGAGTCGCACCAGTTCCTCAAGGAGCTGCGGGCCCACGTTGACGCCCGCTACCCCAACCGGATGCTCCTGGCTGAGGCCAATCAGTGGCCAGAGGACGCTGTGGCCTACTTCGGCCAGGGGGAGGGGGATGAGGCCCATATGGCGTTCCACTTCCCGGTCATGCCCCGTCTCTTCATGGCACTGCGGATGGAGGATCGCTTCCCGATCATCGACATCCTGGCCCAGACGCCACCCATACCGAGCAGTGCCCAGTGGGCGCTGTTCCTCCGCAATCACGACGAGCTGACGCTGGAGATGGTCACCGACGAGGAGCGCGACTACATGTGGTGGGCGTACACGCAGGACGCCGAGGCCCGCCTCAATCTCGGCATCCGCCGCCGCCTGGCCCCGCTCCTGGGCAACAACCGCCGCCGCATAGAGCTCATGAAGGCGCTGCTGTTCTCGCTGCCAGGCACGCCGGTCCTCTACTACGGAGACGAGATCGGCATGGGCGACAACATCTACCTCGGCGACCGCAACGGCGTCCGGACGCCGATGCAGTGGAGCAGCGACCGCAACGCCGGCTTCTCGAGCGGCAACCGCCAGCGCCTCTATCTGCCCGTCATCCTCGACCCCGAGTACCACTACGAGGCGGTCAACGTCGAGGCCCAGGAGGCCAACCCTCAATCCCTGCTGAACTGGATTAAGAGGCTGATCGCGCTGCGCAAGCGCTATCAGGCTTTCGGCCGGGGCAGCATCGAGTTTCTGCACCCGGAGAACCGGAAGGTGCTGGCCTTCGTGCGCCAGCACGGCGATGAGCGAATCCTGGTCGTAGCAAACCTCTCCCGCTTCGCACAGTTCGCACAGCTCGACCTCTCAGCCCACGCGGGCAGTGTGCCTACGGAGCTGTTCGGCGGCACTGAATTCCCTGTGGTCAGCGACCAGCCGTACCCCGTCATGCTCGGTCCTCACGCCTTCTACTGGTTTTCGCTGGAGCCTCAGCGCGTGGATCTGGCCCAGCTGGCGCGGGTGCCGGAGCTGTCGCTTCGCAACGCTGAACTTCAGCGTGCCCTCCCGGCGTACCTGGTTCAGCAACGCTGGTTCGGGGCTCGCAGCCGGAGGATCAAGGACGTCGAGGTCGTCGACACGATACCGATCGCCAACGCGCTCCTCAAGGTTGCGGACGTGACCTATCAGACCGGTGAGGGAGAGACCTACGTGCTTCCGCTCTGCTCGAACGGAGATGGCGAGGTGATCGACGCCCTGAGTCAACCTGTCTTCAACCACCTTCTTCTGGATGCGATTGCTCGGCGGCGGCGGTTCCGTGGAGCGGTGGGCGATGTGATCACGCTGCCGACTCCACACCTTGCGCGCCTTAGAAGCACCAGCGAAGACCTGGCCCCCCGGCT
Source organism: Candidatus Dormiibacterota bacterium (assembly GCA_035259145.1). Taxonomy (GTDB): domain Bacteria; phylum Chloroflexota; class Dormibacteria; order Dormibacterales; family Dormibacteraceae; genus CF-161. The sequence goes on along the minus strand of DATFWQ010000145.1, from coordinate 7,010 downwards.
CTCGACAGCCGAGCAAACCAACAACTCGGTCGTCTTCGGCGAACGCCTGATCATGAAGCTGTTTCGGAAGGTCGAGGACGGGATCCAGCCGGACCTGGAGATGTCCCGATTTCTGACCGAGGTCGGCTTCCCCAACATCGCCGTCCTGGCCGGCGCTGCGCTCTACCGACGCGATCGGCGCCGCAACGCGGCGCTGGCGATGCTGCAGGCGTACGTTCCCAACCAGGGCGACGCCTGGAGCCACGCCCAGCGCGAGCTGGTGGCCGAAGACGGCGTCATCGAACGCTACCGCCCCTTCGCCGCACTGCTGGGCCGGCGTTCCGCCGAGATGCACCTGGCGCTGGCCTCTCGCCCCGACGATCCGGCGTTCGCCCCGGAGCCGACCCTGACCGGGGACGCCCGCTCCGTGTATCAGTCGATCCGCTCGCTCTCGGTTCAGGTCCTGCCGCTCGTACGTCAGCGGCTGGAACGGATGAACGAGGTCGCCGGTGGGGATGCTGAGCTGGTCATGGACTCCTGGGAGCGGTTGCACGGGCGCGTCCGCAGGCTGCTCACCCGACCGATCACCGCGCGCCGCATCCGCTGTCACGGCGACTACCACCTTGGGCAGGTGCTGTTCACCGGCGGCGACTTCGTGATCGTTGACTTCGAGGGTGAGCCCGCGCGGCCTCTCCGGGAGCGAAGGCTCAAGCGCTGGGCGCTGAAGGACGTGGCAGGCATGCTGCGCTCCTTCGCCTACGCGGGCCTCGCGGCTGAGACACCGCAGGGCGAGGAGTGGGCGCGAGCCGCGAGCGAGGCGTTTATGGACGCGTACATCGAGACCGCCGAGGGCGCACCCTTCCTGCCCCGCGACGACCAGGAGCGCGAACTGCTCCTGGACGCGATGTTGATCGAGAAGGCGCTCTACGAGCTGCGTTATGAGCTCGATCACCGCCCCGACTGGGTGCACATCCCACTTCGCGGGCTGGCGGACCTTGTACGGACATGACGAGAGTGAGCATTGTGAGACCGAGCGAGCTAACCGACGAGGACGTCTATCTGTTCAACGAGGGGAGCCACTTCCGGCTCTATCAGAAGCTCGGCGGACATCCGGCCCAGGACGGCACGCAGTTCGCGGTCTGGGCTCCCAACGCCGAGGCTGTGTCAGTGATCGGCGACTTCAACGGCTGGGACCCGCGAACGCATCAGCTGTCACCTCATGCGAGTTCGGGCATCTGGGGCGGCTTCATCCCCGAGGCCCGTCCGGGCGCCATCTACAAGTACCGGGTAGTCGGGCGGGGCGGGCTTTATCGCGGTGACAAGGCAGACCCGCTTGCGGTGCACGCCGAGAACCCGCCCCGGACCGGATCCATCGTCTGGGATATGGCTTACGAGTGGGGAGACGACGATTGGATGCGAGACCGGTGGCGGTACAACGCGCCGGCGGCTCCCTGGTCGATCTACGAGGTCCACGTCGGCTCGTGGATGCGAGTTCCCGAGGAGCACGGACGCTGGCTCGGCTATCGAGAGCTGGCGCCACGTCTGGCGGCCCACGTCGAGCGCCTGGGCTTCACCCACGTGGAGCTGCTGCCGATAATGGAGCACCCTTTCTACGGTTCGTGGGGCTATCAGACCACTGGTTATTTCGCGCCGACCAGCCGCTACGGCACGCCTCAGGACTTTATGTTCCTGATCGACTACCTCCACCAGCGGAGGATCGGGGTGATCCTGGACTGGGTGCCGTCGCACTTTCCAAGCGACCCTCACGGGCTTGGCTATTTCGATGGGACCCACCTCTACGAGCACCAGGACCCACGCCGCGGCTTTCACCCGGACTGGAACAGCTACATCTTCAACTACGGCCGGCACGAGGTGCGCAGCTTCCTCTACTCCAGCGCGATGTCCTGGCTGGACCGCTACCACGTCGACGGCCTGCGCGTCGACGCCGTCGCCTCGATGCTCTACCTGGACTACTCGAGACGTGAAGGCGAGTGGATCCCCAACCCGTTCGGCGGCAGGGAGAACCTCGACGCCATCGAGTTCCTGCGCCGCCTGAACGTCGAGGTCTACGCCGCTCACCCCGACGTCCAGATGATCGCCGAGGAGTCCACGTCGTGGCCGATGGTTTCTCGCCCGACCTACGTTGGCGGCCTCGGCTTCGGCATGAAGTGGGACATGGGCTGGATGCACGACACGCTCGATTACTTTCAGCGGGACGCTGTTCACCGTCGTTATCACCACGAGAACCTGACGTTCCGCAGCCTGTACACGTTTACGGAGAACTTCGTGCTGCCGCTCTCACACGACGAGGTGGTGCATGGCAAGGGGTCGCTGCTCGGCCGGATGCCAGGCGACGACTGGCAGAAGTTCGCCAACTTACGCCTCCTCTACGGATGGATGTTCGGTCAGCCCGGTAAGAAGCTGCTGTTCATGGGAGGGGAGTTCGGGCAGTGGCACGAGTGGGACCACGATCACTCACTGGACTGGCACCTGGCCGGGTATCCCAGGCACGCCGGTGTCGAGCGGTGGCTGGGGGATGTGAACAGGCTCTACAGCGGCGACCCCGCCCTGCATCAGCACGACTTCGATCCCGGCGGATTCTCCTGGGTGGACGCCAACGACTCGGACCAGTCGGTGGCGTCCTTCCTCCGCTCAGCGGGGGATCGGCACGTGCTGTGCGTGTTCAACTTCACGCCCGTGCCTCGTGAAGCTTACAGGCTCGGGGTGCCCTGCTCTGGGCGCTGGGTGGAGGCGTTGAACAGCGACGCGGAGGTCTACGGCGGCAGTGGCTGGGGCAACCTGGGGGGCGTCGTTGCGGTCGCCGATCCCTGGCACGGGCGGCCGTACTCGGTGTCCGTCACCTTGCCGCCGCTCTCTGCGGTCTTTTTCACTGCGGTTGAGCCGGTCGAGCCGGAGGACGAGCCCGGGCCCGGAACAGTCGAGCCGGCAGAGCTGACCACGCTTCGGCGCTCCCGCTGACGTCCCAGTCGGCCCTTTCGCCCTGTCCCGGCCAAACCGGCGTTCGGCCCCGTCCCGGCGCGAAGAGACCGGCCTGAGCCAAAATCAGGCTCTTGCCAATGAGACCCCTGCATTTAGCATTCGTCTGGCACCTGCACCAGCCGTACTACAAAGACGACCTGACCGACACTTACCTGCTGCCATGGGTGCGCCTGCGCTCGACCAAGGACTACCACAAGATGGCGGCCCTGCTGGATGGCTATCCGCGTGTGCGGCAGACCTTCAACCTGGTCCCTTCGCTGCTGACTCAGATCGAGGACTACTGCCGCGCGGGCGACTCCTCAGCCGACCGTGCCCAACCACGCGGGCGGGAGGCGGGCGATGGCCGTGATCCCGACCTCTTTCTTCGCCTGAGCCGCAAGCCCGCGGCGGATCTCACTGCCGACGATCGGGCTTTCATTCTCCGCTGGATGCGCGAGTCGCAGCGGTTCCTGCGGGTTCAAGCCTCCCCTCGCTATCGGGAGCTGGCCAGCCGCCTGGACACGGAGGCGTTCACCACCGAAGAGATGCGCGACCTCCAGGTCTGGTACAACCTCGCGTGGTGCGACCCGGCCTGGGTCGACCAGGACCCTCGCCTGTCGCGCCTCAAGGCCCGCGACCGTGGCTTCACCGAGGCTGACAAAGAGGACCTCTTTGCAGCTCAGCTGCAGATGTTGCGACGCATCATCCCTTACTTCGCAAAGCTGGCAGAGAGGGGACAGGCAGAGCTCACCTTCTCGCCCTACTACCACCCGATAGTGCCGCTGCTGGTCAATCTGGAGTCGGCGCGCGAGGCGGTACCAGGGATCCAGCTCCCGTCCCGACGTTTCGCCCACCCCGAGGACGCGCGGTTCCAGATCGAGGCAGGTCGGGAGGAGTTCGTGCGCCTGACCGGCGTGCGGCCTCGTGGTATGTGGCCTTCAGAGCTCGCCGTCAGCGAGTCCCTCGCCGACCTCGCGATCGAGACCGGCGTCGAGTGGTTCCTGTCCGACGACTCGGTGCTCGGGCGTTCGATCGACGTCTACTTCCACCGGGATGGCGACAATGGACTTCACAGCCCGGAGCTGCTGTATCAGCCCTGGCGCCTCGAGCGCCCGGCCGGTTCGGTGTCGGTGGTCTTCCGCGACAGCCTGCTGAGCAACCTGATCGGCTTCGACTACCACCGGATGCACGCAAGGGAGGCGGTCGGTGACTTCATGGCGCGGCTGCGCCGGATCCGCTGGCAGCAGGGTGACTACCGCGACTTTCTGGTGGTTGTCGCCCTGGACGGCGAGAACCCGTGGGACTTCTATCCGCGTGAGGGCCATGACTTCTTGAACGGGCTCTACGAAGAGCTGGACCGAGCCGAGGATGTGGTCTGCACGACGGTCGCGGACTTCCTGGATCAGCACCCGCACAGGCAGGAGCTGAGGCGGCTCCACGCCGGAAGCTGGATCAGCGCCAACTTCGACACCTGGATCGGGGATCCCGAGCACAGTGCAGCCTGGGACCTGGTGGCCGAGGCGCGGGACTGGCTCGAGGACTACGCCAATCACCATCCCGATCATCCCTGCGTCGAGGACGCCTGGCGGGAGATCCGTATCGTCGAGGGGTCCGACTGGTTCTGGTGGTTCAGCCGCAGGCACGACTCGGGCATGGACACGATCTGGGACAATCAGTTCCGCCTTCACCTCCGCAACGTCTACAAGCTGCTCGGAGCGAAGTCGCCGAGTGCGCTCTTCAAGCCGATCCTGGAGTCAGGCATCGTCGAGGGCCGGCGCCTGCCCCAGGGCCTGATAGCACCCAAGGCCCTGGACGACCCGGCGTGGCGGCTGGCCGGCCTCTATGAGGTGGGGAGCGGGTTCGGTGCCCTCCACAAGCCCGTCGAGCTCGTGGAGCGGGTGTTCTGGGGCAGCGACGCCTCCCGCCTGCACGTCCGCGTGGACAGCCCGATGAGCCCTGAACAGCTCGCCGAGGCAGGGGTGGGCTTCTGGCTGTATCTGTCGGGTGCGCCTGGCGGGGAGGACGTCGGCGAGGCCTTCGCCACCCCGTTACGGCCGGCCGGGATTGTGGACCTCGGCTTCGACCCGGGGACGGTCGTGCGCCTGGCGGATGGCGAGCTCACCGTGGCCCGTCTGAACGAGAATCGCACCGGAGGGGTGCCGGTGTCCGTCGAGCCAGCCCCGGCCTCTTCCTGGTTCTCCATCCCCTTCCGGACGCTCGACAGGGCCGGTGGGGAGCCGATTCAGATGGCCGTCGTGGTCACCCGCGACGATCGCGACGTCGAGCACGTACCACCCATCGGCTCGCTGGGCCTGCGCGTGCCGCGCAGCGCCGCCCCCGCCAACGGGGCCGGGAGGCCCCTTCGGGTGCTGATCGCGGCCGCCGAGGTGGCGCCGTTCGCCAAGGCCGGGGGCGTGGCTGACGTGACGGCCGCGCTCGCCAAAGAGCTCCGGCGCCAGGGCCACGACGTGCGGCTTCTCCTGCCGCGCTACAGGCAGATCTCGCCCGAGGACCAGCAGCTGCACGTGGCGGTCACGGGCCTGCGTGTCCCGCTGGGCGACCAGTCGCTGGAGTGCAGCATCCTCGAGGGTCGCCTCGGTGAGGTGCCTGTCTATTTCGTGGAGGCGCCAGGCCTCTACGACCGCGACGGCATGTACGGATTCGCGGACGACGATGCCCGTTTCACGTATCTGTCCCGCGCCGCGATCGAGATGCTGCGGCCGATCGGATTCATACCCGAGGTGGTCCACGTCCACGACTGGCACGTGGCCCTGATCCCCAACATGCTGGAGCGGATCTATGCCGAAGACCCTGAGCTGTCCGGAATCGCCACCGTCCTGACCCTTCACAACCTGGCCTTCCAGGGTCAGTTCGGACCGGCCACGCTGCGGCTTGCCGAGCTCGAGGGTTGGGGCCTTATCAAGGTCGGCATTCCTCATCTGGACGACGTCGTCAACTTCCTTGGCCGCGGCATCTACTTCGCCGACGTGGTCAACACGGTGAGCGAGCGCTACGCGGAAGAGATCCAGACGCCAGAGTTCGGAGAGGGCCTGGACGAGCTGCTGCGAACCTACGCCCATAAGCTGTACGGGATCGTCAACGGCATCGATATCGAGATCTTCGACCCCGCCACGGATCCCGCCATCCCGCACCACTACTCGGCTGAGGATCCTGGGCCGAAGGCCTTGAACAAGGCGGCTCTCCGAACCGAGCTGGGCCTGGCGGACGGCGCGGCGCCGGTGATCGCCTTCATCTCCAGGTTCTATGAGCAGAAGGGCCTGGAGCTGATCCAACAGGCACTACCGGCCCTGACCGGCCTCGACCTGCAGCTGGCTGTCCTGGGAGCCGGCGACCGCCGGTACGAGGACATGTTCCGCTACGGTGCCGCCCAGCATCCGGGTCGGTTCGCAGCCTACATCGGATTCGACTCAGCGCTGGCCCAGCGGCTCTACGCCGGTGCCGACATGCTGCTGATGCCGTCACGCTTCGAGCCCTGCGGCTTGGCCCAGCTCATCAGCCTCCGGTTCGGCACGATCCCAATAGTTCGCGCGACAGGCGGGCTGGCGGATACGATCACGGACTTCGACCCGATGACCGACCAGGGGATCGGCTTCTCATTCGAGCCGTACGATCCATGGCAGCTGTTCGGGACAGTGGTGCGAGCGGTCGAGACGTATCGCCACACCGCGACCTGGGGTCGTTTGCTGCGACGGGCGATGCGGGAGGATGTCTCCTGGGCTCGCTCGGCGCGGCAGTACGCATCTCTGTACAGGAGCGCAATGGCGGCCAGGCGGGGCCGGCGAACCCCCACGCCCGGAATCCTGAGCGGCCGACCGTAACCAGCAGGCGGCCTCATACGTAAGAAAAGAGGGCCAGGTTCGTCAGCCCGGCCCTCGGTTGGTTCCTTGTGATTTACGCCGCTGGGTTCGGTTGCTCGGCAGCTCCTGAGCTGTCGGTCGCTCTTACCTTCACGGCCGGCCGTCTTGCGGCTCGGGTGAGATCCGTGTTCTAGAGGAGTCTCCCAGTAATCCCAACCACAGCAGCCTGGGACT
>DATFWQ010000144.1:0-2046 GCA_035259145.1 Candidatus Dormiibacterota bacterium | reverse complement strand
GGGCGGGTGTGTGGGCTCCTCTCACCACGCTGGCGGTCCGGCTACTGGTCGCCTCTGCCCTGTGACGGTCTGAAGTATCCCCAACTTCTGGAGGTGAGTGCCTTGCAGCTGTTCGACCTCTCGCAGCCGTACCGCGACGGTATGTTCTCGCAGAAGCTCTTTCCTCCGGTCCGCGTCGAACGCTGCGTTCGCTACGAAGACCGCGGTGTGAACGTGACCTGCATCTCGGCAGCCGTCCACGCCGGCACCCACGTCGACGCACCGTGCCACTTCATCCCCGGCGGCAGCAGCATCGACGAGATCGACCTCGCCAGAGTCAGCGGCCCGGCCGTCTGCTGGGAGGTCGGTCGGGGAGCTGACGAGGAGATAACGCCGGTAGACCTGGAGGCGTGCCTGCCTCACGCCGAGGCGGGCGATGCGGTGTTCATCCGCACCGGCTGGGACGTCCACTTTGAGGGCGACCTGGTGGCCTACAACCACCATCCGTACCTCTCCATCGAGGCGGCTGCCTGGCTGGTCGAGCGCCGGATCAAGATGGTCGCCCTCGACGTGGCCACGCCGGACATGCCGGAGGCGGTTCGCCGGCCCGGCTTCGAGTGGCCCGTCCACCGGCTGCTGCTTGGCGCAGGCGTTCTGATAGCCGAGCACCTGGCGCACCTTGAGCTGGTGGCCGGGCGTCGCTTTCGTGCATTCGCCCTGCCGATCCCCATCGTCGGCGCGGACGGGGCGCCGGCTCGGGTCGTGGCCGAGCTTTGAGATTCTCGGCGGCCAGATTTGCAGTTACACTGTGGCCTGCCGATCAGCTACACACCCTACATCCCACTCAGAGTTCGGCGGCGGACCCGGCGGGCATCCCGCCGGCCCTTGCTGGCCGCGGTAGCGCTGCTTATGTGTTTTGGGGCGGTGGCGCTGCTTGCACGTGCTTGTTTGAGCTCTGCCTCGGCCGCTGGTGGCGCGCGCACGACGTCTGTCGTGAAACTACCCGCCCCATCTCTGACGGGTCTTGCTGCGGGCACCTGCCAGTCGCTCGCTCCGACCGGTAAGAGCCGCGGACGCACCGTCTTCATCGATCCAGGTCATGGCGGTCCTGACCCCGGGGTGCCCGGCCGGACCGCCTCCGGCACCCAGCTGAAGGAGTCGATGCTGACGCTGGCGGTCGCCAAGGAGCTCAGCCGGCAGCTCCGCGCCGATGGCTATGGGGTCGTCCTCTCGCGCACGGCGGATACGTCCGTGCTGGCCTTCGAGCTCTCCCAGATCCCCGGCGGCACCCTCACCGCGACCCAGGTCCGCCAGGACCTGCAGGCTCGCGTCCGCTGTGCCAACAGCTCCAATGCCTCAGCCCTCGTGTCGATTCACTTCAACAGTTACCAAGACGCGACAGCCGGCGGCACTGAAACGATCTATGACACCGCCCGGCCGTTCGCGGCGCAGAACATGCGCCTCGCACAGAGCCTGCAGTCGGCGATGGTGTCGCGATTGAACCTGACCGACCGCGGGCTGGTAACCGACGACGAGCTTCAAGCGCCGACTCTGTCTGATCGAGCCGGAAGCTACGGCCACCTCCTGCTCCTCGGCCCTCCCGAGCCTGGCTGGCTCGACGAGGGCACGACGATGCCAGGGGCGATGGTCGAGCCTCTCTTCCTCACCGCGCCGGCCGAAGCAGCGCTGGCCGCCTCGCCTGACGGCCAGAGACGCCTCGGTGCGGCGCTCGCGGCAGGAATTGAAGGCTATCTCGCGGACGCTCCGGTGCATTAGGCGAAAACGGGCGAGGCTTGCCTCGGACCCTCAGCAGAGAAGAGGTACCGCCGTGAGGTATCGGCGCACTTCGCGACGCAGCGCCGTCGGCCCCACTTCGTAGACCTGGCCGTTCGGCCGGCGGAAGGTGGCGTGGCCGTCGGGGCCGCGTTCTACCGTCCAGCCGAACTCGTGGACCAGCTTGTGGTGTGGTCTGCAGGTCAACAGAAGGTTGTCGAGGTCGGTGGGGCCGTCATCCACCCAGTGCTTCACGTGGTGGCCCTGCAGCCAGCGCCGGCGGCCGCAGCCGGG
>DATFWQ010000143.1:0-24870 GCA_035259145.1 Candidatus Dormiibacterota bacterium | reverse complement strand
GCTCGGCGTCCGCCTGCAAACGCCAACGGTGGTCCTTGGCTTCGTCGAGGACATGCCCGACCTGATGCGGGCGGCCGACCTGGCGGTGGGCAAGGCGGGCCCTGGAGCCATCGCCGAGGCGCTTGCGACGGGCGTGCCGCTGGTGCTGACCAGCTACCTGCCAGGGCAGGAACGGTCCAACGTGCGCTTCGTGGTCGACTCGGGGGTCGGGCGATACGCGCCCAGCCCGCGCCGGCTCCTCGAGGCAGCCAGCGAGCTGCTGGGCGGGGACCGCTCTGTTCACCGCGCCATGGCCCATCGCGCGGGCGAGCTGGCTCATCCAAGGGCAGCGCTCGACATCGCCTCGGCCTGCCTCGGCCTGGCGGCCGCTACGCCCAAGTAGCCGAACAGAATCTCCAGGATCAGGTCAGGTTTGCTGAGGCGTGGCCGGGTCCAGGTTGGTAAAGCGTCGCGGGTAGGCCCGGCTCCGCCGGGCCGATTGAGTTGCGGCCAAACGCCACAAGACGCTGCCCGCCACCCACCACCGACGGGAAGGCGGATACCTTCCACGCCAGCAAGGAGGGGGTCCGGAGGGGGAGGCCTGCCTCCCCCTGCGATCTACAGGGCTACCTCGCAAACGAGCCGGTAGCCGCAAAGCGAACACCGGCGCCGCTCAGGACGCGGCTCGAACCGGCCGGCCCTGATGCCCTCAGCTGCCTCTGCGCCGATCTGACGCGCCTGCGCCAGCAGCTCGTCTGTAGCGGGCACAACCACCCGTTGCCCGTCCTTGAGGTAGACGAGCTCCAGCTCGACGGGATCGAGTCCCAGCGCCTGGTGAGCCCCGAGCGCGTACAGAGCGAGCTGGAGGTCGCGCCGGAGCCGGGTGGCGGGCACCGGGCTCCCGGTCTTGTAGTCGATGATCCGCCACGCCCCCGAGCCCCCCACCGGCGGGTCCACCCGGTCGATCACACCTCGCAGCGCCCAGCCGTCCTGTGTGACCGCGAACGGCGCCTCCACAAGGTGAGGCCGAGTGTCGAGCCCGCCGCCCGACAGGAAACGGGCGAGCAGGCGCCAGCCCAGCGCCTCCAGGGCTGGACGGCGCCTGGGCTCGGAGAGGCCGATCGTCTCCCAGGCTTCCTGGTGCAGCTCTCGGAGCAGCTCGGCCGTCACCTCCCGGCCTTCGGCGCGCAGCCTCCCGGCCCGCATCAGCGCCAGGTGGAGCGCTGTGCCGAACTGCGCCTCGACACCCGGCGTGGTGGGCAGCCTGAGCCGGTACCGGTACCAGTGCTGCCGCGGGCACTCCCGGTACGCGCTGATCGCGCTGAAAGAGAGCATCGGCTCCTCATGCTCAGCTTCCTCGAGCCCTCCCACCTTTTCTTCAACCCATGAGGCGGGCATCGCTGGGACCATAGGCACGGCGGGCCTGGGGCGGGCGGTGCGCAGATCGCGCTCGATCACATCGTCGCCAAGCTCTGTCAGGAACCGCGACTGACGCCAGTTCCGTCCACCCTCGTAGCGTTCAGCCCAGGAAAGCACGAGCCGGCGCCGGGCTCGGGTCATCGCAACGTAACAAAGCCTTCGCTCCTCGGCCAGCTGGTCCTCCCTGGCTCGAACGGCCGGCTCCAGCAGATGAGCGGGCAGCTCGAGGCTGGCGATGGCCGTCAGTTCGTTGCGCCGCCGAGGCTGCGGCAGCCTTCCTTCCACAAGCGCAGGCACGAAGACGACGTCGAACTGCAGGCCCTTCGCCTGGTGGATGGTCATCAGCTGGACCGCATCCTCAGCGTCTTCCACGTCTGCCACGTCTTCGTCGATACCCGAGCGCAGTACCAGGTCCAGGTGCTCGACAAACAGGCTGAGGGAGTGGTCTCTCCGCCGTTCGCAGTATTCCGAGACATGGTCTGCGAAGCGGCTCACGTTAGCCACGACCCTGCGGGCCTCCAGATCATCTCCGAGCAGCGGCAGCAACGCGTCCAGGTACCGCGTACGGTTCAGCAGCTCGAACAGCAGCTCGTCGACGCCGAGCGTCGCCTTCAGCGCTGCCAGCTCCAGCATCAGCTCCGCCCAGCGAGCTGTCCGCTTCCACCGCGTCAGCGCGTGGAGAGGCGGCTGCGGCACTTCGGGGTCGCGGGCGTGGCGGAGGGCCGCGTCCAGGGCCAGGCTCAGAGGCGGTCGCGCCACAAGCCTGGCCAGGGCCAGGAGGTCGGTTGGGTCGTGCAACAGCCGCAGGTACGCGATCAGGTCGCGGATCTCAGGGCGCCGGAAGAGCCCCTGCCCGGACCACTGCTGGTAGTTCACACATGCCGCCGCCAGCGCTGTCGCCACCGGCCGTGCGATGGCGTGGGTCCGGGCCAGTACCGCGATCGCATGCAGCGGGACGCCCGCGGCGTGCGCCGAAGCCGCTGCGGCGGCGATCTCAGCCGCCTCCTGCTCGGCGGTTGCACAGCGCCAGATCTCGACCGGCTGGCCCAGCTCCTTATCGGGGTCCGGCTCCAGCGGCTTAGCCAGCCGCTCAGAGTTGTTCTCGACCAGCCGGCAGGCTGCCGTGACGATGCGATGGGAGCTGCGCCGGTTGCGGCCAAGAGAGACTGTGACGGCGGCCGGGAACGTGGCAAGGAAGCGGTCCATGCTCGCGCGAGAAGCGCCACGGAACCGATAGATGCTCTGGTCGTCGTCACCGACGACGCACACGTTCCCCCCGCTTCCCGCGATCAGCTCTACCAGGCGCTCCTGCGCCAGGTTGGTGTCCTGGTATTCGTCGACCAGCACCCATCTGAAGTGGCCGGCCAGACGCTCGCGGACGTCTTCGTGCTCCTCGAGCAGACGGACGGAGTGCCAGAGCAGGTCGTCGAAGTCCATCACGGCCTCCCGCCTGCAGCGAGCGCCGTAGGCGCGGAAGAGCCTGACAGCCGCCATCAACACCTCACGACGCTCTGGGTCCTCGACTTCGCTCACCCACCCAGCCAGCCGGCGCAGAGGCACCAGCTCCTGCTTCGCGCGCTCCAACAGCTTCAGAAGCGGTGAGACCATGTCGTCCGGTCGCTCCACACCGATCAAGGCAAGGTCGGCCAGATCCCACATCAGCTCCCTCATCACGATCCAGCGCTCTGGGCCGGCCAGGATGCGGAATGCAGGGTTCAGGCCCAGCCGCCGGCAGTCCTCCCTGAGCCAGCGCATCGCGAGCGAGTGGAACGTGCCCACCCACGGCGCCTCTTCGACGGTGGGGCTGGCCATGATGCGCTCGCGCATTTCAGCCGCCGCCCTCTCGGTGAAGGTCATGACCAGGATCTCGGCCGGGCTGATGCCGGCTTCGACGAGACGCACGAACCGGGCGGCGATCACCGCGGTCTTGCCCGTCCCTGCCCCGGCGACCACGCGCACCGGCCCGGTCAGCGTGTCAGCGGCCGCCAGCTGGTCCCGGCTGAGCTCGAACAGGCTGCCGGGGCGAACACTGCTCACCGCCGGTCTCCGTCCGGTATAGGGGGCCTGCCCCCGGCCGGTCTCCTCCCTCGTGTCGCGGCGCAGGCCACGGCCCTACGCAGGGCGGCCCGCCCGCCCGCCTCCCACGCGGATGTTCATCGTCCGAACCGGACGTGGCAGCCTGGTCACCGCGTTCACCCGCGCGATCAGCGTCTCGGCATCCAGCCGGAGCTGGTGGGCGAGCGCAGGGTTGGCGGTGGTCACCCAGACGCTCGACCCGCTGACGTGGATCGTCTCGCACTCGGCGGCCAGGTTTTCACCAAGCACCTCCCGCAGCGCCTGCCGGACTCGATACTGCGCCAGGAGACCGGCGCCGCGCTGCTTAGCCAGGACGCGTGGCAGGACTTTACTCAGTCTGTCCACAGGTCTTCACCAACCCGCGCTCGATGCACATCACCTGGGAGCGACTTATCACGCCGGCAGGAAAAGGGTCGGCCTCGACCGACGTGATGATCACCTGACCCCCGTCCGCGACTCGTTCCAGGAGGGCCCTGCGCCGCCCGGCGTCCAGTTCTGAGAGCACGTCGTCGAGCAGCAGAACCGGCTGCTCGCCGGTCATCTCCGCCACCACCGCGGCCTCGGCGAGTTTGAGGCTGACGACAGCCGTGCGCTGCTGGCCCTGGGACGCAAATGCTCTGGCCTCGCGCCCGTCAACGTGGATCAGCACGTCGTCGCGGTGGGGACCCACGCTCGTCGACCCCCGGCGCACGTCGTCGCGCCTCGCAGTGTGAAGAGCTTGCAGCAGGTCACCAGGTGGACCGTTGTATTCGAGCACCAGCATCTCTCCGCCAGAAAGGGCCGCGTGGGTGGCGGGAGCGATCAAGCTGAGCGCCTCCACGGCCTGGCGACGAGCATCAGCCAGCTCGGCGCCCAGCTTCGCCAGCTCGGGGTCCCACACGTCGAGAGAAGCGACTTGCTGCTCGCCAAGGGACACCTGCTTGAGCAGGGCGTTTCGCTGCTGGAGCACCCGCTGGTACCGGCTGAGAGCTCTGGCATAACCCGACCGGACCTGGACCAGCATCTCGTTGAGCAGGCGGCGGCGGTGTTCGGGCCCGGCTTTGACCAGGTTCAGATCGTCCGGCCAGAACAGCGTGACCCGGAAGAGCCCCGGCAGCTCGACTGCCCGGCGAGGCTGGCCGTCGACCTCGATCCGGCGCCGCGCGCGCTCGCCTTCGATGCGTATCGAGATCCTGATCTCCGAGCGACGCCCGCCGCTCTCGACGAGCGCCCCGATGCGAGTCTCAGCCGCCACCGGGCCGACCAGCTCAGACTCCCTGCCTGCGCGCGGTGATGTGGAAAGCGCCAGGAGTGCAACCGATTCCAAAAGATTGGTCTTGCCCTGGCCGTTGGCGCCGAAGAAGACGTTCAGCCTGGGCCCTGGCTCGAGGTGAAGGCGCCCGTAGTTGCGGTAGTTGCGGAGCTCCAGTGACAGCAACCGCACAGCCGCTCACATGGCCACCCGCACGGGCATGATGACGTACAGGTAGTCCTCAGACGAAGGCTGGCTGATCAGCCCTGGACTCAGAGGCCCGTCGAAGCGGAGCTCGACCTGGTCGCACTCGATGACCGACAGCGCATCGACCACGTAGCGTGCGTTGAACGCGATCTGGACCTCGGGCCCTTCAACAGAGGCATCGAGCTCAGCCCGGCTGTCGCCCACCTCGTTGGTTGTCGCCGAGAGCAGCAGTGAGCCGGTCTGGGCACGAAGCCGGATCACGTTGGCGCTGTCACGGGCGAACAGGGAGACCGCCCGCACGGTCTGTGTCAGAGCCGCCGTCGCTACCTTGACGATCGTCGAGCTCTTGCTGGGGATTACCTGTGAATAGTTGGGATATGTACCGTCGATCAATCGCGAGTTGACCTCGGAAGGCCCGGCCCGGAAGAAGATCTGGTTGCGGGCGCTCGAGACCAGCACCTCGACCTGTCCGGACCCACCGCGGAAGGCGCGTGGCAGCTCGACCAGAGCCCTGGCCGGCACGATGAGTCGAGCCTCGAGGTCGTCTGCGGCGGATGCTATGAGTCTTCTTTCTGCCAGTCGATGACCGTCGGTTGCGACGAGGAGGAGCTTTGATCCCTGGATGTGCAAAAGCTCCCCGGTCAGCACGGGCCTCGCTTCATCTGTCGAGGCCGCCATCTGAGTCTGTTCGACGGCCCGAAGCAGCCCTTCCAGTGGAATGGTCAACCGGTCACCCTCGTCGGGGCGCGGGGCCGGCGGGAACTCGTCGGCTTCGATGCACTTGATGTGGGTGTCGAAGCGACCGCATCTGACTCCCAGCGTCTGGGTTCCGGCATCCAGCTCCATCTCCAGCTCTTCGTCTGGCAGGCTGCTCACGAAGTCCGTCAGGAGGCGGGCCGGGGCGGTGGTGCCGCCGTCCTCGGCGATCTCGGCCGCGACAACCGTGCGGATGCCGATCTCAAGGTTGGTCGCCGTGAGGGACAGGCCCCCCTCCGTAGTCTCGAGCAGGATGTTGTTGAGGATGGGCAACGTGGTACGGGTGGAGATGGCCCGTGAAACGGTCTGTAGCGCCTGACCCAGGGTGTTCGGCTGGCAGGTGAGTCTCAATGCTGGCTCCTTGTCCCCATTTGATACCTGCTGATTCTTGATCCTGAACCCGCCGTAGTCGTCGTAGGGGCTGTGGACTCTGTGGAAATCGAACTGGCGGCCGCTTCAGCGGCGTGGGGGAAAAGCATAGGTCAATTCCTGACAAACATCGACTTGTCGTGGACCAAGTTGTTGGCAACCTGCCCGGCCGGGTGCAGGTGCGAGCATCGCGGGCAGCATCTGCACAGCCACCTGTGGAGAGAGTTTCGATGCCGCCATCGTCACTGGTCCACGTACAGGCGCTCGCGGATCGACTGAATCTCGTATCGGAGCCGCTCGTCTTCCTTGAGCTCGTTGATGATCTTTTCGATCGAGTGCAGCGCCGTCGTGTGGTCGCGGCCGCCGAAGGCCTGACCGATGGCAGGCAGCGACGAGGGAGTCTCCTCGCGAACCAGGTACATGGCCACCTGGCGCGGGAACACGATGTGCTTGTCGCGCCGCTTGCTCTTCATGTCCTCAACCGTCATCTGGTAGTAGTCAGCCACCACGTCCTGGATCCGGGCTATCGTCAGCGGGCGTCTTGTCCCGGCCGGAATGATGTCGGTGAGAAGGTCGGCCGCCTCGGCCTCCCCGATCTGCCGCTGGTGGATCGCAGAGAACGCCAGAATGCGGGTAAGCGCGCCCTCCAGCTCACGGATGTTTTTCTGGACCTTGTGTGCGATGAAGGTCAGGACCTCCTCGCTTACCAGCCCGTTTTTGGTACCCAGCTTGGACTTCAAGATGGCGAGGCGCGTCTCGAAATCGGGGGGCTGAATGTCGGCCAGCAGCCCCTGCTCGAAGCGGGACCGCAACCGGTCTTCCAGGGTGGGGATCTCCTTGGGCGGCCGGTCCGACGAGATCACGATCTGCTTGTTGATCTCATGCAGCGCGTTGAATGTGTGGAAGAACTCCTCCTTGGTCCTGTCCTTGCCGGCAAGGAACTGGATGTCGTCGATAAGCAGCACGTCAACCGTCCGGTACTTCATGCGAAGCTCGCTCTGGCGTGCGTTCTGGATTGATGCGATTACCTCGTTCATGAACTGCTCGGACGTGAGGTAGAGGACGCGCTTGATCGGGAACCGGCTGCGTACCTCATGGCCGATCGCGTGCATGAGGTGGGTCTTGCCGAGCCCCACGCCTCCATAGAGGAACAGCGGATTGTACGTTTCACCGGGCGCATCGGCCACCGCCTTGGCGGCGGCATGGGCGAAGCGAGAGTTGTTGCCGACCACAAAGCTGCTGAACTTGAATCTCTCATTCAGGTCTGTTGCGACGACAGCCACGGCCGGGACTACTCCTTCGTCGACGGACAGGAGCACTTCGTCGGATTCGTGCCCATTTCGGTGGTCGGCGTGCGAGACGACGAAGTCGACCTCAACCTCGTTGCCGGTCACAGCCTGAAGCGTCTCCTGGATCAGACCGGCGAAGCGATCTTCGAGCCAGTCCTTGGCCAGCTTGCTCGGCACGCCGATTCGGAAGATGCCGGCCTCGGCCGACAGGAGCGATGTGTTCTTAAGCCAGGTCTCATAGCTCGGCTTGGCCAGCTGAAAACGGAGCTCCTCCTGGACGGCGCTCCAGATCTGTTCTGGGCTCACGGCTGCGTCTCCTCGGCATCGCGCCTGTGGGAAAGGGGGGACATGGGTGGTTATCCGGCCGCCGCCGCGGCCGCCATCGCTTCCCTAGTTCCCAGTGGAGGAGGGTCGGGGAGACGGGCATCGCGGACGAAGCCGGGCTGTGGACGACAGATCGTTAAAACGGGCGAATTGAGGAGAACGTGTGGAAAGTCGGTGGCCAGCTCGGGTAAATGGGTGGTCAAGGGTCTGGAAAGCCTGTGGATAACGCTGTGACAGCTGGTCCTGGGCTTCTCCGGGAACCGCAGCCCCCCGGCACCCGCCAGGCTGGTAGCGGGGGCTGCGGCGCAGATATCCGGCCTGGACCGCAAGCGCTGGCTCTCCTGTTGAGACTATGTGGAAAACAGGGCGAAGACCTACTCGTGCACAGATCCTCCTCTCTCGTGCACAGGTCCTCCTCTCGCCGTTTCCGTGGTTGTGGAAGCGGGACCGCAGCATTCGGCTGGCCATGCTCGACTTCGGAGGAAGCCTGCAGGCGGCGATCTATGGCTGCGGCAAGGTGTCCATAGCCCGCTAGGCAGGCACAGAGTAGCAGACGGCCGGTGGCACTGCAATCCACTCGACCCCACGCGTTTCTTGATAGGCGCGTTGGTGAGTTGATGGCCTGCGGTATACTCGCCCCGTTTCTTCTCGCGGGGCATCGCCGTCCCCAGCTTTGGTTTCCAGAGGTCAGCCATCAAGCGCACGTACCAGCCCAAGAAGCGTTATCGGCGGCGCGTCCACGGCTTTCTTCGGCGTATGCATTCGCCGGGGGGCCGGCGGATCCTTCAGAACAAGCGCCGCAAAGGCCGCCATCAGCTGACGCCCCGGTAGGTGGATCGGCCGGAAACCCGGTCGAAGTATTGGTGGCCGGCCGACACACTGTGAGGGGTGCACCTGACCAGTAGTCGGGCTCGCTGGCAACGCAGATGAAGCAGCGCTTCCGCCTAAAGCGAAGAGACGACTTTGATCGCGTGATGGGCGGGCGTCGTGTCTTCGCCGGTCGCACGGTGGTTGCATTTGCACTTCCCAACCCGGATGGCCGTTGGCGGGTGGGAGTTGCCGTCAGTCGCCAGTTGCGCGGAGCCGCTGCGCGGAATCGCGTGCGGCGCCGGCTCCGCGAGGCTGCACGCACAGATCTGCTGCCTCATGATTCGGAAGCGGGCTCTTCGGGAATTGGTTATGACATGGTGTTGATAGGCAGGCCGGCAAGCCTCGCGGCGCCACATCCGGTGCTGCGAGAGGATATAGCACTTGTGCGCAGCCGGCTCCAGGGGGCCAGCGGGTGACCAGCCTGGTGCTGGCCTCGATCCGTATCTACCAGCGCCTCCTCTCACCCATGCTCCAGGTGCTGGGCGGAGGCTGCCGGTATTTCCCTTCATGCTCCCAGTACACTTACGAAGCGGTCACTAGGTATGGCTGGGCCCGTGGGTCCTGGATGGGGATCAAGCGAATTGGCCGCTGCCATCCATTCGCCAAGGGTGGATACGACCCCGTGCCGTGATCGCTTTTAGGAGTCCCTGACATAGATTTGCGCAGCTTGTTCGACGTCTTCCTGCCCCTGCACACCGTCTGGTGGGCCATCTTCGGACAGACGCTGAGCCTGGCGCTCTCCAGCACGTATCACCTGTTTGCCGCCAATCCGGCACTCGCTGCCGTCGGCGCCTACGGCCTGGCGATCATGGCGGTGACGGTCCTGGTGCGGCTCGTGCTGGCGCCGTTGTTCCAGCTCCAGCTCAGCCTGGGCCGGCGCACAATGGAGAACCAGCGCACGCTCACGCCGCAACTGACCGACATACGGAAGACGTTCAAGAACGATCCTCAGAAGCTGCAGGCGGCGACGATGCAGCTCTACAGGGAACACGGCATCAACCCGCTGGGTGGCCTGAGCGGCTGTCTGCCCGCGCTGCTGCAGTTCCCGATACTCACGGCGCTGTACTGGGTGTTCCTGGGCAACACCAAGAACGGCACGATCGTGGACCACTTCCTCTTCGTGCCTCACCTGAACCAGACCCCAATGGCGCATCCACTCCTGGCCGGGCTTCCGATTCCGACCCTCGTCTACCTGGTCATCCCGCTTCTGGCGGCCGCCACGACGTTCGTCCAGTCGCGCATGATGCAGCAGGCTCCCAGTCCAGCTGCGACGGAGCAGGAACAACAGCAGCAGCAGATGACCCGGACCATGCAGGTGATGATGCCGGTGATGATCGCGTACTTTGCGTTCATCACCCCTGCCGGCCTGGGCCTCTACTGGTTCATATCTAATTGCGTTTCTATCATCCAGCAGTACTTTGTTACCGGCTGGGGTGGCTTGCGCCCGCAGAAGGGGACGAGGAGGGCTACCACGTGAAATCTGCCGAAGGCCGAGGCCGTACCCTCGATGAAGCCGTCGACGTCGCGCTCATCACGCTCGGCGAGAGCCGGCGCAACGTTGACGTCAAGATCCTCAGCGAGAGTTCGGAGGAGACTCACGTCGAGGTCACAGTGATCGATGCGGCAGCCGCGCAGGCCGGCGGGAGCGGGACGGGGCGCGCTGCCGGCGACGCCGATGCAGCCAAGGAGATCGTGGGCCAGTTGCTGACCAGGATGGGCATCCGATGCCAGGTCAGCTCGCGAACCACCTCCGAGGCGATAGTCGTCGATGTGAGCGGTCGCGACCTTGGAGTGCTGATCGGTTGGCGGGGTGAGACTCTGCGCGCGCTGCAGACTATGACCAACCTGCTCGCGAGCAGGCGCCTCGCTCCTGACCAGCGGGTCATCGTCGACGTCGAGCGGTATCGGCAGCGACGGGAAAACACGGTGCGCGAGATCGCGTACCGGGCGGCCCGTCAGGTCAAGGTGACCGGGGATCCGATCACACTGGACGCCATGCAGCCGTTCGAGCGACGCGCCATTCACCTGGCGCTCGAGGCCGATCCCGACGTGATGACGGTCAGCATCGGCGAGGAGCCGGAGCGACGTGTCGTGGTCGGCCCTCGGCGCAACCAGCAGGAGGGCTGACGGCCGCTTCGGGCATCGAGCTGATCCGGCGTGCCATCGCGCTGGCGAACGCAGCCGCCGACGGCGCGGGCGACGAGGAGGTGACACCCAGCGAGCTGGCTGAGGTCATCAGAGATGCGCTGGAGTCACCGGAGCTCCTGCGGGACCGCCAGGTTGTCAAGTACCTCCAGGAGGCATTGGACGCGGTGTCCGACGGGATGCCCGCCGACTACACAGCAATGATCCTCTACTCGGCGCTTGGCCGCCTCCGCGAGGGATGAATCCGAACGCGGCCGGAGTCGGTCTCGCCAGTCACGACAGTGAGTCTGTCTATACTGGCCGAGCATGGGCCCGGCCCCTACACACTGCCGCCACGAACTGAGAGGAGGGGCGAGGCTCCTCACTGCTGAGCTGCCTGACCGCGCGTCAGCCAGCCTGGTTCTGATGCTTGGCGTCGGCTCTCGCTTCGAGGAGGACCGCATCGGGGGGGCCTCACACTTCGTCGAGCATCTCTTTTTCAAGGGCACCAAGAGGCGGCCCACCGCGAAAGAGATCGCCGAGGCGATCGAAGGCGTGGGCGGCTCAATGAACGCCTCGACCGACAAGGAGGTGACCGTCTACTGGACCCGAGTGCCGGCAGACCGCCAGGAGCTCGCGGTAGACGTGCTTTTCGACATCGTGTCCGAGTCGCAGCTTGCCCCATCGGACATCGAGCGTGAGCGGATGGTGATCCTCGAAGAGCTCAAGATGTACATGGACCAGCCACAGGACTACGTACACAGCCTGTTCGAAGGGATCATGTGGCCGGGACATCCCCTGGGAAGGGACATCATCGGCACGATCGAGTCAGTGTCGAGCACGACTCGCGATGACCTCCTCTCCTATGTCGGTGCGCACTACCGCCTCCCCAATCTCGTGATCGGCGTGGCCGGAGCGATCGATCACGAGCAGTCCCGCCGCGTCGTCGAGCAGCGGCTGATTCTGCCCTCGACGCGCAACGACGCCGATTATGTGCCGGCTCCGCCCGCTCTCGACCGCCCGGCAGCGCTTCTCCTCCGGAAGGACACCGAGCAGGCACACATCTGTCTCGGTGCCCGCGCCCTCTCGTATGTGGACCCAGACCGCTACGCGCTCGACCTGCTCAACACAGTGCTGGGCGAGGGCATGAGCTCGCGCCTGTTCCTGGAGATCCGCGAGAAGAGAGGCCTTGCGTACGACGTGCACAGCTACTCCAGCAAACACAGCGACGGCGGCTACTTCGCCGTCTATGTAGGTGTTGATCCGAAGAAGGCGGAAGAGGCCGTGCACGCGGTCCTCGATGAGCTGCAAAAGGTCGTCGATCACCAGGTCCCCACAGAAGAGCTGACAAAGGCGTTCGAGTTCACGAAAGGGCGGCTCCGCCTCGGTCTCGAGAGCACCAACTCGCTCGCGAGCTGGCTCAGTCAGCAGGAGCTCTTGATGCATGAGGTGAAGACGGTCGACGAGGTGATCGCGCTCTACCAGGCGGTCACGGCCGAGGACGTGCAGAGGCTGGCCCGTCAGCTGCTGCGACAGCCGCTGCAGCTGGCGGTGATCGGCCCATTCGCGTCAGACTCCCCATTTCGCGCGGCCGTCGGCGCGTGACCGCGGTCCTGGCTAGCCCTAAATTATCCGGCCAGGTGCGTCACCGCGGGCGTGCGCTTGGTTGTCGACGAGGCAGAGGGTATGTGACCTCCAAGCGTGGGTTTCACTCCGTCGACGGGGCCGATTCTCGATAAGGGAAGAACTCGGATCCACGCTCTTGCCTCGATCTGATCGCGGTGGATCAGGCCGAAGACGCGCGAGTCGCTCGAGTGGTTGCGGTTGTCTCCCAGAACGAAGTAGTCGTCAGATCTGAGCAGGACCCCAGCGGGATCGTTGGCCGGTGGGTAATCGGCGTTCTCGGTCCAGGCCTCGGGGCTGATGTACGGCTCTTCGAGCAGATGGCCGTTGATAAAGACCTCGCCTCCGCGGATCAGGAGCCTGTCGCCGGGGACCGCTATCACACGCTTGATGAAGTCCATGTGGGCGTTAAAGGGGTCGCGCATGATGATGATGTCACCGCGCTCCGGTGGGTGCAGCCGGTAGTCGATCTTGGTGGCGATCAGGTAGTCCTGATCCTGGAGGGTCGGGTACATGGACGACCCGATGACGTGCACGGTCTGAAGGATGAAGTTGATGACGAGATAGAGACCGAAGGCCAGCACGGCGACTTCGGCCACCTCCATGAGGAGGCCACGTTCCTTTTTCTGCGCCTTGGTTTGCACCTGAGAGGGCTGCTTGGAGATTTGCACAGCTCGTGGAGGCGATGTTACACGCGGACGGATCGCCTGGCTCAGGGTACCGGAGGGGCCTGCAACAGCACTTGCACGAGCTTGTCCAGGGCCTCGGCGTCGTTGTAGCGGAGCGTGATCAGACCTTCACTCCGGCTGCCGGCGATGCCCACCGCGTTGCCGTAACGCTGCTGCAGGAGAGCCAGTAGCTGCGCCATCTCACCGTGAACCTCGTCGCCGGCTTGAACCGAGCGTGCCGGGCGGCGTCTGGGCTGCGACGGCTGGTAGTCCCGTACCCACCGCTCGGTCTCCCGCACCGACAGGTTGCGGCCCAGAACGACCTTGAGCCCGTGCTCCTGGGCCTCGGGCGAAGGCAGACTGACCAGGGCCCTGGCGTGGCCGGCTGTGATGGCACCGGCCGACGTAGCCGAGATCACGGCGGGGCCGGCGGTCAGAAGGCGCAGCGCCTGGGTCACAGCCACCCTGTGCTTGCCCAGGCGGGCTGCCGCGTCTTCGTGCGTCAGGCCGAACTGCTCGATCAGGCGCTTGATGCCCCTGGCCTCCTCGATCGGGTCCAGGTCTTCGCGCTGAAGGTTCTCGATCAATCCCAGGAGGAGGCTTTCCTGGGGCTCTGCATCTCGGCGCACGATCGCGGGGATGTGCTCGACGCCGGCAAGGCGCGCGGCCCGCCAGCGGCGCTCGCCGGCGATCAGCTCGTAGCCGTCGGTCAGCCTGCGAACCAGGACTGGCTGCAGCACACCGTGCAAACGAATCGAGTCGGCCAGCTCACGCAGTGGCTCGGCAGGAAACTGCCGGCGCGTCTGCTCCGGCGAGGGCCTGATCTGGTCCACGTCGATGTACTGCGGCAGACCGGCATCCTGGCCTTCAGCACCCGGTGCGATCGGGATCAGGGATTGCAGGCCGCGCCCGAGGCCCCTGGCCCGCTGAGGGCTCACTGGTTCATGACCTCCTCGGCAAGTTGCCGGAAGGCCTGGGCGCCTCGGCAGGTGGGATCGTAGACAGTGACAGGCTGGCCATGGCTGGAGGCCTCGCTCACCCGAACGTTGCGCGGGATCAGCGTCTGGTAGAGCTTGTCCGGGTAGGCGCGACGGACCTCGTTCAGAACGTCCCACGACAGCGTCGTCCGCGCGTCGAACTGAGTGACGACGATGCCGGCGATCTCGAGTTTCGGATTCAGGTTCATGCGGACGAGCTGCAGCGTGTACATCAGGTGGGCGAGCCCTTCCAGGGCGAAGTATTCCGCCTGCAGGGGAACCAGCGCTTGATCCGCCGCGGTCAGCGCATTGAGGGTGAGCAGCCCGAGGGAGGGCGGGCAGTCGATGAGGACGTAGCCGAAGCCGCCTGTCAGCGCGCTCAATGCGCGTCGAAGCCTGCCCTCGCGCTCCTCCTCAGTGACGAGCTCGATCTCGGCACCCGCGAGCGCCACTTGCGAGGGCACCACGTGAAGCCCCGGAACCGAGGTGGTGGTCGCCACCTCGTCGATGCTGGCTTCGCCCGAAAGCAGGTGGTACACCGTAAGACGGGCGCGCGAGGGATCGATCCCCAGCCCGCTCGTGCTGTTCGATTGGGGGTCGAGGTCGATCACCAGCACCTGAGCGCCACGCTCGGCCAGAGCGGCTCCGAGGTTCATGACTGTCGTCGTCTTGCCCACGCCCCCCTTCTGGTTGGCCACCGCGATGATCCGGTGCTGAGATATCAACATATTGGGGTTAACCTGGGGAAAGTCGACCACATGTCGTGTCATGGCTCAGGTGTCGATTCTATGGTGCGGTACGCAATTTGCCTAGCTTGCCTGTAAAGAATGCCATCAGACCGGCCAGCACCAGAGCGATCTCGACCACTACTGCGGGGAGCAGCAAGGCGCCACTCACGGTGACTCCGACCAGGGTGTTGTATGCAACGTGGCAGATGGTGGACGTGGTGGTGTTCGCGAACCGCCGGAGCAGCCCCAGGCCGATGGCCAGTATGAAGACGGCGACCGAGTCGAGCGAGAGGCCGTACTGGGTGTGGATGGCGGCGAAGACCAACGAGGTCCACAACACGCCGAGGCGCGGCTGCATCGCGCCCCGGAAGAGGAGCTCCTCGCAGATGCCCGCGGAGAGGGCGATGGTGGCGATCCCCAGCGGGTCCCCGAGCTGGCCGAAAAGCCGCTGGTTGGCTGCGTCCACCTTGCCGGCCAGGCCCGGCGTGAGCAGGTGGCTGAGCACGTCCACGCCGTTGCCGAAGGCGTAAAAGACGCCGGCCGCCGCGAGGGCCAGGAGCACCTGCCAGCCGGTTGGCCGGGCCAGGCCCAGGCGGGCGAGGGCCGCACCGGGCGAACGGCGGAAGAAGAGACCGACCCCGAGGACCGCGGCGAGCAGGAAGGGGACCTCCTGGGTCACGAGGTCGAGAGGCCCAAGTGCCACACCTGCGCCGGCTTCCTGCGCCAGCAGGTCGGAGGAGGCCTGGCTGGCGATCTGACTGCCGAACAGAACCGCCGATAGCACGAGCGCGGTGGCGTCCATAGCGCTGGTGGGGTCAATTGGCAGGACTCGCGCGATAGCGGCCCGGGTTGGGTACAGGAGAAGCGAGGCGGCCGCCAGCCCCGTGACGACGAAGATCAGGGCGGCTGACGGGCGCCGCAGTGTGAGGAGGCCGAGTGCCACGCTCGATGCCGGAACGACGGCGAGGAGCAGCCAGAAGGCGCTTCGAAGCCTGGCCACCGCTGCCTGGTTGAAGGTCGACGGTGGCCGTTCAGGTAGGTTGGCAGCCGCGATCAGCGGCAGCGGGAGCAGCAGGATGGCAACCTGGTCCCAAGCCACCAGAAGATGTTCCACGTTTTACAAATCGCGTGCCGTGGGGTCTGTGCTCCGACCCTCCGACCCACCGCCCGAAACGGGCTCGGCCGGAAGCGGGGGCTGGGGGAGCGCTGTCTCAGGCGGTGACCGTCTCGCCGGCTCGACCTGCAGGGCGCCGCCTGTCTGAGCGATCACGCGAACCGTGTGGCCGGACGCGATCGGTCCGGAGACGCTTACCGCAGGCCAGGTCGCTCCGGCGACGAAGACCTCTCCGCCGGGGCTGAGAGGCCCGCGGGCCTCCCCGATGGCGCCGACCAGGTTCAGGCTTGAGGAGGAGGTCTGGGTGCTGCGGACCGTGATCGCCTTTCTCAGAACAAGGACAACGCCGAGGCCGACGGCAGCTGTCGCGGCCACGATCAACCGCCAGTCGATGCCAAGGTCCACTGCGCTGGTGTTCAGGAGAAAGGCGGAGCCCAGCAACAGGGAGGCCAGGCCCCCCACGGTCAGGACACCGTGGGTAGGCGCCTTGACATCGGCCAGGAAGAGAAGGAACGCGAAACCGATCAGCAGGATCCCGCCGAGGTTGACTGGAAGAGTGGTGAGTGCGACCAGGGCCAGGATGGCGCTGATGCCACCGACCACGCCAGGAAGAATTGCACCTGGGCTGCTTACCTCCGCGATCAGGCCAAAAGCGGCAACGAGCATGAGCAGGTACGCGACGTTGGGATCGATCAGGACCTGGAGCGCCCGCTGGAAGGCGGACATCTGGTCGTCTACGATCGTCGCCCCGCCAGTATGAAACGTGAGGTCGTGAGACGGCCTTGGTGCAGGGCGCCCGTCGAGCCAGGCGAGCAGGTCTGACAGCGTGGCCGGCTTGACGTCCGCGACCTGGGTCCTGGCGGCCTGGTCCGCACCAATGTTGACGCTGTCTCGGACTGCCTGCTCACACCACTCCGCGTTGCGGCCGTGCAGCGTGGCGAGGTTACGGATTCTCGCCACCGCGTCGTTGAGCACCTTCCGGCCGAGGTCACCGCCGATATCGCCACCGCTTCCGGTGACAGGGTGAGCCGAGCCGATGTTCGTGCCAGGCGCCATGGCCACGACGTCGGCGGCCTGGGCGACGAAGAGGCCGGCCGACGCTGCGCGGGCACCGGTCGGAGCCACGTACACCGCCACGGGCACCGGCGCGTTGAGAAGTGTGGTCACTATGTCGTCCATCGCAGCCGACTGCCCACCCGGCGTGTTGGTCATGATCACGAGTGCACCCGCACGGTCGGAGCCGGCCCTCATGACAGCCGCCGAGACGTAGCCCGAGGTGACCGCGTTGATCTCGCCTTCCAGAGTGATGACGTGCACTCTGGGGGCGTCCGCCGTGGCGTCGCGGAGTGACGAGACCAGGAGCACCAGTGCTCCGCCGAGCGCGAACCCAACCAGCGTCAGCCGCCGTGTAAAACGTGGAACATTCAGCCGCTCACGGCCTGAGAGACTTGTCGCCAACGGCTCTTCCTCAGCTGACTCCGGCCGGCCGCGTCCGCCGCCGCCAGGCCCCCGGCCGGAGTATACGTAGCCTCCCGGTGTGTGCCCGCCCTGCGGCTAGAATTACGCGCGATGTCACCCCTACCGAAGCCGGATGCCGGCAAGCAGGGGTCCGACGAACGACTTGTGCAGGACCTTGCTGAGGCGGCCGGTCGCCCCCACCATCCGCATGGCGCAGAGCTCAGGCGTCTTCTGAAGGCGTCGGGGCGCGGCGACCCCAAAGCACGGGACGCGCTGACCCGGGCGCACCTTGACTGGGTGATCGGTGCCGCCAGGGAACGCAGTGACCGGGGCCTCAGCGTTGCGGATCTCGTCCAGGAAGGAACGATCGGCCTGCTTGAGGCGATCGATCAGTTTCCTGCCGGCGATCGTGAGGACTTCGAGGCGTTCGCCCGGGAGCGGGTGGCTGGGCGCATGGACCGCGCTCTCGGCGACGAGCAAAGGGTGGTTAACGAGGGTCGGATGCTCGTCCAGGCCGCTGAGGACTATGTGCGTGCTGAGATCACGCTCCGAAGCGAGCTCGGCCGAACAGGATCCGACGAGGAGCTCGCCAGGAAGTTGCAATGGTCGGTCAGTCGCACCAAGGAGATCGGACAGATCGTCGAGGACGCCCGGCGCCGCCATGATGAGGAGCTTCTGGAGTATCTCGAGCCGGAGGACATCGACCTAGAGACGGTCATAGAGCACCGACCGGCAGGAGATACGCCGGCAGGCAATGGCCGGTAAGCGGACCCCCCTCTATCAGAACCACGTCACTGCCGGCGCCCGTCTGGTCGACTTCGCCGGATGGGACATGCCTCAGCAGTACACGAGCGTGAGGAACGAGCAGGAAGCGGTGCGTACCGCCGCGGGCCTGTTCGACGTGAGCCACATGGGTCGCTACGAGATCCGTGGCCCTGCGGCGGGCGAGTTCCTGCAAGGTCTGGTGACCAACGACCTTGGTCGCCTCAGACTCGACCAGGCACAGTACAACCTGCTGTGCCTGCCTGATGGAGGCATTGTCGACGACCTGGTCGTCTATCGCCGTGCCGGCGGCTGGTGGCTCGTCGTCAATGCGGCCAACCGGGAAAAGGACATGGCCTGGCTCCGCCAGCACGAGCGCCCCGGGACGGAAATCGTTGACCACAGCAGCGAAGTGAGCCTCTTGGCTTTGCAAGGCCCCAGGGCCGCCGAAATGCTCCCTGTGGAGGGCGTCGACCTCACTGCCGTGCCCTCCTTCGGAGTCGGCAGCGGCCGCGTTGCCGGCGTGCCGTCGGTCATAGCGAGGACCGGGTACACCGGCGAGGACGGCTTCGAGCTGTTCGTGCCCACAAGCCATGTGGCGAGCGTCTGGGACGCGCTCGTCGAGGCGGGGGCCACGCCCTGCGGCCTGGCTGCTCGCGATGTCTGCCGGCTGGAAGCGGGCCTGCGATTGTATGGCAGCGACATGGACCAGGACACGAACCCGTACGAGGCGGGCCTGGGCTGGACCGTGAAGCTCGGGAAGGGCGAGTTCGTGGGCAGCCAGGCCCTGGAGCGGATCAAGGCGGAGGGCCCGCGCCGCCAGCTGGTGGGGCTCGGCGCCAGCGATCGAACGATCCCACGACATGGCTCGGCTGTCAGTCTGGGCGCGTCGGTGATCGGTACAGTGACCAGCGGCACGTATTCGTTCTGGCTGCGGAGGGGGATTGCCATGGCGATGATCGATGCCGGCTCGGCGGCCGTGGGCACGACGCTCACCGTCGAAG
The DNA here is from genome assembly GCA_035259145.1 of Candidatus Dormiibacterota bacterium. Classification (GTDB taxonomy): domain Bacteria; phylum Chloroflexota; class Dormibacteria; order Dormibacterales; family Dormibacteraceae; genus CF-161. Next base: position 5,892 of record DATFWQ010000143.1, on the reverse strand, counting down.
CGCGGAACGGGACGGGGCGAGCGGAGGTGGTGACGATGCCGTTTTATCGAGGCTCGGCTCGCCGTGCCGTACGGCCTGTAGGGTAGGAGGGAGCTGCGTGGCGGAGCGCTACTACACCGAGACCCACGAGTGGGTTACCGTCGATGACAGCGTGGCGACAATCGGGATAACCGACTACGCCCAGGCCCAGCTCGGTGACGTCGTGTTCCTGGAGCTGCCGCGGGTTGGAAAGCTTCTAGAGGCGGGTGACTCGTTCGGCGTCATCGAGTCCGTCAAGGCCGCGTCTGACCTGTACTCGCCTGTAGCGGGGACCGTTGCCCAGGTCAACGAGAGCCTGAACGCGGCTCCGGAGCTCGTGAACCGTGACCCCTATGGCGAAGGCTGGCTGATCAAGGTCGATCTTAACGGGGACCTCGGCCAGGGACTGCTGGACGAAGCAGGCTACCGATCGCTGACAGAAGGCCAGGCGCACTAGTGGACTGTAATGGCCGGAGGTGGAGCAGGCCGCAGGCCCGAAGGCCGGCGTTCCAGGTGGTCGGTGGCCTCGGGGTCCCCGCGAAGCCTGCTTGGTGGGGTGGGAAGGATGGGGTGGCGCAACGAGGAGCCCATTTGTCGATCGGTGACGAGGCGCGCCGGGCCCCCAGACGCAGCCATCAACGCCTGCAAGGCGCCCGGCCGTCTGGGACGTCGGATGCTCCGCATCCGGCCGTTACGGTCCACTAGACGTGACCAGAGCAGGCGCTCCCACTCCGAAGAAGCTGCGAGCAGCCGACCTGATGCGAGCAGCCAGCGTCGGCCTGCGCACGCGGCGCCTTCGCGCCGCGCTCTCGGCCCTCGGCATCGCCATCGGCGTGGCGGCCATCGTAGCCGTGCTGGGTCTCTCCGCGTCCTCGCAGGCCGGGCTGCTCGCCGAGATCGACCGGTTGGGGACCAACCTCCTCACGGTCACCAACGGCCGCAACCTGTTCGGGCAGCCGACCGAGCTGCCGGTCGCCGCCCCCGCCATGATTGGTCGGATCGGGTCCGTCACCCAGGTGCAGTACACCGGCTCGGTGAATGTCTCCGTTTACCGGAGCCCCCTGATTCCAAGGGTGAACACCAACGCCATCAGCGTCCGGGCGGCGAGCCTTGACCTGCTCCCCACCGTGGGGACAACCGTCGCCCAGGGCAGCTACCTCAACCGGGCCACCGCCACCGTGCCCGTTGCCGTGCTGGGCGCCGTGGCCGCCAAGCGCCTCGGGATCGACCGCATCTACCCCGGGGAGCGGATCTGGCTCGGCGGCCAGTGGTTCTATGTCGCCGGCATCCTGGATCCCGCGGTGCTGGCTCCCGAGATCGACAGCTCGGTGTTGATCGGCTTCAGCGCGGCCAGGACCTACCTGGGCTTCGATGGCCACCCCAGCACAATCTACGTACGCGCCCAGACGGACAGGGTCACGGCGGTGCAGTCCATGCTCGCCGAGACCGCGAACCCCGAAGCCCCCAACGAAGTCAACGTGAGCCAGCCGTCGACCGCCTTGATCGCACGCGCGGCCGCACAGAGCGCTCTCAACAGCCTCTTTCTCGGGCTCGGCGCCGTCGCCCTGCTGGTAGGCGGCGTCGGAGTCGCCAACATCATGGTCATCTCGGTTCTCGAGCGCCGGTCCGAGATAGGGCTGCGACGGGCGCTGGGGGCAACCGAGCATCACATTCGGGTCCAGTTCCTCTCCGAGGCGGTCCTGCTCGCCGGACTTGGTGGGGCCGCGGGGGTGGCCCTCGGCGCTACGTCCACCGCTGTCTATGACCTGGTGAAGGGCTGGAGCGTGGTGATCCCACCAGTCGCGTGGGCGGGTGGTTTCGGAGCGGCTCTGGCCATCGGCGCGGCGGCAGGCCTGCTGCCGGCCCTGCGCGCCGCTCGGCTGTCGCCAACCGAAGCGCTGCGGACCGCGTGACGCCGAGGGATGATTGCGGGTATGGCATAATTCCAGATATGATGAATTCCGCACCTGCGGAATTAGGGCATCAAACCGCGGCGTCACCGGCCAGGCCGTGGTCGAAGCGTGGAGGACGTCGTGCTGGCGCCAGCCGAACCAGGGATGCCGTGCTGGCAGCTGCTCAGCGCCAGTTCGCCGACACTGGCTACGACCGAACCACGATGCGATCCGTCGCCATCGAAGCAGCGGTCGATCAGAAGCTCGTCGCGTACTTCTTCGGATCCAAGCAGGCCCTGTTCGTGGCTGCAACTCGGCTGCCGTTCGATCCCGTCGCCGCGATGCCGACCGTCCTCGGTGGCGACCCGGCCGGCATGGGCGAGAGGCTGGCCCGCCTTATCCTGGGTCTGCTCGAGGACCCCGACGCCGGAAGCCGGCTCACCGGGCTTGTGCGGGCAGCGGCGGCGGAACCAGAGGCGGCTCGAATGGTTCGCGACCTGTTCATGCGCGAAATCTGGACGCCTGCCTCCGAGAGCATCCCTGCATCGAAGCCCGAGCTGGCTGTCAATCTGGTGGCCACTCAGGTCCTCGGTCTCGTCATGGCGCGCTACGTCATCCGCGCCGAGCCCCTGGCCTCGCTCCCAGCCGAAGCTGTGGTCGCATCACTAGCGCCGATTCTGCAGCGCCTGCTCAGTAGCGACCGGAAGCTGCGACAGAACGTGGAGATGCCGAAGGCGGCACTCGAGCGGGGTAGCCAAGCGTGACCGATAGGGTCGGGGATGCTCATCCTGGTGCGGGTCAGCCCGGCAGAGGCCGGCTGCCGCGCTGGGTTCCTTTCTTCAACCGCGTTGCCAAGCCGCTCCTGGCCATCGGAGTTCCAATGGGCCCGGACGTTCTGATCACGGTTCGGGGCCGGAAGACTGGTTCGCCACGTACCACGCCGGTGACGATCTGTCAGAACGCTGGCCGGCGCGGTCTGATCAGCCCTTTTGGTGAAACCAACTGGGTACGCAACCTGCGTGTCGCCCGCAAGGCAACGATCTCGTTCGGGCGCCATAAGGAGGAAGTCGCTGCAGTCGAGCTGGGAGCGGTAGAGGCGGTCGAGTTCATTCGCGATGTCGTTGCACCGCATGCGCGGCGTTCGAGGCTGGGTGGGTGGTTCGTTCGATATGTGGACAAGATCGATATCGACAACCCGGAAGAAGCCGCGTTGGGGCGGCCAGTGTTTGAGATTTTCCCTCACGCGCAGTGGAACTGGCCATAGCCTATCGAGGGGTGTCGGTGCCTGGTGTGAATGCATTCCCATGCCCCGGAATGACGCGGTTCGCCACTCGAAGCACTCGGGCGCGGCTGAGATGCAGCTCGTCCATGTCGGCGAGGGGATCCAGTGGCGGACCGGCCTCGTGCCACCAGACATGGGTGAACGCATAGACTCCGTCAGCAGTTCCCACCAGAGTGGTGATGTCCTGGGGGGAATGACCAGGTGTGGCGATCAGGCGGACTGACGGGGTGATAAGAGTGCCCTCCGCGGTGCGCCGCGCAAAGCTGTTGCGATAGTAGGTGGCCCAGTGATCGTGCACGCGAGCGTTCCGAAACAGTGCCGCATTCAACGTGTGATCCGGGTGGTGGTGGGAAAACACGATGTCGGTGACATCGTCCGGATCAACGGCGAGAGTCTCAAGAGGCTCAAGGATCTGGCGCCGGTCATACACCATGCCGGGGTCAATGATTATCGTCGCTGCACCGTCTCGTACGAGGCTCACTGTGGATTCGACTGTTCCCGAAGATGGATCCACCGACCCAATGACAAGTACGTTGACGACGCCCGTCATCGCCTCCGGCGAGTCGTGACGCTCGGGTTTCATCTCGATGTCCATCCTGTCGTCGAACCTCCCAACGTTGCTGTGAGATCAGGCGGCGGCGCCGTCACGAACTGGTAGCGGCGACGCAGCTCAGCCACACATCATGCCTTCAGTGCTTACTCCCCGGCTTCGGCCGTCCCGCGGGCGTCTTTATAGCGGAACTACCGACGGTCATGGGCGGGCTCCACCTGTGTCGACGAGGGGATGGCTTTCCAGCTGGATGGCCCCTGCCGGACTAGGGCGACGCACTATGAAGATGCAGGTCAGCGCTCCAAGCAGGACCGCCGCGGCCGCGACAGCCAGGGTAGGTCGCATCGCGGTCGCATAGCCGTTGACGAAAACGTCGTGGATCAGCTCCTGCATCTGGTGGGCTACTTGAGGCGGCAGGCCAGCTGGAAGATGGAAGCCTCCGCTCTGGCCGCGACCAACCTGGAGGCCGGCCCTGGCCGCGTTGTCGACACCCTTGACGAATCCCGCTCGGGCCGCGGACGGCAGCTGCGCAGAATCGGCCACTGCACGGTCATGCATCGCAGCCGACAACTGGTTCTGCAGAACCGCGCCGACGATGGCGACGCCGACCGCACTGCCCAGCTGGCGGGTTGTGTTCAAGATTCCGGATGCGGTTCCTGCAAGCACGGGCGTCATTTCACGCATCGCCTCGGTCATCACTGGCGCAATGACCATGCCCATACCGAGACCGGTCAAGACGAGGGGCAGCACGAACGTCAACGAGTCTGCAGTAACGGACTCGGCGAAGGCGACGGCGGCAATGCCCGCACCCAGGAGAAGAAACCCAACCATGAGGATGTACCGGCTTCCGATCAGGTCGGTCAAGCGCCCGGCGAGAGGAGCGACGGCGATCAGCATCACGGTGAGCGGGATGGTGGTCAGACCGGCTTGCACTGCGCTCATGCCGAGTACGGACTGAAGGTCGATCGTCGTTGTGAACAGCAGTCCGAAAAGCGCGAAGAAGAGCAGTCCGTTCAGCCAGGTCATGATCGAGAAGTTGCGATTTCGGAAGATCGACAACGGCATCAGTGGCGCTGCCTGGAATCGCTCCCAGACCAGAAATGCAGCGAGCACGAGGAGGCCCCCTCCTATGATCTCGGGAATCGTCACGGAGGATCCGCCCACAGCGCCCCAGTCATAGCGCTGTCCTTCGATGAGGCCGAAAACAACTCCGAAAAGGCCGGCGCTGGCAAGGCCCACCCCGACCAGATCGAGGGCCTGCCGTTTGTCAGGTCGGAGGTCGGGCAGGAGCAGAAATGCGAGAGCGAGGCCAAGGACGCCCACCGGCACGAGGACGAAGAAGACCCAGCGCCAGTCGAGGTTGGTGACGATCAGTCCCCCCAGAGTTGGGCCGGCAAGGGCAGCAAGGCCGGTGATCGCACTCAGAATTCCGATCGCGGCGCCACGACGCTGCGCTGGGAACACCGCGGACACGATGACGAGCGGCTGGGGTGCAAGAAGGGCTGCCCCAACTCCCATCAAGACCTGGGTCGCTATCAGCTCGTTCGCATCCTGCGCCAGGCCCGAGAGAGCGGCCGCCACGGAGAAGATCGCCAGGCCAGTCGCGAACACGTTGCGCTGGCCGAAGAGGTCCCCAAGCCGGGCCCCGACCAGTATCAAGACCGCGAACGTAAGGAGATAAGCGTTGACGACCCAAAGGATCTGGTCGAGGCCTGCGTTGAGGGACGACAGGATGGTCGGAATCGCCACGTTGACGATCGTTGAGTTGAGCAAGATCAGGAACGAGCCGACGCAAACGACGAGCAACACCAACCACGGATTACGAGATTCAGCGGTCTTCATTCCAGCGCCTCCATTGACCTGAGCGGGGGCTCCAGACGCGCCCACGCGTTGATCGAGACGCTATGGCCAGCATCGGCGCGCCGGCATCGATCAGGGAGACGATTCAGTGGAAAATCGTTCACCTGAACGATGTCGTCGAGCCGGCGGGCGGGCACGTTGGTCCGGTGAGCTTGGTGAAGTGTCGGCCGAACGCCAGATAGCCATCGACCGCATGTTTGGCGAGTTCGAGATCCCAGAGCCAAACCGCGAGAGGTGGCTGCTCCAGGTTGAAGAGCTCGCCCATCAGATGCGTCGTGTGGTCCGGCGGC
>DATFWQ010000142.1:0-30534 GCA_035259145.1 Candidatus Dormiibacterota bacterium | reverse complement strand
CTCGTGTCATGGGAGGTGGTCGACCCCCTGAACTCGGTGCCCGATCCCCAGAGGCCAGCCAGCGACGACGCGGTGCGCCTGCGCATCTCGGGCCGGCGCATCGCCAGGCTGCATCCGGCGGACATAGCGGACATCGTCGAGGAGTTGGGCGCGAAGGAGCGCAAGACCGTCTTCGACACGCTCACCGAGGAGATCGCCGCCGACACTCTCGAAGAGATGGAGCTCGAGGACCAGGTGTCGGTGATCGAGCACATGGATGCACGGCGGGCCAGCGAGATCCTCGACGACATGCCGCCGGACGAGGTTGCCGACATCCTGACCGAGCTGCCGAAGGACGTGGCTGAGCAGCTCCTCGGCCTGATGACGAAAGACGAGGCCGAGGACGTCAAGGAGCTGCTCGCGTACGAGGAGGACACCGCCGGCGGACTCATGACGACCGAGTACGTCGCAGTCAGCGAGAACCTGACCGCTCAGGAGTGCATCGACGAGCTGCGGCGGCTGGAGCCTGACGCCGAGTCCGTGTACTACGTCTTCGTAATCGACGGCGATGAGCACCTGAAGGGCGTGCTGTCGCTGCGTGACCTGATAGTCGCACGGCCCGATCAGCCGATCAGCTCGATCATGATCCGCGACGTGATCGCGGTCCACCCTGACGACGACGCGCAGGAGGTGGCCGCCGTCCTGTCCAAATACAACCTGCTGGCCGTGCCGGTCGTGGACGATGAGTTCCGCATCCAGGGCCTGGTAACTGTCGATGATGCGCTTGACGCCGTGCTCCCCGAGTCGGTGAAGCGCAAGCTGCCTCGGGCTCACTAAGTGGACCGCGTCTTCGTACGCCTCCGCCGGTTCCGGCGGCTCTTCTTGCTGCTCGCCGTCGTGGGTCCCGGGCTGATCACGTCCAACGCGGACAACGACGCGGGCGGCATTACCACCTACTCCCAGGCAGGCGCGCAGTTCGGGTACAAGATGCTGTGGCTGCTGGTGGCCGTCACCATCAGCCTGGCCGTGGTCAACGAGATGGGCTCTCGGATGGGCGTGGTCACCGGTAAAGGCCTGGCCGACCTGATCCGCGAGCGGTTCGGGGTGCGCGGGACCACGTTTGCGATGCTGCTTCTGCTCTTCGCGAACGCCTTCACCACGGTTGCCGAGTTCGCCGGCATCGCGGCAGGGCTGGAGCTGTTCGGGGTCCCGCGCTACGTGTCGGTGCCTGTCGCCGCCGTCATGATCTGGCTGCTCGTCGTCCGCGGCAGCTATCCGGTGGTCGAGAAGGTCCTGCTCTCGATCGGTCTCGTCTACGTCACGTACATCGTCTCGGGCTTGCTCGTCCACCCTCCGTGGAATGAGGTGCTGCGCAGCTCAGTCGTGCCGCAGATCGTGCCGACGCGGGACTACTTCCTACTCGCCATCGCACTGATCGGCACCACCGTCACGCCGTGGATGCAGTTCTACCTGCAGGCGGCGGTAGCCGACAAGGGCATCCCCAACGAGAACCTGGCATACAGCCGCGTGGACGTCCTCGTGGGCGCCCTGGTCACTGACGTCATCGCCTTCTTCATCATCGTGGCCACCGCGGCCACTCTTCACGGCCACCTGTCCGGGGAACAGCTCGCGAACATGCAGGCGGGAGACTTCGCTCGGGCCCTGACACCGGTTGCGGGCCGCTTCGCCACCGCTCTGTTCGCGGTGGGCCTGATCGGCGCGTCGTTCCTGGCCGGCAACGTGGTGCCGCTGTCGACGGCGTACGCGGTCACGGAGGCGTTCGGCTGGGAGCGGGGAGTTGGCCACCGGTTCAGTGAAGCGCCCGCATTTTTCGGCATCTTCACGGGGCTGATCGTGGTCGGCGCCCTGGCCACGCTGACCCCCGGTCTGCCGCTGGTGTCGATGATCCTCCTCAGCCAGGACGCAAACGGGATCATCCTCCCCGCGATCCTCGTCTACATGCTGGTTCTGCTCAACGACCGTCGCATCATGGGCCGCTACGTCAACGGGCGGTTCGCCAACGCGATCGCGGGTGTCACGGTGGCCGTACTGATCGTGCTGACCGCGATCATCGTCCTTTCGTCGATCCCCGGGTTACCGCTCAGCGAGTAGCCATCGCGCGGCACCCGCGCATCAGCCCGGGATCGCCCGGCGAGGGTCAGGCTGGCCGCGTCAGCGCTGCCGCGCCAACCTCGGAGATCGTCAGGGACGCGTAGTCCACGCCCACCTGGAGCGCCTCACGGAGCCGCGCCGGGTCAGCGCCCTGCAGCAGCCAGCAAGCCAGCATTCCGCCTGCGAGCGCATCGCCGGCGCCGGTCGTGTCAACGACGCGCTTTGCGTTGGCCGGCACGTGCACCGCCCCGGCACCCGTGTAGGCCGTCACGCCCCCCGGACCGTGCTTGAGCACAAGGCCGTCGAGCTCCCAGGCCTCTCGGAAGCCCTCCGGGTCGCTGCCGCCCAAAGCGGAGAATTCCTCCTGGTTGCAGAAGTACCAGTCCGTCACACGAAGCACCGAGCGGGCTGCCTCCGGCGCCGACTCGACGTACGAGCGCATGGCGTCCGCCGCCAGCAGTCCGCACCCGGCAAGCTGCCGGACCGCCTCCAGCTGCCGGTCTGGTCGCATCGAGCCGACGAAGGCCCACCCGCGATACCCCCTGGGCAGCTCTGGCGACCAGTGATCGTAGATCGAGTCGAGACTGCCCAGGTCGACGTTGCGGCCGGCCTCGGCGTCCGAGAACCAGCGATAGGTCGGAGCATCCACAACCGACAGGCCGGTGAGGTCGATGCCAGGCCTGCAGCCGAGCACCGCACGAACCCGGGCTTCAGCGTCCCGACCGACCGGCGCCACCACGGTCAGTGGCATCAGCCTGCAGGCGGCCAGCGCGAAATAGAGCGCCGAGCCGCCGAGCTCATCCGTGATCAGGCCACCCTGGAGTGAGTCGATGGCGATCGAGCCGGCAACGAGCAGGCGCGACTCAACGCCCACAGACTACGCTCGCCGCAGGACTGCTAGAGCAGCCGCTGGGATACCCCGAACACAGGCAAGGTCGACCCGGATCAGCGGCGTTACCGCTTATTGCGCTGCCGGAATAGCGGGATGATCCGTGCCGGCCGTCGGGCCTTTACCGACTCCTCCATCAGCCGCTCCTGCGCACGGTAGAGGATCTCGATCAGCTGGGCCGGCCGACGCTCGCCACCCACCTGGCGAGGCAGCTCGGTGTCCGTCCGGGCCAGCAGCCTCACGAAGCGCGGCATCAGCCACCCGGGAACGATGCGCAGGCCCTGGACCAGGCACTCCTCCAGCCAGAACATGAGCTCGTCGGACTCCTGAAGCAGGTGGCGGTGAGATGTGCGCTCGCGCTCGCGCCGGCGCCAGTAGCTGGCTCGCTGCTGCTCCACAACCGTAAGCTCGATCATCGTCAGTGCAAGATCCTTCCGGCCACTATACCCCTATCGACTCCAGCCCTTGCTGCCCGGCAAGGCACCCCGTGGAGGATCCGCGTCTCGTCCCATGGCCGCCGGCAAGGGCCGCACCTGATGGCATAAATGAGTACCAATCACTCACGCCAGTGACAGAAGGCGTAAGCTGAGCCACTCGAAAAAACCCTGTACCAGTGAACATTTCGATCGGTCGAGCCGTAACGGAATCAACTGAGCGGTTTGCGGGTACAAAAAGTGATATCTGTGGTGGATCTGGATACTGCACTAGACCTGATTGATGACGAGCCTTCGCTGAAGGTTGACGAGGAGGCCCTCGAGGACGTCAGCCTCGACGATGCCGTCCGCGCATATTTCCGCGACATCAGCCGCGTCCGGCTGCTGACCGCCGCCGAGGAGGTGGACCTGGCGCAGCAGATCGAGGCTGGCTCTGAGGCTGCTCGCCGGCGCATGATCGAGTCGAACCTTCGCCTGGTGGTGTCGGTGGCCAAGAAGTACAGCAATCGAGGGCTGAGCCTGCTGGACCTCATCCAGGAGGGCAACCTCGGACTGATGCGCGCAGTCGAGAAGTTCGACTACCGCCGTGGGTTCAAGTTCTCGACGTATGCCACGTGGTGGATCCGGCAGGCATGCCAGCGGGCGGTCGCCGACCGGTCGCGCACGATTCGCATTCCGACCCATAACGCCGACACGATCAACAAGCTGGTGCGCGTGGCTGATCGGCTTCGCTCTGAGCTCGGTCGCCGTCCGAGCAACGAGGAGATCGGCCTGGAGATGGGCCTCGACGCCGACAAGGTGGCCTGGCTGCTCGAGATCGCACGCGAGCCGGTGTCGCTCGAGACCCCGATCGGTGATGGCGACACCGAGCTGGGCGAGCTCATCGAGGACACGACTGTCGAGTCCCCGGTGGCGGCCGCGGCACGCAGCATGATGAAGGACGAGGTTCAGGCCGTGCTGGAGACCCTCACCGCACGCGAGCGCCGCGTCCTCCAGCTTCGCTTCGGCCTGCTCGACGGCGAGCAGCGCACCCTCGAAGAGGTGGCGCGCCGGCTTGGCCTGGGCCGCGAGACGGTGCGCCAGCTGGAGCGCACGGCTATGACGCGCCTCCGCGAGGCTGGCCGCGCTGAGCGCCTGAAGGCGCACATGGGGGCCGCGTAGGCTAGGGCTCGGGGGGCGGCCCCCCGGCGCTCACTCCTTGCCGGCGGCTGATTCCTTCTGGTAGGAGTCGATCAGCTGCCTGGCGAGGTGTGCCGGCAGCTCCTCGTAGTGGGAGAAGCTGGTGCCGAACGAACCCCGGCCCTGCGTTATGGAGCGGAGGTCGAGGGCGAACCGCTGCATCTCAGACTCGGGCACCAGCGCCCGCACGACCTGCCAGTTGCCGTCAGGCTCCGTGCCCGCGATCTTGCCGCGCTTGGTGTTGAGGTCAGACATGATGTCCCCCAGGTTGCGCTCCGGCACCCTGACCTCGACCTCCACGACGGGTTCCAGCAGCACCGGGTTGGCCTCCATTGCCGCCTTTCGAATGGCGAGCGAGCCGGCGATCTGGAAGGCTATGTCGGACGAGTCAACGGTGTGGTACTTGCCGTCCACCAGGCGGACCTTGACGTCCACCATCGGATAGCCGGCGACCACACCCTTGGCCATGGCATCGACGATCCCCCTCTGCACGGAGGGCCGGAAGTTCTGCGGGATGGACCCGCCGAAGATTTTGTCCTCCCAGACAAAGCCCTCGCCCCGGGCCGTGGGGTCGACCTCGATGACACAGACGCCGTACTGTCCGTGTCCCCCTGACTGCTTGACGTGCCGGCCCTCCGCGCGGGCGTGGCCGGAGATCGTCTCACGGTATGCCACCCGGGGAAGGGCTGTAGTGGCCTCGACGCCGTACTTGCGCTTGAGCTTCTCCAGGATCACGTCCAGGTGGACGTCGCCCAGGCCGCCGATCAGGAGCTGGTGCGTCTGGTCATTGCGGCGCACCCTCAGGCTGGGATCCTCCTCGGACAGCCTTGCCAGTCCAATCGAGATCTTCTCTTCATCGCCCCGCGACTTCGGGAAGATGGCGACCGTGTATGCGGGGTCTGGGATCGCCACTGTCGGCCCCGAGCCGTCGGGCGAGCCGAGCAGGTCACCGGTCAGCGTCTGCTGGAGCTTGGCGACCGCGCCGATGTCTCCTACGCAGACTTCCTGGGTGTTCACGTGCTCCTTTCCACGCGGAAAGAAGAGCTGGCCGAGTCGCTCGTCGCCGCCTCGAGTGGGGTTGGTGATGTGCTGGTCCGACTTGAGGCAGCCGCTCAGCACCTTGAAGTAGCTGACGCGGCCGAAGGGGTCCGCGTACGTGTTGAAGACGATCGCGCGGGTGGGTCCTGACGAGTCGCCGGCAGCGGGAGCCGGCATCAGCTCGCAGATGGCACGAAGCAGCGTCCGAACTCCCAGCATCCTGGTGGCTGCGGAGCAGATCACCGGGCACACGCCTCCGGCTGCAACGCCGGCGCGAAGACCGCGCTCGACCTCCTCGTCGGACAGCGTGCCCTCGTCGAGGTACTTCTCGAGCAGGCTGTCGTCCCCTTCGGCCGCGGCCTCGATCAGCTGCTCGCGGCGCTCCTCGACCAGGGCGCCCATGTCGTCAGGGATCGGCGACTCGGCTGCCTTGCCATCGGCCCCGGCCACGAACGCCTTCATCCTCATCAGGTCGACCGCGCCCCTGAACGCGGCTTCCGACCCGATCGGTAGGTGAAGGGCGACGGGTTTTGGCGTCAGCTGAGCACGCATCGAGTCGAGCGCGCCGTAGAAGTCGGCGTGCTCCTTGTCCATCTTGTTGACGACGACGAACCGCGGCTTGGCGCTCTCGTTGAGCCGCTCCCAGGCGACCTCGGTGCCGACGGTGAGCTGCGAGGTGGCACTGACCACCACGAGGGCCCCTTCGGCGGCGGCGAGGGCGCTGCTGACCTGGCCGGCGAAGTCGAAGAACCCCGGCGTGTCCAGCAGGTTGACCTTGTACCCATCCTGCTCGAAGCTGCCGATGGCCAGGTTGATGGAGATCTTGCGCTTCTGTTCCTCCGGCTCGAAGTCGAGAGCCGCCGTCCCGGCGTCGGTGGAGCCCATGCGCGGGATGGCGCCCGTCGCGAACAGCATTGCCTCGGCCAGAGTGGTCTTCCCCTCGCGGGAGTGGCCTAGGATGGCGACGTTGCGAATACGGTCGGGCCCGTACCTGGGCATGGACTGAGAGTCTAGCTAAGTTGGGGGCCGTGGGCCTCGCCGCAGTCGGACGCGGTCCGGCCCCGAGATGGACGCGCTCAAGGTCCCTGTAGAAGGGGACCAGGCGACGCCCTCAGCTCGTTCGGTTCGGTGGTCCGGTGCTGCCGTACGGTTGAGGACCCTGCGCCGGCGGGGGACTATACGGCGGGTACCCCTGGGACGGGTCCCCGTAAAGCGGGTAGGTGTGGGGCGAGGAATCGTAGGGCGAGTACCACCCTTGGGGAGGGTACCCGTAGGGGAAAGCTCCGTAGCCGGGGTAGCCGGCATACGGCCCGGCCCACCGCTGCGCCAGCGCGGCCTCGCGGCGTCGCGACCGCTGCCGCAGGATCGCCCAGGCCGCAAAGCCGATTCCGACTGCCGCAAGCGGAAGAATCACGGGGGCGAGCAGCAGCGCCAGCGAGAGGACCGCCGCGCTGGCGTCCTCGAACGTGGACAGTACGGGGCCCATCAACGCCACGTTTGCCACGGGCCGCACCGTGGCACGGGTCAGGTGCACAGCCGTCGCCGTCCCGCCGCCGATGAGCAGGCTCATCGCCACAGTCAGCCCCGGGTCTATCTGCCGGATGGCCCCGCTCTGAGACGCGAAGATGATCGCTCCCGAGGTGGCCGCGAGCGGGGTCATGATGAAGTGGCCCGCTGAGTCCAGCGCCGGTACCTTGTCCATTGCGAACTCGATCACGGCCACGCAGAAGATGCCGTAGAAGGCAGCGTCCGACTGCAGTGCATCGAAGGGTGGCGACAGGTGTATGAGCCCGGCACGAGCCAGGGCGCTGATGATCAGCAGGGGGAGGCTCGCGTTGAGACCGCTGGCGCCGGCGAGCCCGAACGTGGCTGGCACCATGAGGAGTCTCGGGTCCATGTCCCCATTATCCGTCCTGGCGGAGCGGGCCGGGCGGAACCCCTTTGCCGGTATCATCGGTGTTCGATGGCGACCCTTCCAGGAAAGCGAACGGCGACCGTCGAGGAAGTCCTGGCTGCGATCGAGGCAGCCCGTGACAAAGTCATGGCCGATGAGATCAAGTCGCTGACCAAGCTGGGTATCCCAAAGGCGATGGCCTACCAGATGATCGCGAGCCGCTTCCATCAGAAGGCTCCCGGCGGAGACGAGGCCGAGCCTGACCCGTTCGAGTCGACCGGCAGCACCTGGGACGAGATCTCGTAAGGGCGGCTGCGTCCGCGTCGTCCCTTCGTATCTCCTCAAGAGACGTGGAACCTGGGTACGGGTTGTCTCCGTACTTGCGGTCGCCGGGGTCATCCTTGGGGCTGCGCTCGTACAGGGCGACCTCCCCGAGGAGTCCAGCGATCTCGCCTCCTCGGTGAACCGCCTGTTGAAGAGGTTCGGTGTGGGCGCCAGCCTCCTGCTTCTCTACGTCGAGGAATCCGGTGTGCCACTGCCCGTGCCCGGCGACGTCTACGTGATCTACCTCGGTCAGGCGGCGGCGGGCTCCCCGAGCAACTTGATCGCCTCGTGGCTGGCGATCATCGCGGTTGTCGTGGCCGGCTCGAGCAACCTCTATCTGGTCTCCCGACGCTGGGGCGGCCGGCTCCTCAGGGGTCGCCTGGGGACGATTCTCCACGTGGATCCAGAGGGCATCTCGAGGGCCGAGCACTGGTTTGGGCGCTGGGGAGCTCTGACGATCATCTTCGGTCGCCACGTGCCCGGCTTTCGTGTTCCGATCACTGTCCTCGCGGGCACTCTGGAGGTCCGTTATCCGGTCTTCGCGGCAAGCGTCGCGGTGTCGACCGCGGCATGGTCGGCAGTATGGCTTTTGCTCGGCGACCGCGTCGCTCCCGTCCTCGTGCGCTTTCTCACCGGCAACCGGTGGACCATCCTGCTCGTGGCGTCGGCCCTGGCAATCGCTGCGGCGTACTTGATCCTGCGAAGGACGCAGCCGCGCCGGTCCCCGACCCCTCCCGACACCTGAGGCCGCTACAGCGCGTAGAGCTGACGCGCGTTGGCCGCCAGGACCATCCGGCCCGCCTCCCTGGCCTCCTCCAGCGTCAGCCACTGTCGCACTACCAGCCCACCCAGCGCTCCCGCCAGCGCCTCGCGCTGGAGGTCGGCCGCGATCAGGAAGAGCTCGGGGAGACGTGACGCATCGGTCGCATAGAGCAGCTTCGTCCATGGGCAGAGGCCCAACGCCTCACGCAGGGCTGCCGCCCCGTCGGTGGCAGCCAGAGGGATGGCCAGCGACAGGTCCATGAATACGCCGGGGTGGACGGAGCAGAGGTACGCCGCCTCCCGGTGGAACGGGTAGCAGTGAAGGAGGACGATCCTGAGGTCGGCAAACCGAGGATGAGTAAGCAGCGTCCTGATCCCTAGCGGTGAGCTTTCGGCCAGGTCGGCATCCATGTCGCCGAGGCCGCAGTGCACCTGGAGCGGCACCCCCAGTCGAACGCACTCCTCGGCCGCCACAAACACGAGCGAGTGGCAGAGGGGGTCTCCGGACAGCCTGGTTCGGCCCCCACGCGCACGCCTGCGAAGGGCGGCGTATTCTGCGCGGACGGTGCCGTGGTCTGGCCACCGGAGGCGCAGAGACGCCCGGTAGGCCACGATGGTCTTGACTGCCACGGCGCCGCCGTGGACCGCCTGCTCGAGGGCCGCCCGAACGGAGTCGAGCCAGTCCTCCGGCCGCCGGTGCCGCGTGACCAGGCCCTCTGCCAGCGCCTCCACCCGGACGATCTCGCGCTGCGGGATCGGCAGCGCCGCTCGGTGCTCCTCGACCGTCATCGCGTCCGGGCCCCCGAAACCGTGGTCCAGCAGCATCATCCCGGTCCGGCTTCGCTCCAGCAGCTCGCGAGCGTACCTCGCGGGCTCCAGCATGTGGCGCGCCGTCAGGATCGCGGCCTCGGTCGGTTGGCAGCCGAAGACCGGTGCCAGGCGGCGCAGGAGCATCCTGTACAGCGGCGTCTGCGGCACGTGGTCGGTAAGGACCCGGGCGTCGGTCGCCTCTGTGAAGCAGGCTCGGAACTCGTTCGCCTCCAGCCGCGCCGGCCAGCGCCGCAGCGGGTGGCAATGGTGGTCGACCGCGCGGACACCGGACCAGTCCGCGAGCAGGCGCGATCGTGCAGACTCCCATTCCTCATTGAAGGACATGG
Source organism: Candidatus Dormiibacterota bacterium (assembly GCA_035259145.1). Classification (GTDB taxonomy): domain Bacteria; phylum Chloroflexota; class Dormibacteria; order Dormibacterales; family Dormibacteraceae; genus CF-161. The sequence goes on along the minus strand of DATFWQ010000142.1, from coordinate 20,766 downwards.
AGGACACCTTTCCGAGGACCGCCGGTCAAGCGGGCCCGCTCCGGGACGTTCCTGGCTAGCGCTTCCACGAGGTCTGCCCGACCGACCCTACCAAGCGGGCTTCGTCGGGGCCCAGGAAACGAGAGGCCTCGTGCGGTGAGTCAGAAGCGGAATCGGTGCGCGCTGTACTCGAAGACCTCGTCTTCAGCAGCGAAACCCTCGATGTCCGACTCCTTGACGGCGATGTACGAGGTGCTGAGCCGGTCTCCCAGCGCCTCCATAAGGACGCTGTCGCCCCGGAGGTTCTGCAGCGCCTCACGCAGGCTGCGAGGATGCGGCGACGCGCCGATGCTCGTCCGCTCCGCTTCGCTCAAGGTGTGGGGGTCGACGGTGGCCGGCGGCGGCAGCTCCAGCTCGCGCCCGATGCCGTCCAGGCCGGCAGCGATCAGGCCGCCCAGCGCCAGATAGGGGTTCGCACTCGAGTCGGACGCTTTCAGCTCCACGTTTGTTGACTCTGCCTCCTGGCCCCAGAACGTGGACGCCACACGCAGCGCCGCCTCCCGGTTGTCCGGTCCCCACACCCGGTAGGCCGACGCCCACATCTGCGGCTTCAGGCGCCGGTAGGAGTTGACAGAGGCGCAGGTCAGGGCCAGCAAGGCCGGAAGGTGATCGAGCACGCCGGCCACGAACCGCCGGCAGGTCTCCGAGAGGCCGTAGGGGCCGGCTGGGTCGGCGAACAGATTGCCGGAGCCGCGGTCCCAACCCGAGAAGTGGATGTGGCAGCCGTTGCCGGGCTGGTCCGGCCACGGCCTGGGTGCGAAGGAGGCTGCCAGGCCGTGGCGCTGCGCCACCGCCCGCACGGTCTCGCGGTAGTAGACGTGTGCGTCGGCGGCCCGCAGTGCGGGGGCGTGCTTGATCGACAGCTCCTGCTGCCCCCACCCGAGCTCCGGGTAGTACTGCTCGACCGCCAGGCCCTGCGCCTCGAGGGCGGCCACGACATCGTCGATGACGTCGGCGGCTCTAGCCATGCCGTCGCTGGAGAAGCACAGACTCTGGTCGATCGGCACCCAGGTGTCTTCCCGCACTGGAGGAGCCGCGGCCTCGTGGGACGCACCTTGCCCAGCCGGCCGCATCAACTGCTGTTCGCGCCGGGCCAGCGTCCACTCGGGCTCGAACGCCGCCACCAGCTCGACCCCGAAGCCCCGAGCCCGCTCGATCATGCGCTTCAGGAAGCGGCGGCCGTCGGCGGGGTAGGGCTGCCCGTCAGGCGTCATCATGTCCACGAGCAGGACGCCGGTATGCGGGGCATAGGGCGCGACGACGAACGACTCGGGATCGGGCACCAGCCGGATTTCCCCGACGGGCCCCATGCCCTGGACCGGAGCCAGCCGGTCGAGCATCGAAAAGGCCTGCATCGCAACCGTCAGGCCGATGCCGGTCTCCAGCCGCTCTCCGAGCCGCGAAAGCCCGGTGGCTTTGCCGCGGATGACGCCGTCGTTGTCGCAGTAGAGGAACCGGATCAGCCGGAGGCCAAGCTGCTCAGCCCGTCCGACAACACGCGCTCGCAGCTCGGCGAGTTCGCCGGGTGGTGGCGGTGCTCCGATCCTCACGGCTCGTCATCGTATTGCGGTCGGCCTTGAAAAGGCCAGCCAGGGGCGCGCCAAGGTCAGGTACACGCTCCGGCGAGGCTCAGTGTCACACCGACAGGGAAGCCGGGAGCCGGCGAGCCCGGAGCCAGGTTCCCCTTTCCGGCCGCACCGGGCGGGGGCGTCGGGGTTGGAAAGAGTTCAGCCGGGACGTCCGCCACCTTGGTCAGCTCGCCGTTGCGGTACAGCCAGAGTGACCCAGGGCTGCTGAACCACATGCCGTGGGAGTCGGTCAGGACGAGGCTGGGCCGAAAGGCGGAGTCCGAACCACTGGCGATGGTATGCGTCTGGTTGGGGCCGGTCAGCAACAGGACCTCGGGAGGCGGCGGTAGATACGGAGTGGAGACCGTGCCCGAGCTGGCCGCCGAAGGGCCCATGCCCTTCGGGAACGCGTTCAGGAACAGCACCGGATGGCCCTGGGCGTCGGCGCCCACCATGCTCACGCTGACGCCATCGGGTGCGGTGTACCAGGTGCTCACGCTTCCATCCCGCAGGTCCATCCGATCGATTGTGCCCGGCGCGGCGACGTAGGTGGGGGACGGGGCGGCCGGCTTCCCGAACGTCACCGCCCAGGCCGCCCCGCCGGCGATCCTGACGAATGTCTTATAAGTCGGCTGCACCGCCGGATCGGACGCTTGCGACTGCGGTGGGTTCGGCCCGACGCGATGGGCACCCGCCGGATTGGCAGGGTCCACGACCCACAGTTCGGAACCGATGGGGCCTGGTTGACTGCTCCCCTGACGATTGAAGTAGACGCCCCCGGGTCCCCACCCAAGCACCTGCCCGCTGTTGTCGCCGCTCCAGAGCTCGCGTGCCTTGCCGGTTGCCACATCGTGGACGAACACCGCCGAAGTCGCCTGTTTACCGGGCACCCCCGAGGTGGTTGTCGTGTAGGCATAGGCTCTGCCGTCCGGAGACACCCATGGTGGCGGTACCGGCAGCCACCTGCCGCCGGCGTATGTGAAGGCGAAGGGCTTGACCTGCGCCGGATCAAGCGTCCTGTCGACGGCAACCCCTCCGTCAGGGAAGCTTATCCGTGCCTGGGTCAGGTAACCGACCACGGGTAGGGTGCATCGGAACCCGACCTGCGTGGTCATGTTCAGCGTCCCGACCACCTTGAGCTCACTCGCTGATTGGGGCGAGGTGCCACCGTGGCGAGCGACGACCAGCGACGCCACGACAGCCAGCGCAGGCACGATGGCGACGCCGCCCGCCGCCCACTGCCGGCGTGATCCGCCGAAGCCCAGGTCGATGGGCATTGACGTGATCACCCGGGAGCGGAGCCCGGGCTCGGGCTCGGCGACGCCGAGCGCTCCGCGGATCTTTCTCCGAGCCTGCTCGTCGTCCGGGGTCGTCATCCGAATACCTCCTCAGCCTCGAGCTGCGGGCGGAGCCGTACGACCGCCCGGTGAATCCTCGACTTCACCGTGCCGACGGGCGCCCGCGTGATGGCCGCGACCTCCTCGAGGGAGAGGTCCAGGTAGAAATGCAGGACCAGCGCCAGGCGCTGGTCGTGCTTGAGCTGCCGGATGGCGCGCCGCAGGTCGGCGCCTCGCACCACCGGGTCTTCCACGCCTTGCGATGGGGTGCCGAGACCGCTCAGCTTCAGCACCTTGTGCCATCGACCGCGGAGGGTGGAACGGCACTGGTTGGCCACGATCGCCAGGAACCAGGGTCGCATCTCGGTGCCGGGGCGCAGGTTGCCGAGGCTGCGCCAGGCGCGGAACGCTGCCTCCTGGACCGCGTCCTCCGCGGCCTCCCGGTCGTGGAGCATGCCGAAGGCTAGCCGGAAGGCGGGGTCGATGACCGGGCCGACCAGGGCGTCGAAGGCGCCGCGGTCACCAGCCTTGGCCTGGTCGACGAGCTCAGCCGCGGCGACGTCTGCCACCGGCACCTCTAGGTGCAGGGCCCGGCCAGGGCCAGCAAGACGCCCGTCGGAAAGCCGGGTGGGGAAGGGGGGAAGTTGGGTGGCGGTGTGGCGGCGTTCCGCGAAGTCGCGCCAGGTGGAGGTGTCGGCTGCCGGAACAGGGAGGCCGGGATATCGGCGACCTTGGTCAGGCCGCCCTGACGGTAGAGCCACAACGACCCGGGGCTGTTGAACCAGATGCCGTGGCGGTCGCCGATCACGCTCGAGGGCCGAAACTCTGAGTTGGAGCCGTCGGCGATCTCGACGGTTTGATTCGGTCCGGTGAGCATCAGAACACGGGGCGATGGTGGGTAGATCACGTCTGCCGGGGGCACCTGGCCTGGGCTGTTGGGCGGCGCGACCAACCTTTTTGTCGGCATAACCGTCAGGATCGGGTGACCCTGCGAGTCTGTGCCGGCGATGCTCAGGCTCGTCCCCTCGGCGGCGGTGAACCACGTGCTGAGGCTGCCGTCATTCAGATCCATTCTTATGACCTGGGAGGGGTTCCTCGCGACGTTGCCACCACCTGCTGGGATTGGGGGCCTGGCGCTGCCTATCTTTAAGGACCAGGCGTAGCTGCCTGCGATCCGGGTCCCGAACTGAAAGATCGGGGAGTCGGCCTCGCTTGCGGGTGCCGGCTGCGGGGGATTTGGGCCGACGCGGTGGGCTGCGCTCCGGGTCGCCAGGTCCGCGACCCAGACTTCCGTCCTGTCCCCAGCTCCTTTGCCTTCACCGGCCGGTTGGAACATGAAGTACACGCCGCCCGGCCCCCAGCCGATCAGCTGGGTGAAGCCCGCCCCACTCCAGAGCTTGCGGTCCGTGCCGAGCGCGATGTCGTGGACGTAGAGCGCCGCGGTCTGCAGCTGGCCCGGGACCCCCGTCGTGTTGGTGATGTAGGCGTATGACTTGCTGTCAGCAGACAGCCAGGCGCGGGGCACGGGAACCCACTTTCCGCCCGCATAGACGCTGCCGTACTGAGGCGTCCCCCTGGCCTGCTGCTGGACGTGGTCCACCAGAACAGCACCGTCCGGCAGGCTGATGCGCGCTTCAGCCAGATAGCCCTGGACCGGCAGCATGCACCGGAATTCGAGCTGCGTGGTCATGTTCAGCGACCCGACCAGCTGCCCGGACGTCGCCGAATGGGCGGGGCTGCCCCGCCGAAAGAGCATCAGCCCCGCCACGACCGTCAAAGCCAGCAGGACGGCGATGCCCCCCGCCACCCAGGGCCGGCGCGAGGCTCCGCCGCCGCGGCCCTCGGCCGGAGGTGAGGCGATCACGCGCGAACGCAACCCGGGATGCGGCTCGACGACCCCGAGCGCCTCGCGAACCCTGGCGCGGGCCGCTCTCTCCTCCTCTGAATTCATCGGTTGCAACCTCCCTCCTCTCCAGCGCCGCTTCCCTGAACTGCCCCGGCTGAAATTTATACGTTCGGACCGGCCATCGGAGTTCCGGTCTTCACAATGTTGTCCGATGGCAAGACGCGTTCGTGGCATCCCACGCGCTGCGCGATTCGCAAGGCGCATGCGAATTCTGGCCGCGGTCATCCGCGAACCTGGCCTTAGGCCGGGTCAGCTCGCAGCGCGCGCAGGCGTCTCGGAGAGCACGCTGTTCAGGGACCTCGGGATGCTGCGGCGCAAGGGCTACCCGGTCACCTTCAGCGACGGCTACCAGCTCCAGGAGTCACTGGGCCTCGACGGACCCAACCCGGCTCTCAGCCTGGGCGCGGTCTACGAGCACCAGCTCGATCTGCTCAAAGATCAGCTTCCGGCGACACTGGCGGACCAGGTGCAGGCGGAGCTTGAGGCCGAGGCGCCGGCCGCGCTCGCCGCGATCGTGGCCGCGGTCATCGAGAGGCAGCTTCAGCGGCGGCTCGAGCACGCCGGCGGCCGCAGACGCGGGCCCGAAGGGCGCGACGCTGCCGTTGCCGCGGCACACGGTTCTTAGAGATCTATATTCCGAGGCGTGAAACCGATCCTCCTGCTGTCCCGCGGACACGGCGATGCCGACTTCCTGTATGCCTGCCACATGGCGGTCGAACAGGCCATCTACCTGCGATTCGAGCCAGGTGATGACCTGCTGGTCGTGTCCACCCTCGAGCTCGACCGCGCCCGCCGTGAATCGCGCGCCGCGACGGTAATCGACCGCAAGGATGCTGGCTGGGTCGACCAGGAGGACACCCTGGCGGCATGGTCGGACCTGGCACGGCGGCTGCTGGCCGAACGCGGTCTCACGGAGGTTCGCGTCTCGCCGCTGTTGCCCGCCGCCGCCTACGAGGCACTGCGGGGAGCGGGCGTACGGGCGGAAATCGAGCGCCGCCTCTTCCTGGACGCTCGGCGCCGTAAGTCGGCCGAAGAAGCCGAGTACATTCGGGCCGCCCAGGGTGCCGCCGAAGCCGCATGCGTCGAGGTGATCGGCCAGCTCGCGGCCGCCGAGGCGAAGGCCGACGGGCTGTTGTGGCTCGAAGGCAGTCCTCTGACTTCGGAGCGGCTGATGGCGAGCGCGCAGGCCGCGCTCAGCCAGATCGGCTACAGTGCTGCCGAGATGATCGTGGCGGGCTCGCCGGAGTGCGCCCTGCCTCACTTCCAGGGAGCCGGGCCGATCCGGTCGAACGCGCCCGTGATCATCGACATCTTTCCCCAGGGCCGGACGTCGCACTACCACGGAGACCTGACCCGGACCGTGGTTCCTGGGCACGTCTCAGACCTCGTCCGCCGTATGCACGAGACCTGCGTGGAGGCTCTCGACAGGGCAATCGAGCTGCTCGGCGACGGTGTGAACGGACGCGATGTCCATCGCGCTGTCTGTCAGATACTGGTCGACCGGGGCTTTGGCGCCGCTACCGACGGGTTCGCGGGGGACCCCGCAGCGCCCCGAATGATTCATTCAACCGGCCATGGCGTCGGCCTGGAGATTCACGAGGCACCTGCGCTGCGGGACCTCGACTGCACATTGCAGGAGGGTGACGTCGTGACCGTCGAGCCTGGTCTCTACCTGGGCGGCCTTGGAGGCGTGCGCGTGGAGGACACTGGCCTGGTGGTGGCGGAGGGCTTCCGCAACTTCACCAGCCTTCCCCGCAGCCTGGACCCTGCCGACTACTTGTGAGTTGGGACGTACGCGTTGTGTGCGTTCGGATTAGCATCCATCCCGGATGAACGATACGGTCGCCGAGGACACACTCGGCCAGCGAATAAGGCGCTTGCGCCAGGAGAGGAGGATGACGCTCGCCCAGGTGGCGGGACAGGACTTCACTCGGGCCTTCTTGAACCAGGTCGAGATGGGCAAGTGCTACCCGTCGACCCGACTTCTGCGTGTAATCGCCAGCCGGCTGGGCGCACCGGTTGACTACCTTGTCGACGGGTCCGCCCGCCTGCTCGAACGCGAGCTCGCAGTCGAGAGGGCCAGGCTGGCCCTCATCAAGGGCGACGCGAGGCGGGCGCTGGACACCGTCCAGATTGCGCTGGACGAGCGGATGTCCCTGGGCAGTGACGCGCGACTCTGTGCCGCTGAGGCGCTGCTGATGCTGGGCCGGAAGGAGGAGGCGGGCCGCCTGCTGGAAGCGGAGGAGCCGCTGCTGAAGGAGCGGGCCGATCGCGACCGCCTGCGCCGTATCAAGGAGATGCGCGGCGGTCGCAAGACGGTGCTCGACGCGCCTGCGTACGAGCGGCTTGCCGACAGGGCGCTCCGCGAGGGGCACCGCGACCTGGCGCTGGAGCACTACCGCGCGGCGCGCATCCTGCGCGAGGCTGCCGCGCCGGTCTGAGCCTTAACGCGGCGCGTCGCTGGATGGCCGGCACCTCCAAGCGGGCCGCGCGTAGGTGCGGCTCCCCTACTACCAGTAGCGGATCTGCATGTTCACCAAGAGGTCAACTTTGGTGGGGCGTGGCGGGTAGGCCCGGCCAGGCCGGGCCGAATGAGTTGTTGCGAAACGTTGCCAGTCGCTGCCCGTCAACCTGACCGGGTGAGAAGGCGACAACCTTCTGCGCCAGCGCCGAGGGGGTCAGGACCCACCCTACGAAATCATCGATTTCTCGGGGACCCCAAGGGAGGGGGAGGCCTGCCTTCCCCTGCAGGTTTAGCCGCCGGTGCCCGCCTCTTGCGTGGCTTGTGAGGACGTCCAGTCGAACGTGGGCGGGTCGACGAATGGAGGCCCGATCTCGAGGACGACCTGGGTGTGGGACTTCAGCACGATTTTGCGAGGGTCGCCTGTATATGGCGTCCCATCCACCCAGATCTTCAACTGATCCTCGGAACCGAGCTTGGGGAAGGTTGCGACCTGCGTGTTGCTCAGGGGCTGGCCCCAGATCTGGAAGAAGTCGCCGAGGGTGAACTGCCTTGAAGCCGACTCTTTGGGGGCCTCGATGTGGACGATGCCGGAGTTCTGATGAGTGTGCATCCAGTACAGGCAGGTGCTTGTGATCCCGACCTGGGCAGGAATCGCGGCCGGCTGGCCCTTGTAGATCAGGTCGACGTGAGCATGGTTATGGACCGCCAGCTGCTCGCCGGACTCGCAGCGGACGTTGGCGATCGGCTGACCGGTGGCTGGGCTCCGGTTGAGGAGGATCGCCACGATGAACCCGATGAACACGAGCGCGAAGACGCCGCCGACCGTGACCGGCATGATGGGGACGTCCTGCCGGGCGCGTGCGGGCGCGCGGCGCTGGTCGGTCTTGCTCTTCGTGCGAGCCTTTGGCGAGGCCAAGTCAGTGCGCCATAAAATACAGCGGTCCTTTCTGGTCCCGCCGGGCACGCCCCCTCCACCGGCTGCGCCGGGTACTCCCCCGACTTCGCGGGGGGAGGGAGCCTGCCGATGACGGGGCCCGAACCCATAGAGAGGAGATGAACCCTTGCTCAGGGATTATGAAATTCTATATATCGTCCGGCCCGAGCTCGACGATGAGCAGCTTCAACTGGCCGTGGCCTCGGTTGACAAGCTGATCGACAACCTTGGCGGCACCAAGCAGAAAACGGACATCTGGGGCCGCCGCCGCCTCGCTTACGAGGTGAAGCATCTGCGCGAAGGCCAGTACGTGCTGACCGACTTTCAGCTCGAGCCGGCTCGAGTGCCCGAGATGGAGGCCACGCTCAAGATCTCCGACACCGTCTTCCGGCACCTGATCGTGCGGAAGCCCGAGATCAAGCGCGCGGCGAAAGGGGCGAAGCAGGAGGCCCAGCCTGTAGCCGCCGCAGACGCTGCCGGATCCCCCGCCGAGACCGGCCGTGAACCTGCACTGGAGCCCGCCGCGACAGCCGCTACTGAAGAGGAGTACGAGGAGTGAGCAACCTGAACAAGGTGATGCTGATCGGCCGTCTTACGAAGGACCCCGAGATGCGCTACACGCCGAGCGGCCAACCCGTGACGTCTTTCAGCATCGCCACCAACCGATACGGCAAGAGCGCTGACGGCGAGCGGCGGGAGTTCACGGACTACCACAACATCGTCGCCTGGAACATAGGCACGCGGACCCTGGCCGAGCTCGTTGCGCAGTACACGAGGAAAGGCTCGCTTGTCTACATCGAGGGCCGTCTGCAGACCCGGTCGTGGGAAGGCCAGGACGGGCAGAAGCGCCGGACGACCGAGGTCGTCGCCAACGACGTCCAGTTCCTGGACAGCCGCGGAACGAGCGCCGCAGCCGGCGGCCCGTCTGACGAGATGCAGCCGCTGCCCGACGACACGGGCACCGGTGTGCGTGACGTCGACCCTGACGACATCCCCTTCTGACAGTTCTGAGGGAAGGCCCCAGAGGAGAGACCAATCAATGTCCGATCGAAGAGAAGGCGGCCCCCGGAGGCGGCCAAGCCGCAAGGTCTGTACTTTCTGTGTCGAGCGCGTCGACTACATCGACTACAAAGAGGTCAGCAGGCTGCGCCGGTTTCTGTCCGAGCGGGGCAAGATCCTGCCGCGCCGGATCACGGGAACTTGCGCCAGGCACCAGCGGCCGCTGACGGACGCGCTGAAGCGCGCGAGGGCCATCGCGCTGCTGCCGTTTACGACCGACACAGCGCGATGACCCAGGGCGGGCGCAGGCTCGTCGGCGCCCGCAGAGTGGTCGCGCCGAACACCCTCAGGAGCGAGGCATGATCTTCCAGCAACAACTGCGCACCCCTGGTCCTACGCCGATCCCGGAGCGAGTGCTTCGGGCGGGTTCCCGACCCATGATCGATCACCGTGGCCCGGAGTTCGCTGAGCTTTTGGCGGACGTCACGGCGGGGGCCAAGCGTGTGTTCGAAACGAGCAACGATCTGCTGGTCCTGACGTCTTCGGGCACCGGAGGTCTGGAATCGGCGGTCGCTAACCTGATCTCGCCCGGTGACGAGGTGGTGGCCGCGGTTTGCGGCAACTTCGGTGAGCGCTTCGCCGGGATCGCGGCCGCCTACGGCGCGCGCATCGTCCGCCTGGCAGCGGAGTGGGGCGAGCCCGTCGAGCCGGCAGATCTGGCTGAGGTGCTGGACGCCCACCCCCAGGCGTCGCTCGTGTTGCTGACTCACAATGAGACGTCGACCGGCGTTACCAACCAGCTCGCCGACCTGGTCCGGGTCGCGCGCAACGCCGGCCGGGTGGTTGCCGTGGACGGGGTTTCGTCAGTGAGCTCGATGGCCATCGAGGTGGACCGGCTGGGCATCGACGTGGCGGTCAGCGCCAGCCAGAAGGGCTGGATGGCACCGCCGGGCATCGCCTTTGTCACCATCGGCGAGCAGGCCTGGGAGATGTCGGAGCGGGCGCGGGCGCCGCGATACTACTTCGACTGGCGCCTGGCCATGAAGCAGGCGGAGGGCGGCTCCACTCCGTGGACGCCGGCAATCGGTGTCATGTACGCCGTCCAGGAAGGCATAAGAGTGATGGTGGAAGAGGGCCTCGAGAATGTCTTCAGGCGTCACCGCCGGCTTGCAGACGCGACCGCGGCCGGGCTGTCGGCGCTCGGCTTCCACCTCTTTGCGGCTGAGGGGCATCGGTCTGCCACGGTGACCAGCGCCGTCCCCGTGCCGGATCTCGACGTGGGGGCGTACCGGAGGCTGCTGAGGACGAAATACGGCGTCGTGATCGGTGGTGGACAGGGCAAGATGGCTGGCAAGCTGCTAAGGGTCGGCCACCTGGGCGCGGTCGCCGGCGGCGACGTGGTGCAGGTGCTGTGGGCGATGGAACGGGCGCTCGAGGACCTGGACGTCGCGCCGGCAGACGGCCGTGCGATTGCTGCTGCTGCACAGCACCTGACCGAGGAGGAGGCGGCCACGGCCGCGCCCTAGGAGGCTGTTGAGGAATGGCGCCGAGAGATCGGGCGGCCAGGTGGTCCGGATGCGCCCGGGCCGCCGACTCGGGTGGGGAACACCGGAGCACGCGTATTCGTGCAATACGCACGCGAGGAGTGCAGACCCGGGGTCCCCGCGAAGCCTGCTTCGTGGGGTGGATAGGCGTTCGACATCCGGCGACACGTCTTCGACAGTCTCCTAAGCGCAGCAACCCGGTGGCGATGCAAACCGAACGGTTGGTGCCTGATTACCCCCACCCCCAAGACCACCCCGCCCTGGGGGAGATAGGTAGTGTTTGCGCTGCAGCGTATGGCGGCGCGTGGCGGCTGTCAAGACAGCCTGTAAATCCCGGCCAGGGTGTGGACGGGCAGTGACGCGTCCCCGCGTCCTGGTAGCCGACGAGCTCGCCGAAGACGGCCTCACCCGCCTGCGCACCGCGGCCGACGTGGACGTGCGCACGAAGCTGCCGGAGGCCGAGCTGGAGGCAACGGCCGGCAGATACGACGCGCTGGTGGTCCGCAGCGAGACACAGGTGACCGCCGCCGTCCTGGACGCCGCCCCCGGCCTGAAGGTCGTGGGTCGGGCCGGCGTCGGCGTCGACAACATCGACGTGGCCGCGGCGACCCGCCGGGGAGTCCTCGTCGTGAACGCTCCTCGCGGCAACATCGTCGCCGCTGCCGAGCACACGATCGGCCTGCTCTTCGCGCTGGCGCGCCACATCCCGCAGGCGGACGCCGCCGTTAAGCGTGGCGAGTGGCAGCGCTCCCGCTATACAGGCGTCGAGGTCCGCGGCAAGACCCTCGGCATCGTCGGCCTGGGCAACATCGGCTCCGAGGTCGCAAGGCGTGCCCAGGGACTGGATATGAGCGTCATCGCGTGCGACCCGGCTGTCTCGAGCGAGCGGGCTGAGCAGTTTCACGTTGAGCTGGTCAGCCTCGACGAGCTGTTCCAGCGCGCCGACTTCATCACCGTGCACGCGCCGCTTGTGGAGGCGACTCGCAATCTGATCGATGCGCGGATCCTGGCGCTGGCCAAACGCACGGCGCGCCTGATCAACGCGGCCCGCGGCGGCATCGTCGACGAGGCCGCGCTATATCGGGCGCTGGCTGAGGGCCGGCTGGCCGGCGCCGCGTCGGACGTCTTCCTGAACGAGCCGGTGGGCGAGAATCCGCTCCTGGGCCTTCCGAACTTCGTCGCCACGCCGCACATCGCGGCCTCCACCATCGAGGCACAGACTTCGGTCGCCTTCGACGTCGCAGAGGAAGTGGTCGCCGTGCTTCGGGGTGAGCTGCCCCGGTGGGCGGTAAACGCGCCCTCCCTTCCACCGGAGGAGCTCGCATTCCTGCGGCCGTTCGCGCTCCTGGCCGAGCGCCTGGCCTCGCTCCGCGTGCAGCTGGTCGACGCCCGGGTTGCCCAGCTGGAGATCGACTATCGAGGGGAACTGGCCGAACGCGACGTGGCGCTGGTCACAGCCGCGGCGATCAAGGGCGTCTTCCAGCCCTTCACGGAGGAGCGCATCAACGCGGTGAATGCCCGCCTGGTGGCGCGAAACCGGGGCCTGCGGCTGGTCGAGCGCCGCCTCCCCGCCGACGGCGGCGGCTACGCGAATCGCCTGACGCTGCGCACCGACGGGCACGAGGTCGAGGGAGTGGTTCTGGCCGGAGAGCCGCGGTTGATCCGGGTCGGGCCCTTCGGCATGGATCTTGTGATGGAGGGCCGCTTCCTGGTCTCGCACCACGACGACCGGCCGGGGGTGATCGGCCGGATCGGCACGATCCTGGGCGAGCACGACATAAACATCGCCTCGATGCACGTCGGGCGCGACGCCCCCAGAGGGCGGGCGATGATGATGCTGACCGTGGATGAACCGGTGGGCGACCCGGTGTTGAACAGGCTGAGGGGCGTCTACGGTATGTCGGATCTGCGCTACGTGGAGCTCGGGGACATCTGAGCGGTGGCCGACGTGCGCGCATTCCGCGGGCTGCGCTATGCGCAGGCTCTGGGACCAGTCGTGGCACCGCCCTACGACGTCCTCAGCGACGAGGAGGTGGCGGCCTACCGCGCCCAGTCGCCTTACAACGTCGTGCGCTTGACGCGGCCGGGGACGGACTACGCGTCCGCGGCGCGGCTGCTCCAGGACTGGATGGCGGCGGGTGTCCTTGTCGAGGACGCCGAGCCGGCGATGTACCTGCACGGCACCGAGTGGGACGGCCGAGCCCGCCTGGACGTGATCGCGGCCCTTCGCCTTGTCCCCTATGAGCAGCGAGTCGTTCTCCCACACGAGCAGACACACCGTGGACCGAAGGAAGACCGCCTGGCTCTGCTGCGGGCGACCGGAATGTGCCTCGAGCCGCTCTGGTTCGTCGCAGAGGGTCTCCGCCCTCTGCTCCAGACCGCCCCACACGGTGAGGAGACGGCCTTCGGGTACGCCGGCCAGCGACACACGCTGCGTCGCGTCACCGAACCCGAATGGGCCGGACGGGTCAGCCGGCACCTGGAGACGCAGCCGGTACTGATCGCGGATGGCCACCACCGGTACGAGACGACACTGGCCTACTCGCAGGAGTCGGACGGCGGCCCCGACGCCGCCTCCCGGTTCACGCTGGCGCTGATCACAGACATGTCAGACCCTGGCCTGGTCGTGCTGCCGACCCATCGATTGCTCAAGGCCGGGGTTGCGGTGACGGGCGGTGAGCCGGTCGGCTCACTGGAAGAGGCGCTTGCCGCGATCAGAGACAAGGTCGCAGCGGGCACCTACCGCGATGGCCGCTTCCAGGTTCTTCCGTTGGAAGGGGAAGTGGCTGTCGTGGAGTTGCACAGACAGGTGATCGACAACATTCTGGGCAAGAGGAGCCCGGAGGAGTACCTGACCTATACGCGGGACCCCGAAGAGGCCGTTCGATGGGTAGACTCTGGTGCGGGAGTGGCGGCATTCTTTCTGGACGCCCCGGATGTGGCCGCGGTTTTGCGGGTCGCGCGCGAGGGTAAGACAATGCCGCAGAAGACCACCTACTTTTTTCCCAAACCGCCGTCGGGCATGGTGTTTCACCGCCTGGATCGCGGACGAAATCTATAGAGACCGAGGATAGAGATGCCAATCTACGGATACCGTTGCACCCAGTGCGGCCACGAGCTGGAGGTGTTCCAGAGCATGTCCGACCAGCCGCTGCGGGTTTGCCCAGAGTGCAGCGGTGCATTGAGGAAGCTGCTCTATCCGGTGGGCGTCCACTTCAAGGGCAGCGGGTTCTACACCACCGATTACAAGAGCGGCGCGGGCTCGGGGTCGAAGAACGGCTCCGGCGCTTCCGGCGAATCTGGCAGCGGCGAGGGCTCTACCGATAAGAAGAGCGAAAGCTCCTCGGAAAAGACCGCAGCGAGCGCGGCCCCGAGCACGGAGTGAAACGTCGAATGGCAAGCTCACTGCCTGCGGTCACGGACGCGGACTTTGAGACCCAGGTCCTCAACGCGGACGGTGTGGTTCTGGTCGACTTCTGGGCGAACTGGTGTGCCCCCTGCCGCATGATCGCGCCTGTTGTGGAGGACCTGGCGAGCGAGCTGGGCAACCGCATGAAGTTCGTCAAGATGGACATCGACGCCAACCCCGACGTGCCGAGCCGGCTTGGGATCATGTCCATCCCGACCCTGATCATCTTCAAGGACGGCAAGGCCGCAGAGCGCGCGGTCGGCTACCGATCGAACCTCAAGAGCGACCTCAAGACGAAGCTCGAAGCCCTGCTCTGATCGACCCCGGTGGACACCCCCGGCTGGTGGCCACTGCGGCCTGCTTAGGGCAGCCCGACGGCGTGGCGCACGGCTCCGAGCAACGGCGCAGCCCGCTCTCGCGCCCGGGCCGCTCCATCGGTCAGAATCGCCTCCAGCAGCGCGTGATCACGCCGCACCTCTCCGTATCGCCGCCGGGGCTCGCTCAGTGCCACCTCCAGCGCCTCGATCAGCAGCTCCTTGGCCTCGGCGTAGCCGACGCCGCCCGCCCTGTACCGCCCGTGCAGTCCGGCGACTGCGTCCGCGTCGGCCAGGTGCCGGTACAGTGAGAACACGGGGTCGGTGTCCGGATTTTTCGGTTCGGCCGGGGTGCGCGAGTCGGTCCTGATTCGCATCACGAGCCTGCGCAGCTCGGCCGGGTCGGCGAAGATCGGGATCACGTTGCCGTAGGACTTGCTCATCTTCCGGCCATCGATGCCCGGGATCGTCGCCACTCGAGCATCAATAACCGCCTGCGGCAGAGTCAGGAGCCTGCCATACCGGCGGTTGAAGGCGGCCGCGACGTCTCGGAGAATCTCGAGGTGCTGCTGCTGGTCGTGCCCGACCGGTACGGAATTCGCCCTCAGGATCAGGACATCCGCAGCCATCAGCACCGGGTAGTTGAACAGCCCGACGTTGACGCCGAGGTCAGCGTCATGGCCCGAGGCCAGGTTGGCGTCCCTGGCGGCCTTGTAGGCGTGGGCACGGTTGAGCAGTCCCTTTGGCGTGACGCAGGCAAGGATCCAGGCAAGCTCGCACACTTCCGGCAGGTCCGACTGGCGATACATCACCGCCCGAGTCGGGTCCACGCCGAGCGCCAGCGACGTGGCCGCCACCTGGCGGCTCAGCTCGCGGCGCACCTCGGGCGGCGCGTCAACAGTCAAGGCGTGATAGTCCGCGATGAAGTAGAACGCGAGGTGGTGCTGAGCAAGCTCGAGCGCCGGGCGGTACATGCCCAGGTAGTTGCCGAGGTGTGGGATGCCCGTCGGCTTGATGCCGGTGACCGCGGTCTTCATGCCGTCCTCCTTCGGGTGGTCGGGACGCCTCAGGAAAGGACGGACGCGGAACGCCGCCTCGCTCAGAGGCGGCTCCCGGTCAGTTGAGTGTTGACGCGCAGACGCCGCCTACTGCGCCTGTCGCCAGGCTCCGGCTGAGGTGACGTACCTGCACATGGGGAGACCTTATCAGTCAGAGGAGCTGGGCGCAGCCGCGAATCCGCCTGGGTCAGAGGGGGCGCGCGACGAGCCTGACGTCCGGTCCGAGCCGGGTTACCTCGTCGAGCCGCAATCGCCGGGCCGCAGCGATGGTCGGCGCGCCTGGCCCGGTCAGCGCCGTCGCTCCGCCGCCGCCGATCAGCACGGGCGCAAGATAGCCGACGACCCGGTCTATCAAGCCCGCTGAAAGAAATGAGCCGGACAGCGTCGGACCACCCTCGACCAGAGCGGAGCGCACGTCTCGCTCATACAGCACCCTCAGCAGCGCGTTGAGCTGGAGGCCCTCCGCCGCCCGCGGCAGCCTGACCACCTCGGCACGCCCGTCCAGGTGGCTGGAGTCGGCGTCGTGAGCAACGGCGATCAGCGTCGGCGCCGCTCCGTCGAGAACGCGCGCCGTCACCGGCGTCTGCGCATTTGTGTCCACGACGACCCGGAGCGGCTGACGGCAAACCGGGGCGTCGCGGACGGCGAGGTGAGGATCGTCGATTCGCATCGTGCCCGAGCCGACGATCACCGCATCGCACTCGGCCCGGAGGCGGTGCCCATCAGCTCGGGACTCGGCGCTGGTGACCCAGCGGCTGGAGCCGTCACTTGCGGCCACTCGGCCGTCCAGCGAGGCGGCGAACTTCCAGGTGACGAAGGGCCGGCCAAGACGCACCGCCGTGAGCCAGGCCTCGTTGCCGCGCGCCGCCTCCGGCTCGAGCAGGCCGGCCTCCACGTCGATTCCGGCGGCGCGCATGGTCGCGGCGCCGCCGCCGTGGCCGGCCACGGGGTCGTCGAGAGCGTACACGACCCTGGCCACACCAGCCTCTATCAAGGCTCTGCTGCAGGGCGGCGTCCGGCCGTAGTGGTCGCAGGGCTCCAGTGTGGTGACCGCGGTGCCGCCACGCGCTCGCTGGCGGGCCGCACGGAGTGCGACTACCTCGGCGTGCGGCCCTCCGGGGGGTGCTGTGAAGCCTTCTCCCGCGACGTCGCCTGCAACGTCCAGCACGACGCAGCCCACCGGAGGATTGGGGCTGACGCAGC
Organism: Candidatus Dormiibacterota bacterium; assembly: GCA_035259145.1. GTDB lineage: Bacteria > Chloroflexota > Dormibacteria > Dormibacterales > Dormibacteraceae > CF-161. Next base: position 3,991 of record DATFWQ010000142.1, on the reverse strand, counting down.
CAAGGGCTCGAGCCGCAAGTTCAATCGCCCGCCGCATCGCCGCTACCTCGATCGGGCGTGACATCAGCGGTGACCCACGCTGCCCCTCTGTTCGCCGTCCAGCTCGCGCCCGCGCTCCACGATCTGGGAGGCGACAAGGCCCGTCCAGCCCGGAGCCCGTCCGCGTTGAACGTCAATCAGGCGACTGCGCTCTGCGCTCATCTGGAATCAGTTTGCGGATTGTTTTCGTGTGGAGGGTGGGCCCCGGCCTCGACGCAAAGGGGAGGGACCGCTGCGGCCGCAGGGTCGGCATATTCTGGTCTCATGCCCCCCTCGAATTCCAGGTGATCATCTTCGGCCGACAGGACCTGGCCGACCTCGACGCCGCCGCCCAGCGGGAATGGCTGGTGGCAGACGGCCTCGGCGGCTATGCGATGGGCACCATGCCCGGCCTGCGCACTCGGCGTTACCACGGCCTGCTGGTGGTGGCAACCGGGCCGTCAGCCGGAGCACGCAAGCTGGGTCTGGCCGCCCTGGACCCCACGCTGGTACTGGGCGAGCGACGGGTTCAGCTGGCGGTCCACGAGTGGGCGAACTCGGTCGTAAATCCCACAGGCCACCTCCTGCTCGAGTCCTTCCACCTGGATGACGGGGTGCCAACCTGGCGCTGGTCGCTGGGCGACGTGGTGGTGGAGAGACAGGTGGCGATGGTGCATGGCCGCCCGGCAGTCGCGGTCGTCCACCGGCTCGTGCGATCGTCTTCGCCGCTGCGCCTGGAGCTGTCCGCGATCAGTACCTGGCGCGATGTTCACGGTGAGCGACTCGCGGGCCCCAGCCCGGCGGTGGACCCGACCGCCGACGGCTTCATCTTCGAGCACGCATACCGCGTGGCCGGCGCAGCCTTCACCGCGGCTGGGGGCTGGTACCGTGGCGCTCGGTATCGAGTCGAGGCGGAGCGCGGTCTGACCGACCACGAGGACATGTGGCACGCGGGCGACTTCGCGGTCGACCTGGCGCCTGGTCAGGCCCACGAGGTTGTGGCCTGGGCGGGCGATCTCGAAAGCCGGCCACCGCCAGCCGGCCAGGTGGTGGATTCCGCGCGGGCGCGCGCTCGGGGGGTGGCGTCAGGCGCACGGGCCGGCGATGACACTGACCGGCTGCTCGCCCAGGCGGCTGATCTGCACGTCGTGGCGGGACCTGGCGTGGTCGCCGGCTATCCCTGGTTCGGTGAGTGGTCGCGCGACACTATGACGTCTTACGAGGGCCTGATGCTGGAGACCGGCCGCGCAGAAGCGGGCCGGGCGCTGCTCCTGCGTTCAGCGGAGACCCTCTCCGACGGCATGCTGGCCAACACCGCCGACACCGGGGCGACCGAGTACAACACTGCTGACGCCACCCTCTGGTTCCTGCACGCGGTCGGTCGCCACGTTCGACCGGACGGGCGACCGCGACCTGGCCGCCCGCTTGCTGCCGGGACTTGGGGAGGTGATCGATCGACACCTCCAGGGCACCCGGTTTGGCATCCGCGTCGACGACGACGGGCTGATCACCCAGGGCGCGGAGGGGGTGGCGTTGACCTGGATGGACGCAAGGGTGGATGGGCGGCCCATGACGCAGCGGGCTGGCAAGGCCGTCGAGATCAACGCGCTCTGGATCAATGGGTTGACGGTTGTGGCCACACTGGCGGGCCTGGTCGGTGCGGACGCCGGTCGGTACGGCCCGCTGCTCGAGCATGCCACCCGGTCCTTCCGGCGGCGCTTCCTGCGGAATGGGTACTGCCTCGACGTCATCGACGGGCCCACCGGGGACGACCCGCGGCTGCGACCGAACCAGCTGCTGGCGGTTTCCCTGCCCCACGCTCCCCTGGCTGACCGGAGTGTGGTCGAGTCCTGCGCGCCGCTGCTGACCTCGCTCGGCCTGCGCTCGCTGGCGCCCTCGGCTCCCGGGTACATTGGCTTGCACCGAGGCACCCCCGCCCAGCGAGACGCGGCGTATCACCAGGGAACAGTCTGGCCGTGGCTGATCGGGCCGTACCTGGAGGCGGCGCAAAAGTGTGGGTTGCCGGTCGCCGGCCTGCTGGACGGGCTCGAAGCGCACCTTGGGGAGTGGGGCCTGGGCTCCGTGTCCGAGACCGCCGACGGAGATCCACCTCATGGTGCGACCGGCTGCCCGTTCCAGGCCTGGTCAGTTGCCGAGGTGCTGCGCGCGCGCCGAATACATCACAGCCTCACTTGAGGAGGCCTGCGGGAACGCTTAACCCACCAGCGTGGGCACGGCCCACTCCTCGAACTCGGCGGGTACAGGATCGAGGTCGATCACGGCGCACGCACGGCGGGCCAGCGCCGGCAGCACCTGCGCCGCCAGGCCGAAGATGTCAAGCAGGTCGCGCCGGCTGACGACGTCCGTGCGGTCGTAGGCGATCTCGCGGCGGGCCTGGCGAAGCGGTCGCTCATTCTCACGAAGCAGCGTTGCCGCCTCCGGGTCGACCGGGAAGAGGCCGGCCGCCGCCAGCTGAAACGTGCGCTGGTGGGCGCGATCTCCACCAGGTCGCCAGCCGTGTGCGCAAAGCAAGGCGTCAGCCGCGTCCTGGAAGGCCTGGTACATGCTCGCGAAGGCGAAGTCAGGATCGTCTTCGAAGTCCGCGATGGTGGCGATGGTGGCGGCGCGGTTCGTCCAGCGGCGCGCCAGCTGCAGCTTCTGTACTGTCACCTCTGCCCTGGCGCCCACTTGCTTGAGCCCCTGGTCGGTCCGGGCCACCTCCCTCAGCTGGCTAGCGAACTCGAGTGCGTCTCGGTCCACGCCGCTAGTCTCCAACAACGGACGCGGCCGGTAGGTCGGCGTCCTCGCCCAGCAGCATCAGCTTGGGACCGCTGAAGACCTCGCGCAGAAAGCCGTCTCCCTCAGCAAGCCTCCTCTCGACGTCTCTGCGCGGATAAGCCACCGCGTTGACTTCCCTGCCCAGCTCCCGCTCAGCCTCCGCAAGCCGACGGGCCAGGGCGAAGCGCGAGATCTCGCCGATCACGAAAACGTCCAGGTCGCTTGCGAGGTTGTCCTGAGCGCGAGCGGCGGAGCCGAATAGGAAGGCCGCCACCACCTCAGGCGGACCCTCACCGGTGAGAGCTCGGCGCAATGCGTCCGCGGGCCCGAACAGCTTCGAGAGCAGGGTCTTGATCTCGCCGAAGATCGGCGAATCAGATTCGATCTGATAGACGTGCTGCTTGCCGATGCGCTCACGGCTGACCAGGCCCGCGGCCACGCCGCGCTGAAGAGCGCGATAGAGGCTGTCGTGACTGGCGCCGACGACGGACTCCAGCTCGGCGGACGTGAAAACCCGATTCGGCGCTGCACAGAGCTGTGACAGGAGGCGCGGAAAAGTCGTGGAACCGAATAGCGCTGATGCCACCGCACGTGCCACACCGCCCAGTGTAAAGCTGTTTAGTCGGCTCTGCCGACAACCTCGTCGGGATATCCGACTGATAAACGCCCTTTGAGAGTTAGCGCGGGACCGGCGTGCCGCACGCCGGCCCCGCTGAGAGGGGGAGGATTGCGCTTTTACGAGACCGGCAGGCTTGAGCCGGGGCCCACTGGTGTCGCTTACCTCCGGTGGTTGGCTGCGTGTTTGACGTTACCGGCCCGCCGGTCGGGATGCCCTGGGATGCGGCCGTCAAGCTAGACAAGTTCTGAACAGCCGGCAGAGATGCGGCGCAAAAGGGCGCTCAAGCGGTGCGGCCGAAAAGCCCGACCGGACCTCTGGTGGCGTGGGCACTTGATTAAGCGCGCCGAGCCGTCACATCCTTGGGACGTGTCCTCGTCTAAGGAACCGCCGAAGCTGCTCCGACGGTGGGAGTCGCTTAGCGCCGGGGTGCAGGCGGCGATCGTATTCCCGCTGCTGGCGGTCGTATTCTTCCTTCTCAACCTGCTGGGCTTCAACCAGCCTGTCTGGCGCTCGGTCCTGTACGGGTTGATCGAGTCGGCGCCTTTCACCGCCCTGGTCCTGGTGGCCACCGCCAAC
>DATFWQ010000141.1:0-11670 GCA_035259145.1 Candidatus Dormiibacterota bacterium | reverse complement strand
TCTAGAGGGTCTGCGGATGGGGGCGGCTAAACTGGGGATGATGCCCGCCGAACGGGGGCGCCGAGTCCTGGGGCTGCGGTGCAGGGAATGTGGGGCCGACTACGAGCTTCAGGCGACGCACGTCTGCGTGGCCTGTTTCGGTCCTCTTGACGTCCGCTATGACTACGGGCTCATCCGCGAGATTGTGAGCCGCGAGCGGATCGCCGAAGGGCCGCCCACCATGTGGCGCTACCGCGACCTGCTTCCTCTCGAGGACGACGCGCAGATCATCAGCCTCGGCGAGGGCTTCACGCCGCTGGTCAAGGCCGAGCGGCTGGGCGCCGAGCTCGGGCTCCGAAATCTGTATCTGAAGAACGACAGCATGAACCCGACAAACTCGTTCAAGGATCGAGTCGTGTCGGTAGCGGTGTCGTGGTCCCGTTCGCAGGGGTTCGAGACGATCGGGTGCGCCTCGACCGGCAACCTCGCCAACTCGGTCGCTGCCTACGCGGCCCGTGCCGGGCTCGAGTGCTACGTCTTCCTGCCCAACGACACGGAGGAGGAGAAACTGGTTGCGACCAGTGTCTTCGAACCCAACGTGGTGGCGGTCCGCGGCACCTATGACGAGGTCAACAGGCTCTGCAGCCAGGTGACCGAGGAGCTGCCCTGGGCGTTCTGCAACATCAATGTTCGGCCCTTCTACGCGGAGGGCTCGAAGACGCTCACGTTCGAAACTGCCGAGCAGCTCGGCTGGCGGCTGCCAGAAGAGATCATCATCCCGATCGCCTCGGGCTGCCAGTTCGTGAGGCACCGGCGCGCCGCCGGCGAGCTTCTCGACTTGGGGCTGGTGGATGGGCCGGGCGTTCCGCGGCTGACGGGTGCCCAGGCGCTGGGCTGCGCTCCCGTGTACAACGCATGGAAGCAGGAGACTGAGCGGGTCCTCCCGGTCAAGCCGAACACGATCGCGCGTTCGATCGCGATCGGCAACCCATCGGATGGGCCGTATGTCATCAGGATCGCGCGCGAGACGGGCGGCGTGGTCGAAGCCGTCACCGAGGAGGAGATCGTCGACGCCATCCGGCTCCTGGCGCGTACCGAGGGCATCTTCACCGAGACGGCCGGCGGGGTGACCATCGGCGTTCTGGCCAAGCTCGCGCGTGCTGGACGCTGGAGCGGCGACGAGGTGGTCGTCGCCTACGTCACCGGCCACGGTCTCAAGACTGCCGAGGTGGTCGCCGACGGCGGTTCGGCGCGCTGGGCGGAAATAGAGCCAAGCCTGAGGTCGTTCCGCGAAAGAGTGCTCATGTAAGGTTTCGCAAGGAGTTTTCTGGACAGTGCCTGTTTTCCGCATTCCCGGTCCTCTGCGCAGTTTGAGCGGCGGCGAGGCCACAGTGACGGTTGAAGCCGGAGATCTTCGTTCGGCCATCGAGCAGCTGGATGCGAGGTTTCCCGGCTTCAAGGGGCGGCTCCTGGACGACGAAGGGCAGCCGCGTCAGTTCGTCAACCTGTTTCTGAACGACGAGGATGTACGCCTCGGTCAGGGCTTGGACGCGCCGGTGGCGGACTCGGACGAGATCGCGATCGTGCCGGCGGTAGCCGGGGGGGCGCCGGCGGCTTAGCGCTCGTAGAGTCGGCGTAAGGGAGGAGCGAGTAGCTTGGGGGGACCGACGCACGTGCCCTGGCGGATCGGGCGACTCGTTGCGCTGGCCGTGCTCCTCCTCGGCAGTCAGAGCGGAGCCGTCCGAACAGTGACGGCGGCCGGTTCGCCGCCGGGCTGGCTGCCGGAGGCGGGCGATCAGGCCTCCGGAGTGTCGGTCTGGTCCCGGCTTGCAGGCGAGTTGCCGCTGAGCCAGAGAGGTCAGAAGCCCGTGTTCAGCCTGCGACCGATGGAGCATGCCGGCATGCTGCAGTGGCAGCCACCGCGGCCTCCGCCGCTGCCCGACATCGAGCTGGCCGAGCCCGCCGGCATCCGTGCTCCTGTCGACAGCGAGGTTCGACTCCTGTTTTCAGAGCCGATGGACACCGCCTCGGTCGAGGAGTCGTTCCGGGTCGAACCTTCGGTCAGCGGCCAGTTCAACTGGCCCGACCAGAAGACCCTGGTGTTCCATTTGTTCGCCCCCCTCGCATATCGCACAACCTACTGGGTCAGCGTCGCCGGCTATGCTGCGGCGCAGCCGCGACTGATCGCCGCTGCCAGCTTCTCGTTCAGTACTTTGTGGCCGCCCCCCGCGGTGCCCTTTCCATTCACCCTGACCTTCGACGACTGCGGCAGCGCGGACCAGATCCAGGCCATCCTGACGGCGCTTGCAGACCGCGGCCTGCACGCAATCTTCTTTCCGACCGGCAAGTGCCGCGATCAGTTCCCGTGGCTGATCCCGACCCTCATTGCGGCCGGTCACCGCGTCTGCAATCACACGTACTCGCACCCGGACCTGAGCAAGCTGTCGGCAGCAGCGATCATCTCCGAGATCCAGCGCGGCGTTTCGGTTCAATGCGATCTGTTTCGGCCTCCTTACGGGGCCATGGACAGATTCGGTCGGGTCTACAGCGCGGCAGCCTCGCTTGGCTACAGGATCCAGCTCTGGGACGTCGACACTCGTGACTGGGCGGGAACACCGGCCGACTTGATGGTTGCCATGATCCGGGCGAAAGGTGGGGTCGTGCTCATGCACATGCACGGTATCCACACGGTGGAGGCGATCAGGGCGCTCTGACGCCCTCGCGCGCCCGCCGCAGCAGCGCCGGCAGGCGCTCGGCGAAGTCGTGCGGGAAGTCGTGGCCGAGGCCAGGCACCTCATCGACGGCGACCTGATGGCCCCGGCGGCGTAGAGCGTCGGCGACGACAGGGACGGTCCTCCCCCACGAGTCGCCGGTGCCATAGACGATCTGGACGTTGAGCGTCATCGTGGAGTCTGGAAGTCTCTCTGGCTGCGGAAAGGATGGGGCGACGGCGATCACCCCGGCTGCGGGGCCCAGGTCGCCGGTCAGCGCCAGCTCCAGAGCGACGAGTGCCCCCTGGGAGAAGCCGGTGAGGACCATCTCACCATGAGGGGGCAATTTGCTGATCACCGTCTTCACGTCGCGCCGGACCTGGCTGCGATCGTCCCAGCAGAAGGTCGTTTCCGTGGCAGGCTGGGTGGACTGTGCTGAAGCGACCATGCATCCGAAGGCTGTCGCCGGCAGCCAGTGGCGATGGTACTCGTCGGCAGTGCTGGTCGCGCCGTGCAGACCGAGCAGAAGGGTGTGCCTGGTAACGACCGGCTCGGCTCTTTCAGCAGGAGGCCAGGCTGAAAGTTCCGCGAGGCGGCGCGTGCCTCCGCCCTTGTGGTGAGTGCCTCGAAACGCGGATCTGCACGGAGCGGTTGGAGCTCGGGTACCCGCAGCAGGCCAAGCCGCCAGAGGTGGTTCTCGCTTTCTGCCCGCTCCAGCACCTCGATTGCAGCGTCTTGCTGGCCCAGGCCGCAATGGGCTGCGGCCAGGAACAGCCACGCATAGCCGCGGCGCTCGGGGAAACCGTCCCACGCCCGTTCCGCGACCGCTAGCGCCTCTCGGAGGCGTCCGGAGGTGTGGTGCCGCCAGAACTCGTCGCGCAGTGCGGAGAACTCGTCGCCCGTCGTCATAGACTGGCCTCCGATGAAGATCGCGGTCGCCCTTTCGGGGGGCGTTGACTCCAGCGTAGCTGCGGGGCTACTCGTGCGCGACGGGCACGACGTGGTCGGGGTCACGCTCCAGCAGTGGCCACGCGGGGATGCGGGGGAGGCGGCTCAGCACGGCGGCTGCTGCTCGCTGTCGGCGGTGGAGGACGCACGACGGGTGGCGACGATGCTCGGCATCCCGTACTACGTGTGGAACCTGGAACGGGAATTCGGCGACCGCGTGATCGAGCCGTTCCACAGCGCCTACCTGGCCGGCCTCACGCCCAACCCCTGCCTGCGCTGCAACGCCTTCGTCCGCTTTGAGCTGATGCTGCAGCGGGTGCTCGACCTGGGTTTCGAGGCCCTGGCTACGGGGCACTACGCTCGCGTGCTGCGCGGCGAGGACGGTGAGAGTGAGCTTCACGCCGCAGTCGACCAGGCCAAGGACCAGTCTTACGTCCTCTATCACCTCGACCGGCAGCGTCTGTCTCGGATCCTCTTTCCGCTTGGCGAGCTGACCAAGCCGCAGGTGCGGGCCATCGCACGCTCCATGGGACTGCCTGTCGCCGAGAAGAAGGAGAGCATGGAGATCTGCTTCGTGCCACGCGGCCAGACCGCGGCCTATCTGACGCGTCGCCTCCGCGTCGAGAAGGGCGAGGTGGTGGATGGTTCCGGCCGCGTCTTGGGCACCCACCGCGGGACGGCCCTGTACACAGTCGGCCAGCGCGAGGGCCTGGGTCAGCTGGCGGAGCCGGGGCCGTGGTACGTGACGGCGATCGACGCCCCTTCTCGCCGGCTGGTCGTCGGCCGCCGCGAGGAGCTGGCGCGCCGGCGTGTGGTGCTGGAGGACATGCGGTTCGTGGGCGACCCGCCGCCGGCGCCGGTTGACTGCGAGGCCAGGCTGCGCTATCGGGCACGACCGCTGCCGGCTTTGCTCGCGGGAGATGTGCTCGAGCTGGCCGAGCCCTTCTACGGAGTCGCACCCGGACAGGCGGCAGTCCTGTACCTGGGCACGCGGGTGCTCGGCGGCGGCACCATCGCCGCCTAGCCCACGCGGCACAGCTCGAAATAAGGGCCGCTTTCCGGAAAGTGATCGTTATCCGCGCTTGAGATTGGACCGGTTTCCGGAAACCGGCACTAACCCGTGGCAGCGGCTGCTGCGGTCTGCCTCTGATACCAGCGCACGGGATGCTCCACTCTGTGGATCTGCTCGTACTGTGCCCAGAACGGCTCGTAGAGGCCGCGGTAGTGGCTGCCGATGTCGGCGATCGTGCCATCGCTGACGCCGATCGAGCGCAGGCGCTTGGAGAGGGACTCGATCGCAAACTCGCGGAACTCGATCGGATTCTGGCGCATCTCCTCGGGTGTCTCCCCCGGATCGGGGACCCTCAGCAGGTTGTCGGGGTTGACCACGGTCAGTACCGACGGCTCGGCGAGGTCGAGGACCTTGAGCGATATCGCTCGCGCCATCTCGGGGTCTTCTCGCACGCGGCGGCGCAGCGCGAGCACACCGTAGCCGATGTGGCGCGACTCGTCGCGGGCAACTGCCGTGAAGCCTGTGGTGAAGCCAGGCATCAGGCCGACGGCGCGGAAGAAGTGGAGCAACGCGCGCTGCCCGGTGAGCGCGAGGTAGCCCTCGATCACCAGGTGGTACGTCACCACCGCCTCCACCCATGCCTTCCGGTCGTCGGGGCTCTTGCGGACCGCGTCGATCGCCTCGCTCAGGTGAGTCTCGAATATGCGCCGGAAGCCCCGGGTAGCTTCGGGACCGACCACGCTCAGGGCGTCGCGCAGGCCCCCGTGGACCTCCAGTACCTCGTCGAAGAAGCGCTGAAAGAACACCGTGTGACGCGCTTCATCGGCGATCTGGGTGGCGAGGAAGATGCGCTCGTCCTCGTACGGGGCGGCGTGGAGGATCGGTGACAGTGTGTCGGTGACGGCCTGCTCACCGATGAAGAACAGGATCATCGTGCGGCGTACCGCATCCCGCTGCCCTTCGTCCAGCGTGCTCCACTGCTCCCGGTCCGGTGTGAAGTCGAGGTCGGCGACCGCCCATTGCTGCTTCTCCCAGCGGCGGTACAGCGAGGACGAGTCCATCTCGGGATCGAGATAGCTGTCCATCTGGACCTGGACCTCGTCGATCGAGACGCGCAACAGGTCCTGGAGGGGCGCATCCTCAACCCTCCGAACGATCTCTTGCACGGGGTCTTGCACCATGTACTGAAGCGTACCGCCCCGTCAGGGACCCCGACGAGACCAGTCTGCAAATGTCCTACGCTTCGGGCGTGGACCTGCCGGACGGATATGTCGCCTTCGTCAAGGCGTCCTGCCCAACCTGCCGGCTGGTTGCCCCTGCCTTGCTCCGTCTACGCAAAGCCGGGGCCCCTTTGACCGTCTACTCCCAGGACGACCCTCGGTTCCCTGAGGGGGCCGAGCCACTCGACGACAGTGACCTCCGACGCTCCTACGAGGCAGGGGTCGAGGTAGTGCCGACGCTCATGCGGCTGGAGGGCGGTGAGGTGATCGAGCGATTGGAGGGCTGGCTTCGCATGGATTGGGAGCGCCTCACGGGGGTTGCGGAGCTGGGCACGGGTTTGCCGTCATACCGTGCCGGCTGCGGCTCCCGCACCGTTGACCCCGGGATTCGTGAGCTTCTGGCGGTCCGCTACGGTGGCGACAAGTTCCGGTCCCGGCGCGTCGAGGTGGCCCAGCTGGAGGATGAGTTCGAGGCCATGTTCGAGCGAGGCTGGACCGACGGCCTCCCCGTCGTCCCTCCGACGCCGGAGCGCGTCCTCCGCATGCTGGAGGGGACTGACCGTGACCCGCAGGAGGTCGCCGCGGTCGTGCCCCCTGACCTGGTCGAGTGCACCGTCGAGAAGGTGGCGGTCAACGCCGCGATGGCGGGCTGCCGGCCCGAGTACCTGCCGGTGGTTCTCGCCGCGCTAGAAGCCGCATGCACCAGCGAGTTCAACATCCATGGAGTGCTCGCAACGACCTGGTCTGCCGGGCCGGTCGTGATCGTCAACGGGCCGGTGGCCGAGCGTATCGGGATGAACGCCGGCGGCAACGCCCTCGGGCAGGGCAATCGCGCCAACTCAACCATCGGCCGGGCGCTGCAGCTCATCGTCCGCAACGTCGGGGGTGGGCGCCCAGGAGGGGTCGACCGTGCTACCCACGGCAACCCCGGCAAGCACACGTTCTGCTTCGCAGAGGACGAGCGAGGCTCACCGTGGGAGCCGCTGTCCGTGGAAAGGGGCCTGCCCGTTGGAACCTCGGCCGTCACGCTGTTCGCGGGCTCTGGTCTCCAGCCCCTGGTCGATCAGCAGTCGCGTACCCCGGAGTCGCTGGCCCGCACCTACGCGGCGTGCCTCCAGGTCGTCGCCCACCCCAAGCTGGCGCTGAGTTGGGATGCGGTGCTCGTCGTTTCCCCGGAGCACGCCCGCGTCTTCAGGGAGGCCGGCTGGTCCAAGGTACGTCTGCGCGAGGAGCTGGATGGGCTCCTGCGCCGGCCTCGTGCCGAGATGGTCCGGGGTGCAGGAGGCATAGCCGAGGGGACGCCCGGGAGCCTCGCCGGTGCTCACGTGCCGAAGTTCAGGCAGGGGGGTCTGCTCATCGTCCACGCCGGGGGGACCGCAGGCATGTTCTCGGCGATAATCGGAGGCTGGGCGAGTGGCACGGTGGGGAGTGAGCCCGTTACGAGGGAGGTGCGCGAGTGAGCCGTATGGAGCTGTTGGACCCCACTGGCGAGCGTCATCCTGTCGCTCGCCCGCGTGTGGTGAGGCCCGCGTCGCTGGAGGGCCTGACGGTCGGACTTCTGGATATTTCCAAACCCCGGGGGGACGTCTTCCTCGACCATCTTGACGAGGTGCTGTCGGGCCGCGGCGTGGAGGTCCTTCGCTTTCGCAAGCCGACGTACACGAAACTCGCCCCGGCGGACCTGCGCTACGAGATCCGGGTCAAGTGCGACGCCGTCGTCGAGGCCCTGGCCGATTGAGGGTCCTGCACGTCGTGCAGTGTGCACGACATGGCGGAGCTCGAACGAGCAGGACTGCCCGCCGTCTTCGTGGCTTCGTCGGAGTTCGAGCAGGCCGCGGGCGCACAGGCTAAGGCGCTGGGGTTCCACCCGGCTGTGGTCTTCGTCCCTCACCCCATCCAGGACCGCACCGACGGCGAGATGAGGGTGCTCGCCGACGCGGCCGTTGACGAGGTCTGGGCCAGGCTCAGCAGCGACGGCTGAGCGCCTGTTGCAGAATGGCGCCGAAAGGTCGGCGCCCAGGAGGATCACAACATGATGACTGTCACCAACCCCGACCGGGACCAATGAGCACGGTCGGGCCCACGCAGGCCGGGCCGATGCCGGGCGAGCCCCTTTTGCGACTGCGGCCGCTCGGAGTGGGCGAGATCCTGGACGACATCTTTCGTGTATATCGCCGTTATTTCGGTCTGCTCTTCGCCATCGGCCTGCTGCTGTCGGTGCCATCCCTACTCACCCGGTTCACCTCAGGCACGGCCGCCAGCCTGGGGTTCCTCATCGGCGCCTTCGGCAGCCTGGGTAGCTCCCAGACGCTCGCTCCCCTGCAGCCGCCAGGGCCGCCCAACCTGGCGCTTTTGGGCTCGAGCTACCTCCTCCTACTGATCCTCATCCCCTTCTCTGTGGGCGCCGTCGCGCAGGCAGCGATCGACCTCGCGTTGGGCAAACCGGTCAGCGTCCGCTCCGCGTTCGCGGGCGTGGCGCGGCGCTACTGGGCGCTGCTGGGCCAGACGCTGCTTGTGGGTATCGCGATCGTCCCGCTGGTGCTCTGCTTTCCCGTAGCGATCTGGGTGGCGGTCCGCTGGATAGTGGGGGTGCCGGCGCTGCTTGCCGAGGGCATCGGCCCCATCAAGGCGCTGGGCAGGAGCTGGGCGCTCACACACCGCAACTGGTGGCGCACTTTCGGGATCCTGCTGCTGATCTTCCTGCTGCAGGCCGTCATATCCGGTGCGCTTGGCGCGATCGGCCTGCCCATTGCCGTCGCAATTCCATTCGTCGAACCGGTGGTGCGAGCGGCGGTCATACTCACGGTGTCTACTGCGGCCGGGGCCCTAACACTGCCCGTCGTCCCCCTTTGCATCGTCCTCCTCTATTTCGACCTGCGTATCCGGCACGAGCACTTCGACCTTGACCAGCTGGCTCGGCAGGCGGTGGCTTCCTCCGGTTCGGGATGACTCGCGGCGTGAGTGCGGCGCTGGCGGGAGCGTCCGCACTCCCTTTGCTCCTGGGCCTGGCGGTGCCCGCCTTGTCTTCAGGTGGCGACGCCGCCGCCGTGCGGAGCTCGCTGTCGCAACAGCTGGCGGCCGACGGCGGCGGCTATGCCGATTCGGTCGACCGCGCGCTGGAGATCCTGCGTGCGGCGCCCGCCGATGACCGCACGGCCGCCCGCCGCGCCGCGGAGGTGCTCGAGGCCGGCACCGGGCAGAGCCAGCCGGAGATCCTCACCGACCTGAGGCGGGACCCGCCGGACGTGCCGGACGCGCGCGACCGTTTGAGTGCCCTCTCCCAGGCGGCTCGATCCCCCGCTTTCGCGCCGGAGCCGGGCAAGGCCCGCCGTGCTGTCCACGACATCCTTGCCCAGCCCCGCTACGCCGCCCTGCGGCAGGGCCCCTCACTGGCTGACCTCATCAAGACAGAACTGATACGGGTGGTGGTGCTGCTGCTGGGGTTGGCGGTTGGCGCAGTCGCCGGCGGCCTCTGGACGGCGCTGGCTGTCGCGGGAGTGGTGGTGCTGGCCGCGGCCGTAGTGGCCGTCGTGCGCTATGCGCGCTGGGTTGAGCGTCCCCAGGCGCGTCTGTCTCGAGGCGCGGCCGGCGGCGCTCGCCGGCGCGATCGCTTCCTCGAAGCCGACCGGCTGGCTGCCGCCGGCGACTACGCCGGAGCGATCAGGGAGCTTGCCGGCGGGGTGGCCGGCGCCCTGGGGGACGAGCTGGTCTGGGAGGCAAGCCCGCTCACGGTGCGGGAGCTGTTTTCGAGGGCCTCCAGCCCGGCTTCGCTGCGTCCGTTGCTGCTTGCCTTCGAAGCCGCCGTCTACGGTGCGCGTGCGCCTGATCGCGAGACCTACCAGCGGGCGGAAGCCGCGGCCGCTCCGTTTCGGGCCGAGGGCAAAGCCGCCGGCAAGGTGGCCGCGTGAAGCTCAGCGGCCGGACTGTCCTGATCGGGGCGCTCGGCTTTGCGATCCTGGTCGCGTTCATCGTGTTCGGAGCCTCCAGTCCCAATTCCCCCGAGCACCGCACTGACAGCGACGCTGCCAACGGCGCGTCGGCCCTACCGCAGCTTGCACAGGCACTCGGACGTCCGGCAGCGATACTCGACACCTCGTTCAAACCGGACCTTGGGATGGGCGTCCTCTTCGTGCTCACGCCGACGGTCGGATTCTCGACGGACGAAGCACAGCGGCTCTCCGACTACGTTGCCGGCGGTGGCGCCGTGGTGTACGCAAGTGAACAGGGCGACCCACGGCTCGACTTCACCCTGAAGGTGAACCGCCTCCGCGCCCTGGTCGGGGGCGCAGCCACCGGGACGGGGCCGGCGCTGGCTGGGGTGAGCAATGTTTCAGGCAGCGACGCCGTATCGCCGTTTCAGCCGTCTTCCAGCCAGGTGGTGCTCCTGCGTGCCGCAAAGGGTGTGCCGGTCGCCTTCGAGCAGTTCCTTGGCCGAGGGCGCGTCGTCGTGCTCGCCGATCCCCTGCCCCTGTGCAACGGCTACCTGGAGGTCGCAGACAACTGGCGGCTGGCGGCCGATCTGATCTCGCTGGCGCCGGCGGGAGTGCGAGTTGGATTCGACGAGTATCACCACGGCGCAGCGGGACAGGGGTCGCCGGTCAGCGGGCTGCTGTCGACGGTGTGGGGGTCGGCGATCGTCTGGGCGGTCGTGGTGGTATTCGTTGGCTTTTTCCTGCGGGGCCGCGGCTTTGGCCCTCGCCTGGCACTGCCGGGCGGTGGAGCCAGGTCGAGCGCGGAGTACGTGTCGGCGGTGGGCGGCCTCCTTCAACGTTCGAGGGGAAGGGAGGTGACCGGCCGGCTGCTGGCCGCGGCAACGCGTCGAGCGCTCGCGGTTCGCCACGGGCTCGCGGTGAGCCCGGCATTCGACGCAGCTCTCCGCGGCCGCGCGCCCATGGCCGCGGCCGAGTTGGAGGCCGCCGAGACGGACCTCGAAAGCGCCGGCGGAGAAGGCGGGCTGCTCAAAGGCGCTCGCCGGCTTCACGCTCTCGCGTACCCTGGACGGCCACCGCAGTGAGGGGGTCCGAGTTTGTCGCCTGCTTCCAGTCGGAGGTGGGCAAGGCGATCGTCGGCCAGGAGGAAGCGGTGCGCCTCTGTGCGCTCGCCGTGGTCGTTGGGGGCCACGTGCTCCTGGAGGGGGTACCCGGCACCGGCAAGACGCTGCTGGCGAAGTCGATCGCACGGCTGCTCTCGCTTCAGTACGGACGCGTCCAGTTCACCCCGGATCTGATGCCGGCCGACATCGTGGGGACCTCGGTGTACGACCTCCAGACCCGCAGCTTCAACGTTCGCCCCGGGCCCGTGTTCACCAACGTGTTGCTGGCGGACGAGATAAACCGAGCGCCGGCCAAGGTCCAGGCCGCGCTGCTGGAGGCCATGGAGGAGAGGGGGGTGTCGCTCGAGGGCCGGCAGCTACCGCTGCCCGAGCCGTTCGTGGTGCTGGCAACCCAGAACCCGGTCGAGTACGAAGGCACCTACCCCCTTCCCGAGGCTCAGCAAGACCGCTTCCTCTTCAAGGCCGTGCTGGACTACCCGAGCCAGGATCACGAGATGGAGATGCTCGCTCGTTGGGACGCCGGGATCGAGCTGCGCGACCCCGAGCGGGCCGGGGTCGCGCCGGTGCTGGACAAGGCCGCCCTGGACGCCGTCACGGAGCAGATGTCGCGCGTCCACGTGGAAGACGTGGTCCGCGGATACATCGTCGAGCTTGCGGCGGCCTCGCGCCGAGCTCCGGAGCTTGCGCTCGGCGCTTCGCCGCGTGCCGAGGTGCTGCTGCTGCTGGCTGCCAAGGCGTCGGCGGCGC
>DATFWQ010000140.1:0-10616 GCA_035259145.1 Candidatus Dormiibacterota bacterium | reverse complement strand
GAGACGACCCAATTGTTGCGCCGGCGGTTGGAGGAGCGATGGGCCATCACCCAGCCGGCGACCTTCCCTGCGATACCCCGCGGGTATCCAAACTGACCGACGATGGCCGCCATCGCCGCCTGCTTGACCGTCATCGCGTGCTCGCCTTCTGTCGTGTCTCCACAGCCAGTAGTCAACAACTTCAAGTACGCTTGAAGTCAAGATGGCCGACGCCCTGCTGACCATCGGCGAGGTGAGCCGGCGCGCCGGCGTTGCCACATCGGCAGTGCGCTATTACGAAGAACTCGGCTTGCTTCCTGCGCCGGCCAGAATCTCAGGCCAACGCCGCTACCCTGAATCGGCGATCAGGCTCGTAGGGACCATCCTGCTGCTGCGCGACGTCGGATTTTCGCTCGCCGAGCAGAAGGCCCTCGCAGCGTCGCGCGCTGTCGCGCGCGACGATTGGCGGCGGCTTGCGCGGCGCAAACTCGCGGACCTCGATCAGCAGATCGACAAAGCCCAGACCGCCCGTGAAGCTATCAAACACGCGCTGCGTTGCCGGCATGAAGACATCATGCAGTGCCCCAACTTCGTCAGTGTCATCAATGCCCGGCTCGCCGGCAAGCCCCTCTCCGAGGCCCACCAGCACTAGTGGACCGTAACAGCCGAAGGCGGAGCATCCGACGTCCCAGGCGGCCGGGCGCCTTGCAGGCGTTGATGGCTGCGTCTGGGGGCCCGGCGCGCCTCGTCACCCATCGACAAATGGGCTCCTCGTTGCGCCACCCCATCCTCCCCACCCCACGAAGCAGGCTTCGCGGGGACGCCGAGGCCACCGACCACCTGGAACGCAGGCCTTCGGGCCTCCGGCCTGCTCCACCTCCGAACGTTACAGTCCACTAAACCGAGGTTCGTAGCGGCCGGTCGGAGACCGGCCGCCAACTACACTGGGGCCGTGTTCTCAGGCTTATGGCGGGCCAGTGCGGCGCCGACCGGGCTCCGCTGTCCAGCCTCGGCGGCCAGACGACGTTGATCGAAGAGGGCCTCGCAGGCAAGACGCTCCTCATCACGGGCGGTACCGGCTTCCTTGGCAAGTCCGTCATGGAGAAGTGCTTGAGGGCGCTGCCTGGTGTACAGCGGATCAATCTGGCAATCCGTTCCAGCTCGCGTCGTCTTGCGGGCGAGCGCCTTGAGCGTGAGGTCCTCGCCAGCCCGGCTTTTCGCAGGCTCAGGCAGGAGCTCGGCGAGCAACCATTCCGAGCCCTGGTAGCCGAGAAGGTAGCGGTGATGGACATGGACCTCAGCCGGGACGACCTCGGTCTGAGCGATGAGGCGCGCCGCGAGCTGCGCCGCTGCGACGTCGTGATCCACTCTGCGGCCGCTGTTGAATTCGACAATCCGGCCGACCTGTCCGCGCAGACCAACCTGCTCGGCGCCAGCCGCCTGGTGCAGACGCTGCGCGAGCTCGACGCAAAGCCGCACCTCGTCCACGTCTCCACCGCCTTCGTCGGCGGCATGCTCCGTGGCCTGGTCCGCGAGGAGCTGCCGCTTGACCCTGGCCTCAACTGGCGGCACGAGGCCGCGGTGCTGAGCAACCTGCGGCCGACGGTAGAGGAGGAGAGCCGGCGCCCCGCGGTGCTGGATCAACTCCGCCGGGAGGCCCGCAGCCGGCTCGGCCCCGCGGGCACCCCGGCCCAGGCGCGGGCGGTCGAGCGACTCCGCGAGCGCTGGGTGAAGCAGCGGCTGGTGGAGCGAGGCCGGGCACACGCCAGGGCGATGGGCTTCACGGACATCTACTCCTTCACCAAGGCGATGGCCGAGCACGCCGCGGTCGAGCTGCACGGCGACATCCCGCTATCCATCGTCCGGCCCAGCATCATCGAGAGCGCGCTGGCTGAGCCGTTCCCCGGCTGGCTCGAGGGCTTCCGGATGGCGGAGCCGATCATCCTCGCGTTCGCCAGGGCGGCGCTCCAGGACTTCTCGGGGCTGCCGGATGGAGTCCTGGACATCATCCCGGCCGACCTCGTTGTCAACGCCGTACTTGCGGTGGCCAGCTCGCCGCCACCGGCGGGCGAGCACCGCATCTACCACGCGACCACCGGCAGCCGGAACCCCCTGCGCCTGCGCGGCATCTACGACTACTGCGGCGAATACTTCACCGAGCACCCCCTGCGCGACCGCTGGGGCCAGGCCATCGGTACGCCGAGGTGGACCTTCCCGAGCCGCGATGAGCTCGTGACTCGAGGCAAGCTGGCGCTGTGGGCGGTCGCCGCTGCGCAGCAACTGGTCGAGCGGCTTCCCCTGGGCACTACAGCCACCCGCTGGTCGGACCAGCTCAATGATGAAAAAGGCCGGCTCGAGAGGGTCCTCAACCTCGCTGAGCTGTACGGCGTCTACGTTGACGTGGACTGCATATTCGACTCTCGGAACCTGCTCGGCCTCTGGGAGCGCCTGACCCCGGCCGAGCGGCAACGCTTCAGCTTCGATCCCGCCCTGTACGAGTGGCGCCACTACTTCCACGACGTTCACTTTCCAACGGTCGTGCGGATGGCGCGTGCCGACACGGGCCCTCGCAGGGGCCCATCTCCGACGGGCGCCACGGCACCCAGGCCGGAAACCAACACGGCGCTCTCGGCACTTCGCCGCCAGACCGGGCAGAAGCGAGTGCTGGCCGTGTTCGACGTGGACGGCACCCTCGTTCAGACCAATGTGGTCGAGTACTTCTTGTGGATGCGCCTGCAGGACAAGCCTGTCGAGGAGTGGCCGCGCTTCCTGGCTCAGATGGCACGGAAGGTGCCGCGATGGCTCTATCTGGAGCGCCGCTCGCGTGCGGAGTTCCAGCGCTCGTTCTACCGCGAGTACGCAGGGCTGGATGCTGAGCGCATGCGGCAGCTGGGCCAGGAGGCGCTGAACTCGGTCATGCTGCGCCGGGTGTTCCCCGAGGGCATGCGTCGCATACGAGAGCACAAACGCGCCGGTCACGGGGTGCTGCTGCTGACCGGCGCCCTGGACGTGGTGGTCCAGCCGCTGGCGGAGCTGCTGGACGTGGACCTGGACTGCGCACACCTTCTCGTCAAAGACGGCCGGCTGACCGGCGACCTGCAGTCGCCGCCGCCTGCCGGCGAAGCCCGGGCCGCGTTGCTTCAGGAGTACGCCGCGAGGCATGACCTGAACCTGTCGGACGGTTTCGCGTATGCGGACGCCATCTCGGATCTGCCCATGCTGGAGCTGGTGGGCACGCCGGTAGTGGTCAACCCAGATGCCAGGCTGTCGCAGGTTGGTGGCCAGCGTGGCTGGCGCATCGAGCGCTGGGGCATGGCGGCCGGCAACTGGCGGCTGCCGATCCCGAACCCGCGCTCGGCGCAGTACCTCGAGGGAATCCGGCGATGAAGGCCGGCCGCATGCCTGCCATCCAAAGCGCCGACCCTGCGCCTCCACCTCGCCGAGGACCGGGCGAAGCCGGCTTCCTGGGCTGGGGAGGAGGGAGGGAAGGGCCATGCTAGCGCTTCAGTACGTGCGATCGATGCCGGCCTATGCGCTGGTCCGCGCAACCGGCGGCCACGCCACCGTGGCCACGAGCGACCTCTCCATGCTCCACCTGGGCGACGTGCCGGAGCCGGCGCTACCAGGGCCCGCCTGGATGCGCGTTCGGCCCAACCTGAGCGGCATATGCGGCTCGGACACGTCAGCCATCACCGGGCATGTTTCGCTCTACCTGGACCCGTTGACCAGCTACCCATTCGTGCCCGGCCACGAGGTCGTCGGCGAGCTGGAGGACGGCACCAGAGTGGTGGTGGAGCCGGCCCTTGGCTGTCTTGTTCGCGGCATCGCCCCTGTGTGCGCCCGATGTGCCGAGGGCCGGCCTGGCCTCTGCGAGAACGTGACGGAGGGGGCCGTCGAGGTCGGCCTGCAGACCGGTTACTGCGCCAGCACCGGCGGCGGGTGGGGAGAGGTCCTGGTCGCCCACGAGAGCCAGCTCCACGCGATCCCTGATGGCCTGCCCGACGGCGCCGCGGTGCTGATCGAGCCACTGGCCTGCTGCGTGCACGCAGCGCTGAGGGGCGGCGCACGCCCTGACGACGTGGTCGTCGTCCAGGGCGCGGGCACGATCGGTCTGCTCACCGTCGCAGCCGTGAGGCTCTTTACGCCGCCGAAGCGCCTGATTGCGGTGGCGAAGTACCCGTTCCAGCGTGAGCAGGCGAAGCTGCTGGGCGCGGACATGCTGGTTGCCCCGGGCGAGGTGTTCCAGCGCGTTCGTTTCGCAACCGGGGCGCGCCGCCTCGAGGGTGTGGACCGGCCGCTGCTGCTCGGAGGCGCGGACCTCACCTTCGAGTGCACGGGCTCGTCACGCGGCCTCAACGATGCCGTTCGGTTCACACGCGCCGGCGGCCGTGTGGTTGCTGTAGGAATGCCAGGCGAGGAGAAGGTCGACTGGGGGCCGATCTGGCAGCGCGAGCTGACCGTGACGGGAGCGTACGCCTACGGGACCGAGGAAATGGGCGAGCGCACGTTCGAGCTGGCGCTGGGCGCAGCTCGTGACCTGCCTCTGAAGCAGCTTACCGGCCCGCTGTTCAGCCTTGGCGACTACCGGGACGCCATCGCCTACGCACTGCATGCTGGGAGGCAGAACGCGGTGAAGGTCGCCTTCGACCTGCGAGACTTGAGAGCCTAAACCCGAAAGGAACCGAAGCATGGGCCGTCCTGGAGCAGTCATCGAAGTCGACCGCAACACGCCCCCAACGCTCTTCCACTACGGCGAGGGCGTCAGGCTGGAAAAATTGCCACTGGGGTCGCGCATCATCTACGCGCCCGATCCCATGGAGCCGGTTGCGCACACGGAGCGAGCGGTGCGGCGGGCGCTGGGTCACCCGCTGGAAGATGACCCGCTCAAGGAGCTGCTGCGCCCGGGGATGAAGCTGACTGTCGCGTTCGACGACCTGTCGCTGCCGCTGCCACCGATGGCGCAGCCCGACGTGCGGCAGCTCGTGCTGGAAGAGGTGATCGAAATGGCGGCCGAGAAGGGGGTCGAGGACGTACACCTCATCGCGGCCAACTCGCTTCACCGGCGCATGACCGCCGACGAGATCCGACACATCGTCGGCGATCGGATATTCAGCACCTTCTATCCTGACCAGCTCTACAACCACGATGCCGAAGACCCCGAAGGCAATGTCCTGATCGGCACGACCTCCGAGGGCGAGGAGGTCACGCTGAGCCGCCGGGCGACGGAGTCTGACCTGGTGGTCTACGTTAACCTGACGTTCGTGCCCATGGACGGTGGGCACAAATCGCTTGCCACCGGGCTTGGCAGCTACCGCAGCGTGCGCGCCCACCACACCGTGGACACCCTGGTCAATTCACGCTCTTACATGCACCCACCGGACTCGGCGCTGCACCACTCGTGCGTTCGCCAGGGGCAGCTGATCGAGGATACCGTGCGATGCTTCCACATCGAGACCAGCGTGAACAACCACTCGTTTCCAGCCGTCGCCAACTTCATGCAGAAGCGGGAGACCGACTGGACACCGGCGGACCAGGCTTCCTTCCTGGCGATCAAGCAGCTCACGGACCTGGCTCCTCCGGGAGTGAAGCGTGCGGCCTTCCACTCGATGCGCGCGCCCTATGGGCTCACGTCAGTGCAGGCCGGTCAGGTTGACGCCGTGCACGACCGCACACTGGAGACGGTAAGGCGGCAGATGCTGGTCGAGGTCGAGGGTCAGACGGACATCGTGACGATCGGCATCCCGTATCTGGGTCCCTACAACGTCAACGCGATCCTGAACCCGGTGCTGGTCGTCTGCATGGGTTTGGGCTACCTGTTCAACCTTTACCGCGGCAGGCCGGTGGTGCGGCAGGGGGGAGTCGTCATCATGGCCCACCCGTGCCGCTACGAGTTCGACTCGGTGCAGCACCCGAGCTACATCGACTTCTATGACGAGGTGCTGGCCGACACCCGCGACCCGGCAGAGATCGAGAGGAAGTACGAGCAGTGCTTCGCCGACGATCCCTGGTACCGACAGCTCTACCGCAAGTCGAACGCGTATCACGGCGTCCACCCCTTCTACGCCTGGTACTGGGCCGCACACGCGCTGCAGCACGTGGGCGACGTCATAGTTGTTGGGGGTGAGCGTACAGCTGTGCATCATCTGGGCTTCAAGTGCGCCAGCACGCTGGCTGACGCGCTGGAGATGGCCGAGCAGACGGTCGGCCGCTACCCCAGCGTGACCCATCTTCGTCTGCCCCCTCTGTTTCTGGCTGACGTCCAATGAAGTTCGAGCTGATCACAGACCTTCGGACCGTCCGCAGCGGATGGCACTGGGGAGGGGTGCGGCCGGCGAGCTGGCCGGAAGGTGCGCCCGGGGTCCCAGCCAGGGCCAGCAACCTGGACTGGGCTCGCCAGGAGCCGGTGCGCTCGCTGCGGTGGCTGATCCAGCGCGGGCTGTCGGCGCCTTTTGCGCGTGCCATGACCGGCCTGCGAGTCGAAGGCGCCGAGTGGCTGCGTGATCAGAACCGGCCGGCCATCCTGGCCGCCAACCACGTGAGTCACGCAGATACCGTCGTCCTGCTGGCTGCGCTGCCGGACCGGGTTCGCGAGCAGACGGTGGTCGGAGCGGCGGCCGACTACTGGTACCAGCGTCCGATGCTGGGCCGCCTGGTGGGCTTGTGGCTGAACACCTTCCCGTTCGTGCGGACAGGAAGTGCCCAGGCCGTACTGCACAGCTCCAGCCAGCTCCTGAAGTCCGGATGGAACCTGCTGATTTACCCCGAGGGAACACGCTCGCCGGACGGACGAATGGGCAGGTTCACGCCGGGAGTGGGCCACCTGGCGAACGAGACGCGAAGCCCCGTGGTACCGATCCACGTGCGGGGAACACACAGGGTCATGCCGAAGGGCAGACCATACTTCCTGCCGGCTCCGGTCGAAGTCCGCTTCGGCAAACCGCTGGAGGCCCGTAAAGGGGAGGGGTCGCGTGCGTTCACCCAGCGGGTGGAGGATGCCGTCAGGAACCTGGGACAGGGCACCGCCGAGAGGGAGGTGATGGGGAGCTGGATAGATCGCTGGCGGGCGGCGGCGCCGCAGAACGGCGGGCGCTGATTCCAATCTTCCCGCTGCATACGGTGCTGTTCCCGGGCGGGTTGCTGCCACTGCGCATCTTCGAAGAACGCTATCGGCTGCTGGTTCGGCAGCGGCTGGACTTCGGCGTGGTATTGATCCGGCGCGGGAGCGAGGTCGGGCCTGGGCGGGCGGAAGACCTCCACGAGGTGGGAACGGTGGCGACGCTTCAGCGGATCGAAGCGCTGCCCGACGGCGGCTTCGCCGTCGTCGCCCGCGGGTTGCACCGCTTTCGCCTGCTGGCGCTCGACCACAGCCGGCCCTATCTCATGGGGAGGGTGAAGCGCCTCAGTGACCCCCCGCCTGGCGCGTACCCACGGCTGATCGGCCTGCTGGAGCGGTACCTGGCCGCGCACGGCACGGAGGTCGCACCCCGGCTCTCCGCTGAGGTCGGCAAACGAGCCGTCTGGCTGGTCGGTTCTGTCGTGGAGGTGGAGCCTGCGGTGCGGCAGCAGCTGCTTGAGAGCGGAGACCCGGCGGTCGCGGAAGCGCTGCTCACGGGCGAGCTCGCGAAGCTGGGCAGCATCGGCAGGCTTGGGGTTGTGCACCCGCGTCCGCCTTCGCCGAATTGAACTGAACGGCCGGCATCAACCCATAACGCCGGCGAAATGGTGGGTAGCCCGGCCGTCGCGCAGCACGAACGCGTCGTAGACCCGAGCGCGGCCAAGGCTGGAGGTGACCGTGGCCTCAAAAAGGAAGGCGTCATCAGTCGCGCTCAGGAGGTCGATCGAGTTGACCTCGAAGTCGCCGAGGGCCGCCACGTACTGCGTGAAGTAGGCCCGCAGGGCTATGTGCCCGCGCACTGACACCTGCTGGGTGACCAGCAGCGCGTCCGGGTGGTAGTGCCTCTCCAGCAGGCCGTCGACGTTCCTCTGCCGAAGGAGCTCGACCTGGTCATCGACGAACGCCCTCGCCCTCTCGTCCGCGCTCACCGGACATGCAGGGTACGCCTTCGGCTGCCTCCGGCTGCGGTGGGTGAAGCGCCTTTTAGGGGCCGGCCCTGCAAGCGTCAGAATCTGGCGCATGACCTACTCGATCGTGGCGCGAGACACCGATACCGGCGAACTTGGGGTGGCCGTGCAGTCCCACTATTTTCAGGTCGGGCCGGTCGTACCCTGGGGACTCGCGGGCGTCGGCGCCGTGGCCACGCAATCCATGGTGAACGTCAGCTTCGGCCCGCTGGGAGTCGAGTTGATGCGCCTGGGATGCAGTGCCCGCCAGGCGCTCGACGCCGTCCTTGCTGCCGATCCCGAACGCGAGTCCCGACAGTGTGCCATGGTCGACGGAACCGGCGCTGCGGCAGCGCACACGGGGAGCCGCTGCATCGCCGAGGCGGGGCATCGCGTGGGCGAGGGCTACACCGTGCAGGCCAACCTGATGCAGCGTCCGACGGTCTGGGACGCGATGGCGGTTGCCTATGAGATGGCAGGCGGACCACTTGCGGAACGCATGCTGGCAGCCCTGGACGCCGCGGAGGCGGAGGGCGGCGACATCCGCGGTCGCCAGTCGGCCGCGATGCTGGTGCTCACGGGCAGGCCGACGGGTCGAAGCTGGGAAGATCGCATGATCGATCTAAGGGTCGAAGATCATCCCGAGCCGCTTCAGGAGCTGCGGCGGCTTCTGCGCTACCGGAGGGCCTACCAGTCTGCCGCCACGGGGGAGGTCGCCGGCCACCGGCAGGCGCTCGAGATTGGTCCCGAGATCACCCAGCTCCGCTTCTTCGCCGGCCTGGCGTTGGCCGGGGCGGGCGAGTGGAAGGAGGCGCTGGAACTGCTGCGACAGGCGATGGCCGAGGAGCCGCGCTGGGGGGAGACCATGAGGCGGCTCGTCCCGGCCGGCCGGGTGAAGGCGGAGCTGGTGGCAGAGGTGGAGGTGCGGCTGGGGGTGGTGGCCGGCTGAAAGCGCCCGCTGCGGCCGGCCGCTACCGTGGGGCGGTGACCAGATTCTCGGCAGCCATCTTCGATTTCGGTGACACGCTCTTCTACAGCCCAAGCGGCGCGGACGTGCTCGTCGACGCCGGCCTTGAGCGCTCGACGGCCGACCGCTTGTGGGACGAGATCTGGCGGGCCTCAAAGACCGCCGAGGAGCTGGCCAAGGGCCGTGATCTCGGCGAGAAGCGGCACCGGGAGGCCTGGCTCAGCCTGTTCGAGCGGGCAGAGTCCTACGTGCCGGGCGCGGCGCAGCTCCTGTATGAGCGCGTGATGAACCACGACAGGTGGCTGCCCTATCCGGATGCCGCACCGGTGCTGGCGGAGCTGCACGATCGCCGTGTGCGGGTCGGCGTCCTCAGCAACATCCCATCGTCGCTGCAACGCGTGTTCGAGCTGCACGGACTCGCTCAGTACGTGGACGCGTACACGGAGTCGTACCGCCACGGCCGGATGAAGCCGGACCCCGAGCTGTTCCGAATCGCTTGCCGCGACCTGGACGTGGTTCCCGCCGGTGCCCTGATGGTGGGCGACAGCCACGTCGCCGACGGCGCGGCGGTGGTGACTGGCATGACGACCTTGATCCTTCCGTCAGTCTTTGCCGGGGAGGAACGCGGGCTCGAACACGTGTTGAGACTCTGCTTTTGAGCGAGCTCATCGCGGCCTCGCTAGACTTCTACGCGAATTGGCGAGAAGTTCAACACCGCGCCGGGGCCCGCGCCGGCCCGCGCGGGCGCGGCGTGCAACGACAGATGGTGAGCCCGCGAAGGAGGAGGCCGTCGTTCTTGACGCCGTGGTTTCCAAGGCCCTCCCCAACGCCATGTTCGAGGTTGAGATCGAAAACGGCCACAAGCTTGTCGCTTATGCGGCTGGGCGGATGCGCCGGTATTTCATCAGGATCACGCCCGGTGACCGCATCCGGGTGGAGCTGTCGCCCTACGACCTGACGCGCGGACGGATCGTCTACCGATACCGCGACTGATCAAGCGCACCTCGCTCATCGACGCCGTCGAGAGGCTTCGTCCCGACCTGGAGGACGCTCGGGCCGCGATTGCTCAGGGCAGGGTGAGTGTGGACGGCCGGGTCATCCTCAATCCGAACTCGCAGGTACGGCAGGACGCCTCCATCGCGGTCCAGCAGCCGGTTGTGCTGCGGGGCGAGGCCAAGCTGCGGGTGGCGCTGCAAGCCTTCGGTGTTGCAGTCGCAGGGCTCACTGCCCTGGACGCTGGGGCTGCGGCCGGCGGGTTCGTAAGAGTGCTGCTCGAGATGGGTGCGGCACGCGTCTACGCCGTGGACGTCGGGCACGGTCAGCTGCTGGGGTCACTCCGCCAGGATCCGCGGGTCGTGAACCTGGAGGCGACGAATCTCGCGCAGCTCGACACCATCATCGTGCCGGACCCGATCGAGCTGATCACGCTCGACCTGTCGTATCTGTCACTGGCCTCCGGCATCCGCTATCTCTCCAGGGTGCGGCTCGCGCATGACGCCAGGCTGCTGGCGCTGGTGAAGCCGATGTTCGAGCTGGGTCTGGCGCAGCCGCCCGCCGATGACGCGCGGCTAGAGGAGGCCCGGCGGTCGGCGGAGCTTGGCATCAGCAA
>DATFWQ010000139.1:0-6183 GCA_035259145.1 Candidatus Dormiibacterota bacterium | reverse complement strand
GACGAACCGTTCCACCTCATCGCACGCCAAACCATCCTGCCACTTGACGGCACGACCCGTCATGTGAATACTGTTCACGTGAACAGCGTTCACTTCTCATGGAGGGCTTGCACATGACGACGAGAGCACGCGGAGCACTGGGCCGGGTCCTGGTGATTGGAGCGGGGCTGGGCGGCCTGGCGCTGGCGCACGGGCTCGCCCGGGCCGGGATCGACTTCCGGGTCTACGAACAGGAACGGGGGGTCAATTCCCGGTTCCAGGGCTACCGGATCGGGCTGCGGACGGAGGGCAGAGAGGCGCTGCTCGCCTGCCTGCCCGAGCGGCTGCACGCGCTGCTCGACGCCGTCTGCGGCGACCTGACCGGGCCAGGACTGGTCCTGGACTCGCAGCTCAACGAGCTTCAGCGAGGACCCGGCTTCGAGCCGGACGCGATCGTCGTAGACCGGCACGTGCTCCGACACCTCCTCCTGACGGGACTGACCGACCACATCGAGTTCGGCCGCCGGCTGTCGGGCATGGCCGAGCCGCCGGAGGGCGCGGTCCGCGCCTCCTTCACCGACGGCAGCGAGGCGGCCGGCGACGTCCTGGTCGGCGCCGACGGCGGGAACTCGGTTGTCCGGGCCCGGCTCCTGCCGCACATCCGGCTGGTCGAGTCCGATCTGTGCGGCGCGCTGGGCCGCACGACGCTGACCGACCGCTTCGCCCCGCTCGTGCCAGGCGCCGGCACCATGGTGAAGGGTCCCGGCTCGACGCTGATGCTGGGCCCGATGCGCTTCCGCCGGCCGCCTGTCGAGGCGGCCGCCGAGCTCGCGCCGGACGTCCGGCTCCCCGCCACCTCCAGCTACCTCCGCTGGGTCATGCTCGTGCCGCCTGACCACCCGATGAGCCGGCCCGGAGCGGCCGCCCGGGACGCCCGTGAGGTTGTGCTCGACCTGATCGCGGGCTGGCACACCGATCTGGTGGATCTGATCCGGGCGGCCGACCCCGGCAACAGTGCCGTCGGCCGCGCCATGGTTACCGACCGGCCGCTCGAGCCCTGGGCGGCGGGCCGGATGACGCTACTCGGGGACGCCGCGCACCTGACGCTCGCCTCGGGCGGCAACGGGGCAAATACCGCCTTCCGTGACGCCGAGCTGCTCTGTCGCCGCCTGGTCCAGGCGGACCGAGGCGAGCTGGAGGTCGGCGCAGCTCTGGAGGCCTACCAGCGCGAAATGCTGGCCCGAGGCAACGCCGCGGTCGAGCACAGCAAGGAGGCGCTTGGCCGGTTCCTGCCGGAGTCATGACGGTGTTGGGTGCGGTTCGGGCGAGGTGGCCCAGAATGACTCGGCGCTCGGCTGCTGGAACCTCGACCAGCAGCACTGGCCGCACCCTGAGGTCATCGAGCGTCTTCCATCCGCCGAGCCTCCCGCCAGATCGGGCTGTCCAGGAAGTGGTTGTCGAAGCGCTCCTGCGAGTCCAGGATCTCCTGGGGGCTGGCCTGGCCTTTGATGGCCCGTTCCGCCAGGCGAAGATACTCAAACCGCTTCTTCAGCTCAGGAGCCTGGATGATCAGCACGTCGGCGTCCGCCCGCGGGGGTGCTGCGAAGGCGTGCGGCATGTGCCGGGGGATCACCAGGAAGTCGCCCTCGTTCAGCTTGACAATCCGGTCGCCCGCCAGCGCCTGCAGCGAGCCACCGAGGATGAAGAAGATCTCGGCGGAGCCTGCGTGGTAGTGCGCCGGCGGACCGCCTGCTCCCTGCCTCAGGAGTGTCCGGTTGGCGCTGATGGCGCCGTCGGTGCTGTCGGAGTCCGCCAGCAACCTGGTTGTCATGAGCCCACCGCCGAGGACCTCAGCCTCGGCCGCTCTCACCAGCACGATCTTCTGGCCGTCAGCTTCAACGAACGACATCGCTCCACCTCCGAATCAAATTCGCTATCGGATAGTACGGAATAGAACTATCATCCGTCAAATAAAATGCGACGATGGACGAAGACCCCGGCGAGGGGCACAGGGACGCAGTCGATGCGATCCTCGATCAATGGCGACGAGAGCGGCCCGACCTGGACCTGTCGGCCATCGGCGTCCTGGGCCGGCTTGCCCAGGCGTCGCTCCTCCTTGGCCGGGACGTGGAGCAGGTGTTCGCACGGCGCGGCCTGCGCGGGGGCGAGTTCGACGTGCTGGCAGCACTGCGCCGCTCCGGCTCTCCCTACACTCTGATCCCCTCCGAGCTCTCAGAGGCGTTGATGATGTCTCGGGCGGGGATGACCAACCGGCTGGACCGCCTCGAGGCGGCAGGACTGGTCGTGCGGAGCCTCGACCCCGCCGATCGCCGCAGCTTCCGCGTCGCCCTGACCGACAAAGGCCGTGAGGTCATCGACGCCACGCTCACCGAACACGCAGCCAGGGTCGCCCGGCTCGTTTCCTGCCTCACACCCGAGCAGAGCAAATCCCTCGAGCGTGCTCTCCGGACCCTTTTGCGCTCAGCTGCTGGTAGCCCCGATGAGCATCGAGGATAGGGAGGCGATCCACCCGTCCTCGGCCTGCCGGCGGAGCCCGCGGTTCCACTTAAATTAGCTTCCAGGCGTGCCTCACCCTGAGCTGTCCACCGAGCGCCTGCTGCTCAGGCGGTGGCGCGACCGCGATCGTGAGCAGTTCGCCGCTCTGAACGCGGATCCGGTCGTCATGGAGCACTATCCCTCGCTTCTCACGCGCGCCGAGTCGGATGCAGCGGTGGATCGGATCGAGGCCTCCTTCGACAGACGCGGATTCGGGAACTGGGCTGTCGAGGTGCCTGGTGTCGCCGACTTCGTCGGATATATAGGCTTGAGCGTCCCGGCATACGATGCACCGTTCATGCCCGCGGTCGAGATCGGCTGGCGCCTCGATCGCCGGCACTGGGGAAGGGGCTACGCCACTGAAGGCGCACGCGCCGCTCTGGAGTTTGGCTTTTCCAAGATCGGCCTCCACGAGATCGTGTCGTTCACTGTGCCCGCCAACGTGCGGTCCTGGCGGGTGATGGAGCGCCTCGGGATGACCCGCGATCCCGCCGACGATTTCGAGCACCCGCTGCTGCCGCCTGGACATCGGCTGCGTCGCCACGTCCTGTACCGGCTCAGCCGTGCGGCCTACCATGGCGGTTGAGGCGCCTGGCGGCGCCGCCAACCGCCATTCACGAGGTTGATCTCATGACTCCACAGGAGCAACAGCTGATCGAGTCGCTGTTTCAGCGGCTCACACAGGGTGCCGCTCAGTCCGGTCCGCGCGACCCGCAGGCAGAGGCGCTCATCGAGCAGCGCGTCCAGAGCCTGCCTGGGGCGGCTTATTACATGACGCAGACACTGCTCGTCCAGGAGCGTGCGCTCCAGCAGGCCGAGGCGCGCCTGGCAAGCCAGCCCCAGCAGAGCAGCTTCCTACCCCCTGCTTCAGCACCCGGACAGCAATATCCATATGCGGCGGCACCGTCCTACGCCGGCCCGGCCTACCAGGAGCAGCGAGGAGGTGGGGCGGGGAGCTTTCTGGCCGGCGCTGGCAAGATCGCGCTTGGAGTAGTGGGTGGCGTCCTCGTGGCCGACGCGGCCATGGGCCTCGCTCACGACGTGTTCGGCCAGGGTGGCTTCGACCGGGAAGACCGCGGCTCAGGTCAGCAGGGCTTTGACCGGGATGACCGGGGCCAGGGAAGCTTCGACCGGCAGGACCAGCGCGACCAGCAGACTTACGGCGACGAGCAGGCCGGCGGCGGTCAGCAGGATGAGTTCGCCGAGGACGACGACGCTCAGCAAGACGATTTCGTCGAGCAGGACAGCTTCGACCTGTCCGACTCCTCGGGTGACTTCGGCTCGGGCCAGGATTGGTAGCACCGTGACTGGTCCGCACGAAGGCCAGCCACTGCTCAGCGCGGGGCCAGAGCCCGATCAGGCGTGGGCCGCTATGGTCATGCTCCACGGCCGCGGAGCCACCGCCCAGGACATCCTGACCCTCGTGCCGGAGCTCGAGCAGCCGGGCTGGACGTTCCTCGCGCCTCAGGCTGCCGGCGCCACCTGGTACCCGTATCCCTTCACGGCGCCGATCGAGCGCAACGAGCCATGGCTCTCGTCGGCTCTCGCAGTCGTGGGCGAGGCGCTGGTAAGGATCGCAGCTGCCGGCATACCACCTGAGCGCACGGTGCTGCTCGGATTCTCGCAGGGCGCCTGCCTGACTCTGGAGTTCGCTGCGCGCAACGCCCGCCGCTTCGGCGGCGTGGTCGGTCTGAGTGGCGGGCTCATCGGGCCCGACGGGGCAGAACGCCACGACTCTGGGTCGTTCGAGGGAACGCCTGCCTTCCTCGGTTGCAGCGACCGCGATCCGCACATCCCGGCCGGCCGTGTGAGCCACGCCGCAGGGGTGCTGGAAGGAATGGGCGCCGAGGTGACGATGGTGCTGTACCCCAATCTCGACCATACGGTGAATCGGGAGGAGATCGAGCAGGTTCGCGGCATCATGAGCCGCCTGGGCAGCTTCTCGGCTCAGCCGGGCTAGGGTGCGGCCGCGACCCGGCGGGGGGTGACTCATCGCCCACCCGCCAGGTCCGTAATCTCGCTCGTCAGCCCTCCTGGTGCCGCTCGATCAGGGTCTGCCGCCCGCCTCCGTTTTTGTAGACGCCGACCGCCCACAGGCTGTCGCCGGTCGTCGCTATGCCTCCCAGGATGTTGTCGCCCGATCCGGGATTTGGCCCGTCGACGACACGGAATCGGTCTTCGTCGCCGCGGAGGATCAGGGTCTTGTTATCGCCGCTGGCAACGTCCTGGAAGGTGCCCACGGCCCAGACGGTGTCGTCGGATGCCGAGACGCCCCAGAGGCTGGTGAAGATCGATCCGGCCTGGGGCAGGTCGACGGTGGTCCAGGCTCCATTCTTGAATCGTTCGACCAGTGGACGCGAGCCCTGTATCGCGTCATCGGTCTCGCCGACGGCCCACACGCCGCGGGCGCTGCCCACCACGCTGAACAGCATGGCCGAGGCCGAGCCGTGGGTTGGCGAGGGCACGACGGACCAGCCGCTCCCGTCCCAGTGCTCGATCAGTGCCTCGTCCGGGCTGCTGGCACCGAGCTGCTGACCAACCGCCCACACGTCGTCCGGTCCGATGGCTTTCACGCCGTAGAGGTGGTTCCCGGTGCTGCCTGGGTTCGGGCTGGGTATGACGGACCATCGGGTGCCGTTCCAGTGCTCCACCAGCGTCTCGAACTTGCAGCTCGATCCCTGCTGGACGCCGACGGCCCAGACATCAGATGTCGAAAGCGCTGACGCCCCGAAGAGGATGTCGCGTGCAGACCGCGGCTGGGGGCTGTCGGAGATGGTCCAGCGATGGCCGTCCCATGCCTCGATGAGGCCACGGTCCTCGAAGTTGTCGTTCAGGCGGACACCGACCGCCCCATGCCTGGCCGCCCGCGGCGGCAACCCCGAAGAGGGTGTTGAAGTTGGGGCCTGCGTTCGGCGTGGGCACGGCGGACCAGGTCTTGCCGTCAAAGTGTGCAGCCAGCGTCAGGGTGGCGTCCTGGTTGCTGCTGGCCGTGTCCGGGAGGAAGTTGCCAACCGCCCAGACGTCGTCCGGCGCGGATGCGGCCACGGCTCCGAGACTGTTGTCACTCGTGCCAAGGAGCGGGCTGCGCACGACCTTCCAGCCGGCCGCGCCCGGCGTGAGGGTGGTGGTCGTCGACGGCTCCGCCGGCGTCGGCGTCGGGACCGGCAGGTTCGGGACCGTGAGTGCCTCGGGCGCGATCGCGGTCGATCCGGTTATGGCAAAAAGGGGAGCCAGCGGCGTCACGTTCGTAACGTCGCAGGTGAACTCCAGGCAGCCGAGCCCGAAGGATCGCTGGATGGTCTGGAGCAACGAGAAGTTGTTGTAAGGGGTCGGATCCTTGATCCCGCGCGCGCCATGGCTCGCTATGACGATCGAGGAGACTTTGCCACCGCCAGATCCGTTGGGATCGGCGTTGCCGGCATCGCAGCAGCCGGCGTTGTCGTCCCCTTCGTCGAAGATCATCGCTATCGCGTTGTTGCCTCGGGCCCGGAAGGATGCGTTCGTTATCTAGATACATGTCGCCGACGGTGACGAGCCGCTGGTCCTGGGGGTCGCCAGGATTTCCCGAATCGATGCAGTAGGGCGGGTCGCCGTGCATGTCGTGACACTCGTCGGGGATCACGTAGTCGAACGCAGGCACGTTGCCTG
>DATFWQ010000138.1:0-9044 GCA_035259145.1 Candidatus Dormiibacterota bacterium | reverse complement strand
TTGTCGACGCCTTTCTCGCTGCATCGCGGGCCCGTGATTTCGAACGATTGCTCGCCGTCCTCGACCCCGAGGTCGTGCTGCGCTCAGAGGGCGGACTGGCGCGTCCGGATATGACCTTGCAGGTCAAGGGCGCCCAGGCCGTGGCCGAACGAGCGATGACCTACCGGAGGTTGGTAGAAACACCGACCCGGGTTCTCGTGAACGGAATGCCCGGGGGCATCGTCTGAACGCCCGAGGGGAGTCCATTTGCCGTCGTGGCTCTGACCGTCAGGGGAGAGAGGCTCGCGGCGCTCGACTTCCTCGTGGACCCGGAGCGCATCGGCCAGCTCGACCTCACAGTAGTAGCGCGCTGAGGGTTCGACGCCTTCGGGCGGCTGTCACGTCGGCGCACTTTGGTGGGTCTTCCTGTGTACACGCCAAACGAATCGAGACAAAGGAGATACGAATGAGCGATCGAATTGGCAGCGCTGCCCGTGTGCCACGGCGGGTGAGGCTCTTCAGCGCCATCCTCCAGTTCCTCATGGCTGCTGGCGTCCCCTTGGGCCCCAATCGGCTGATCACCGTCAGTGGCCGGAAGAGCGGCCTGCCCCGGACCAACGCGCTGGCGGTGATCGAGGTCTCAGGAAGGCGTTGGGTCTGGGCTCCCTGGGGTGAGGTGCACTGGGTACGCAATCTGCGGGCTGCGGGACGCGCGAGCATCACCTGGCGGGGCTCGAGAGAAGAAGTGAGTGCGATCGAGCTCGACCCCACGCAACGAGTTGCATTCTTTCGCGACATCTACGGGCCTCTTGCGCGAGGCATACCGTTCGGAACCTGGCTCGTTCGGATTGTGGACGGAGTCGACGTCACCCATCCGTTCGAGGCAGCCGAGGGTCGCTGTGTCTTCGAGCTCCTTCCGCCTGGGGTCGCGGGGATCAGTAACTCGGAGTGATGGGGCTATGTCAGACGAGGGCATCGAGCCATCGGCTCACGACATCCCACAGCTGCGGCCGGTGCTCCAAGTAAACATGGTCAGCGCCTGAAATGAGCTTGAATGTGAGGTACGCGCAGCCAGCCGTAAGCTTCGCGATCTCGGCCTCTGACGCGCTGTCGCCGGGATTCATGTCCACAAGGGTCCGACCTACGCGGCGTGGACAGCACCAGTCCAGTCCAGACCTCCGTTTACAGCTGCTGGCCCCTCATCGATTGCGCAAATAGGGTCGGACTGCGCACGGTGTGCGCAAGTATCTTGGCAATTGCGCATCAGGAATCGGGTCCTACACCTTCGGTACTGCTCGATCCGCGGCTGCTCACCGACCAGGTACCGGCGGTGGACGGCTCCCGCGGTCAAGGAGTCGTTGCAACACCTGAGTTGTGAGGTGTCGCATGAACGTGAAGCTGCGCTCGGTCCGCCGGCGCTTCTGGCTAAGCATCGCGGCCGGTCAATCGACTGAGGAGGCGGCCAGGGCCGTCGGTATCGAGGCCACTGCGGCCAAGCGCTGGTTTCATCAGAGTGGCGGCGTGGCCCCATCACACCTTCATGTCCAGCCCAGCGGCCGGTTCCTGAACCTCCCCGAGCGCGAGAAGATCTTGGTCGGCGTCGAGCCGGGTGAGTCAATCCGGCAGATCGCTCGCCGCCTCGGCCGGGCACCCTCCACCGTGCAGCGCGAGCTGCGCCGCAACATGCGCCACCAGTACCGAACCCAGAGCCAGCTGCGATCGCGGCGCGGTCGCCACCGTCGCCTGGACTGGGACTATCGGCCATCGACGGCGCAGATGCGGGCGGACCATCTAGCGCGACGGCCGAAGGACCACAAGCTAGTCACCCAGCCCGCCTTGTTCGAGCAGGTACAGGCCCGACTCTTCGAGAAGTTGAGTCCGCGACAGGTCGCGGTCGAGCTTCGAAAGGACTTTCCAGAGGATCCTTCTCTATGGGTGTCCCACGAGACCATCTACCAGGCCATCTACGTTCAGGGACGAGGCGAGCTCCGCCGCGAGTTGACCAAGTGTCTACGCACCGGTCGGACGCTCCGGCGCCCTCGGCGTCGCCAGGACCGGCGCGGCCGCATCCCAGGCATGGTCAGCATCAGCGAGCGACCGCCCGAGGTTGAAGACCGGGCCATCCCCGGGCACTGGGAGGGCGACCTCCTGATGGGCAAGAACGGTCGCTCCGCCATCGGCACCCTGGTCGAACGCTCGACTCGCTTTCTGATCCTGCTTCACCTGGCCGACGGCTTCGGCGCCGAGCAAGTCGAGAAGGCCATGATCGAGGCCACCTATCGGCTGCCCCGCGTGCTCTGGAAGTCGTTGACCTGGGACCGCGGCTGGGAGAAGGGCGCTGGTGGAGGCCGATGGCGATGCAATCACTCTTGAGCTGTGCGTTGCACTTGTGAGGAAGCTTGTCCTCTACGAGTGCTGCAACCGCCGCGTCCGTGGAGGTATACCCACAGCGGCTGCCCGGCGACATTGGACGACTTTAGGTTGAGGTGCTGAACAGCTTGAATGCACCAGTACCTCTGCTCCTCAACTCAGGATTCACGCTCACAGACGGCACTAGCAGAACTTGAACTTGCCAAAGTTGAGGTAGCGGGTTCGAAGCCCATCTCCCGCTCCACATTTGTACTTCGTGTCCAATTTGAATTGGCTTGGGACCGCAAATGGCGGGCCGTGTCAAGATGAGTCTGAGCGCGTCACGAGCCGAAGGGCCCCAAAGCGGCCAAAAACTTCAAATAAAGTGCTCTTGCTGGGTTCCAACACTCTATTTCAACATTGTGGTCAGACCTCGATTGGACACAGCGTGCAAGATTCCGGACGATGAGCGCATCGCGTCCTCCACAGCCAGCCGAGGGCGGTGGCGTCCATGTCATTGCTGACGGATGTAGTCGTCGAAACGGTGACCACCTGATCGGTCGTAACGAAGACGCCGTTTCTCAAGCGACGGGACAGCGTCAGGTCTCACGTGGCCGGTCGCGGACGTGCGGGCGACTCGGCCCGTGTCTGCGTGGCGCTCTTGCGTGATTGTGGAGGGCTCGTGCGTCATCTCGCAAGCCCAGCGAAGGGGGACCGGGGCTGGTCAGGAGCGACCTGCCAAGCAGGCCTCGGGCAGGACGCGGCTGATCGCGGCCAGGACGACACGATAGGGCGGGCTGCCAGCGGGGCCGCCAACCCTGACACGCCACCATGCGAAGCTGGTGTCGGAGGGCGAGAACTTTGGATTCGAGTCTGGTCTTGGTGCGGCTGCGGACGATCGGGACCTCGAGTGGTCGTCATTGCCGGGCGGCACCAGGGAGGTACCGAACGCTAGAGTGCGCGCCGTGACGATCGCGGCACGCGACCGGCTGGCCGCCCGTCTCGCAGAGGTCGCCGTCGCTGGTGCCTTCAGCGCCCAGCGGACCGCGCCAGCCGATGATCTCCGCCTTGAGGTGCGGGGGGTGGGAGCGCTGCGCCTGCCAGTGCCCGAGGCCCAGGCCGAGCAGCTGTACCTGGTGGGCCGCCCGGCTCAGTTCGGGCGGGGCGAGCAGACGCTTCTGGACCGCAGTGTCCGTGACACGCAGGAAGTTCCCCTGAGTCGCGTGAAGATCGATAAGCGGCGCTGGGCCCGGACGCTCGACCCCCTTCTCGATCAGCTGCGCGGGGATCTCGGACTGCCGCCGAGCTGCGATCTCAGCCCGGAGCTGCATTCCATGCTGGTGTATGGGCGCGGGCAGTTCTTCGTCTCCCATCAGGACTCCGAGAAGGACGACGTGATGGTCGGCTCGCTGGTCGTGACCCTTCCGTCCTCGCACAGGGGTGGCGCTCTCGTGGTCGAGCACGCCGGCAAGTCCGTGACCTACCGACCGCCGAAGGGCGGGCTCTCTTTCGTCGCCTTCTATTCCGACTGTCGTCACCAGGTGCAGCCGGTGACGTCGGGCTACCGCATCGTGCTCACCTACAACCTTCTGGTCCACGGCGACACGGCCACGCCAGCGGCGGGCGAGGCCCTGGCGCAGCCTGCCGGCGAGCTGGCCAGCCTCATTGGCGAGCACTTGGCGACCAGGGTTACGAAACACTACGGCTCCGGCGACGCTGATCCACCAGGTCGGCTTGTGTACCTGCTCGATCATGAGTACACGGAGCGCGGCCTGAGCTGGGCTCGACTCAAGGGCAGCGATGCCAGGCGAGCGGCGCTACTCCGGGCCGCGGCTGAGCGCGCTGACTGCGAGGTCGCGCTGGCGCTCGCGGATGTCCACGAGACGTGGAGCGCCTTCGAGCCGGACAAGCCTTGGTACGGGCGGCGGGGGTATCGCGGGTGGGGCTGGGACGACGACGATCCTGACGAAGAGGAGCCTGATCCCGATGAGTACGAGCTTGACGAGCTGGTCGACTGGTCGATCCAGCTCGACTGCTGGATCGACGAACCAGGATCTCCGGCGGAGAAGATCTCCCTCGCCATCGCTGACTTTGAGGTCTGCCAGACGACCAGGTCTGAGGATCTCGTGCCTTACGCCTCAGAGTACGAGGGCTATATGGGCAATTACGGCAACACGCTTGACCGCTGGTATCGTCGGGCGGCGGTGGTCCTGTGGCCGCGCCAGCGAGCCTTTGTGGTCCGGGCCGAGGCGTCGCCCAGGTGGGCGCTCGATGCGCTCGCGGCTCGCCTCCGGTCGGGGGACGCAGCCGGAGCTCAGGCGGATGCGGCGGCGCTTGCGCCGTTCTGGGACGCCGTCGCCACCGGCGAGCACCAGCGTGGACTCTTCGCCAAGGCTCTCACGGTTGCCCATGGCCTCGACGAGCCCGTCACCGCCACCACTCTGCTGGCGCCGTTCCGAGTCGAGATGCTGACCTCACGTCACGCAGTGGCGCTGACGCGACTGGTCAAGAGGTACGGCGAGCGCTGGTCGGAGGACCTTCTCCAAACGTGGTCAGGGCGGGTCGGTCAGGACCGCCTGGCCTGGCTGGCGTCGCTGCCCCGGCTCTGCGAGGCGCTGCAGGCCCTGGGAAGCGCCGGCACTTCGAGTGCCCGGCTTCTGGTGGCGGGCTCGTGGCGATGGCTGAGCGAGGAGATAGAGCGCCGGCGCGCCCTAGGGCCCCCGAGCGCTGGCAACCAGGCGCTGGGCAAGCTGGGGCCGCCGCTCGCGAGCGTTCTAGAGGCCATCTCCGTGATCGGCGCCGCCGACCTTTGCGAGGAGGCCGCCGCGTTTGCCGACGGGGGCGGCGACGAGCTGATCCCGTGCCTGCTGTCGGCCCTGCGCGCGGCCACCAAGCTTCCGCCCGCGCGGCGGACGGCATCGGGCCTGAGCGCCATCGCGAACGATTGCGCCGCGCGGCTCACAGCCCGTCTCGCGCATCCGGCGCGAGCTGGCGATGACTGGTCGATCAAGATGCCAGGTGGCTGCGCGTGTGAGCTGTGCAAGACGCTCGGCGACTTTCTGCGCGACCCGGCCCAGAGATCATTCGAGTGGCCGCTGCGCGAAGACAGCCGGCGGCACGTCCACTCGCGAATCGACATGGCGGAGTTGCCGGTCAGTCACCAGACCAGGCGCTCAGGCCGGCCCTACACCTTGGTGCTTATCAAGACCGATGCTCTTTTCGAACGCGAGCGCCAGGCCCGCGGCCGGGATCAGGCAGACGCGGCATGGCTTGACAAAGCCTGGATCGCATCAGGCTCTTCGGCGGTCAGATCTCGCGGTGGCGGAAGCTCCAGAGGGTGAGCGCCAGCACCCCAGCGAACCAAAAGGCGGGTCCAGATCAGGAACACCGCCGGCGGCGGGTCGCTGGCCCAGAAAGGATTGGCTTCGGCAACCGCGCCTTGCGGACCTTTGCTACTATTGGAAAATAAGAAATGCTCACCAAGCTTCGTGAGAAGAATCAGCTGACCCTGCCCGCCGAAGCGGTCAGGGGCGCGCATGTCCGTCCCGGCGACTACTTCGAGGTGGAGGCCACCGACGAGGGAATTCTGCTGCGCCCGAAGAAGGTGATCGATGCCGCCCAGGCTTGGTTCTGGACGCCCGAGTGGCAGGCGGGTGAGCGAGAGGCATCTGCCGATATCGCCACCGGCCGGCTCAAAGTCTTCGACTCCGACGACGCCTTCCTGGCCTCTCTCGACGAGGGCTGACGGCTGCCCACCTGGGCGACGACCCCTCGCTTTCAGCGCGACCTGGATGCGCTCACACCAGCGCAGCGCCGCATTTTCCGCAGTGCGGTAGGACGCTTCGTAGCTGACCTGCGAAGGCGCCGCATCAGGCGCGGCCTGCGCGTGAAGCCGGTCCAGGGTGCCCCCGGCGTCTTCGAGCTGACCTGGGCTCCCGATGGCAGGGCCACCTTTCAGAACGGCGAAGAGCAGCGCCAGGGACAGCCTCACGTGATATGGCGCCGGATCGGCACCCACGACATATTCAGCCAGCCGTGAACAAGTGGCCTGCGGATTGACCAACCGTCACGTGCCTTGACACTCGACCCGGTCGGGCGCACCAAGCTGTGCAGTGCACGTGCGCTGCGGCCAGATATTCTGCACACGACCGGGCCCAACTGTCACGGTGAGCTGCCAGGCGCGCACCCAGCCGGAAGCGAACCACCCAGCTTGTGCGGCCGAACAAGCTCGACCGAGTGCTACGGTGACTTCGCCGTCACTCGACCGTGGTGCCGATCGATCCGTCGCCGGATCCCGTATCCTCGGTCGCCAAAGTTCGTGGCAGCCCGAAGTACTCCAGCACGCCGTTGTCGAAGCGGGCTATGGCGGAGATTCTGTCGCCTGCCATTTGCGGAGCGCTGGGTGGGCTCGGCCAAGCGAGCGGTATCGGAACGCATGCTGATCTTCTGCCGCCGGCACCTGGAGACGGTGCTGGCTGAGTACGTCATCACGACGACCCCGCCCAGCCACACCAGGGGATCGAGCAGCGCCGACCCTGTGAGCCGGCTGACGTGATCTCACTGCCGGTCGGGCGGGGCGAGCGCCGCGATCGGCTTGGCGGGATCCTCCGCGAGTGCAGCCGGGCGGCGGCCTGACGAGGTGACTGAGCAGGGGTTAACCAAGGGTTAACAACACGCACGGCTCGGCCCATTTCCACGGCGGCCTAGGATGGCCACGCCCAGCCATCGGAAAGGTGTCATGGGGTGACCTGCAGGTTGACGCGGTGGCGATGGACCAGGTAGCGCCGGTCGAGTCCGGCACCACCTGGCCGTCCCCGCGCTAGCCGTCGGCCCGGTGCTTGACCGTGCCAACGCCTGGGCGGAGCGCCGCGGCTAGCCGCCGATCACCCCGGCGACGCTCCACGAGCTCTGCAAGGCGGGTCTCCAGAGGGTCCTCGTCGACGCGGCCGCGAACAGGGCCGTTGAGCCGCCTGGGATTGGTCGGCGCTGGACTACTGGCGCCTGCTCCAGATGATCCAGCTCCGAGCTCGCCGGATCCGCGGGCGCGACCAGCAGCGGGCGATCCTCTTCATTCGGGTTGCGCAGCCGCCGCCCGAGACGGTCCGTGGGGACCCCTGGCGGTGTCGATTTCGGCCGATCGCGTTCGTGTAGGGGTGAGAGGCCGGAATGACTCTGGTCTCGGGAATCCCCAGGCGGCGCATCTTGGTTGCGTTGCTGAGACCGAAAGGACAGGAGATGAGATGGGAAAGGTAATCGTGATGAATCACCTCACGCTTGACGGCGTGATGCAGGGACCGGGCCGCCCGGACGAGGACACGCGGGATGGGTTTGAGCGCGGCGGCTGGGCGGTCCCGCGCGGCGACGAGGCGATCGTCGCCAAGATGGGCGAACGGATGGGCTGGGATCGCGCGTTTCTGTTCGGACGGCGCACCTATGAGGATCTGCTGGCGTCCTGGAACGCCCAGGGCGGCCCGTTCAAGGACGCGCTCAACAACGCTCGCAAGTACATCGCCTCGAGCAACCCCGCGACGAGGCTCGACTGGCCGAACTCAACTCTGCTGCACGGCGACGTTTCGGCCGCCGTGGCGGACCTCAAGGAGAGGTCGGGCACGAACCTCGTGATCATGGGGAGCGGCGTGCTGATCGGCTCACTGATGGCCGCCGATTTGATCGACGAGTACCTGCTGATGATCCATCCTCTCGTGCTGGGCACCGGACGGCGGCTGTTTCCCGGCGGCACGCAAGCATCGTTGCGACTGGTCGACAGCGTCACCACGAGCACTGGCGTGTTGATCGCTACGTACGACCGTGCCCGGGGATAAGAGACCAAAAATGAGCCCCTCCTCGCACGCGGCGATGATGCCAATCCCGCTCGGCGGCGTCGTCAGTTACGGAAAACTGGCTCAGCCTGCCGGCTCTGAGCATTTCTGCTGATTGGCTTCCTCAATCGCGTTCGCGTGAAGAAGCAGCATGTCAACGGCGCTCGGCAGCGCCTACACCACGTATGCAGCGACCCGCAAGCGCTCGTTCCGTCTGTGTGGTGATCAAGTTGGCGGTCGGGGCCGGCTATTCGCTGAGCTCCTGTAGCTACCCAGTGCTGGCGGCCTCTGAGACACTAGGAGCCGGCGTGCACTGCCACAGCGGTGCGACGATTGGCGTCAGGAGCGGACGCTGCCTCACGCCCTGGGTTTTGTCACGGCCGGCCCATGATCGTTTCGCGGCCAGCCTGGTCAGGTCCTCGCTACTGTCGCCGCCAGTCGCCTCGAGGTACGCTAACCGACGGCCGAGCCGGTCTGAAATTCAACGACGTCCGGGACAAGCTCTTTACACCTGACTCGGCCGATTCTTGACACTCCCTCGCATGAGGACTGTTGTCTTTAATATCCAATTATCCCCGACGCCAGGGGGCTTGCCACAAGCCCTGGCCGCCGTGCGAGACTGCGTTTCCACGGCCCAGTTCTGCGTGCGAGACGAAGGAGGTGCGACCTCGCCTGAAGACCGCCGTCCCGTAGCCGATTATTACTTCGTTCTCGGCGTCCCGCCCGACGCAACGGAGACGGAGTTGCACTCTGCCTGGCGGCGCCAGCTCAGGTACTGGCACCCTGACCGCGGCAACCATCCGGACGCGCTCGAACACGCGAAGTTGATCAACCTGGCACACGACGTTCTGACCAACAGCACCAAGCGCGCCGCCTACGACCGACAGCGGGCAGCCG
>DATFWQ010000137.1:0-14147 GCA_035259145.1 Candidatus Dormiibacterota bacterium | reverse complement strand
GCACTGTCCGGGGTGAGCAGTGTTTCAGGCAGCGACGCCGTATTGCCGTTGCAGCCCTCTTCGAGCCAGGTGGTGCTGCTGCGCGCCGCGAAGGGTGTGCCGGTGGCCTTCGAGCAGTTCCTTGGCCGAGGGCGCGTCGTAGTGCTCGCGGATCCCCTGCCCCTGTGCAACGGCTACCTGGAGGTCGCAGACAACTGGCGCCTGGCGGCCGATCTGATCTCGCTGGCGCCGGCGGGAACGCGAGTTGGCTTCGACGAGTACCACCACGGCGCAGCGGGACAGGGGTCGCCGGTCAGCGGGCTGCTGTCGACGGTGTGGGGGTCGGCGATCATCTGGGCGGTCGTGGTGGTATTCGTGGGGCTTTTCCTGCGGGGCCGCGGCTTTGGCCCTCGCCTGGCACTGCCGGGCGGTCGAGCCAGGTCGGTCGCTGAGTACGTGTCGGCGGTGGGCGGCCTCCTTCAGCGTTCGAGGGGAAGGGAGGTGACC
Source organism: Candidatus Dormiibacterota bacterium (assembly GCA_035259145.1). Taxonomy (GTDB): domain Bacteria; phylum Chloroflexota; class Dormibacteria; order Dormibacterales; family Dormibacteraceae; genus CF-161. The sequence continues at coordinate 13,661 of DATFWQ010000137.1, read as the reverse complement.
GGCCGGCTGCTGGCCGCGGCAACGCGTCGAGCGCTCGCGGTTCGCCACGGGCTCGCCGTGGGCCCGGCTTTCGACGCAGCTCTCCGCGGCCGCGCACCCATCGCTGCGGCTGAGCTGGAGGCAGCCGACAGGGAACTCGAGGGCGCCGAGGGCGAGGGCGGGTTGCTCAAAGGCGCCCGCCGGCTCCACGCTCTCGCGTACCCTGAGCGGCCACGGCAGTGAGGGGGTCACAGTTTGCGGCCTGCTTCCAGTCGGAGGTGGGCAAGGCGATCGTCGGCCAGGAGGAAGCGGTGCGCCTCTGTGCGCTCGCCGTGGTCGTCAGGGGCCACGTGCTCCTGGAGGGGGTACCCGGCACCGGCAAGACGCTGCTGGCGAAGTCGATCGCACGGCTGCTGTCGCTCCAGTACGGGCGCGTTCAGTTCACCCCGGATCTGATGCCGGCCGACATCGTGGGGACCTCGGTGTATGACCTCCAGACCCGCAGCTTCAACGTGCGCCCCGGGCCCGTGTTCACCAACGTGCTGCTGGCCGACGAGATAAACCGAGCGCCGGCCAAGGTCCAGGCCGCGCTGCTGGAGGCCATGGAGGAGCGAGGGGTGTCGCTCGAGGGCCGGCAGCTGCCGCTGCCCGAGCCGTTCGTGGTGCTGGCAACCCAGAACCCGGTCGAGTACGAAGGCACCTACCCGCTTCCCGAGGCTCAGCAAGACCGCTTCCTCTTCAAGGCCGTGCTGGACTACCCGAGCCAGGATCACGAGATGGAGATGCTCGCTCGTTGGGACGCCGGGATCGAGCTGCGCGACCCCGAGCGAGCCGGGGTCGCGCCGGTGCTGGACAAGGCCGCCCTGGAAGCGGTCATGGAGCAGATGTCGCGCGTCCACGTGGAAGACGTGGTCCGCCGATACATCGTCGAGCTTGCGGCGGCCTCGCGCCGAGCTCCAGAGCTGGCGCTCGGCGCTTCACCGCGTGCCGAGGTGCTGCTGCTGCTGGCTGCCAAGGCGTCGGCGGCGCTCGAGGACCGCGACTTCGTGACGCCGGACGACGTGAAGTCGCTCCTTGCGCCCACATTCCGCCACCGCCTGATACTGCGCCCGGAAGCGGAGGTCGCGGGCCAGACCCCCGACTCGGTGCTGGCCGAAATCGTGGCTCAGGTGACGCCGCCACGCTGAAGAGCGAGGCAGGGAGGCGGGAGGCCAACCTGTGGTGACCGGACCCGCCGGCCGGCCGCTCGCTGCGCTGACCACGCTCGTCCCCCGCTGGCGGCTTCTGCTCGTCATGCTCGGCGGTGCGGCGCTGGTGGCGCTCGCCGCGGTCTCCCCACTCCTGTGGGCGCTGGCGCTGCCCTACCATGCGGTGCTGGCCTGGGCGATCGTCCGTGACGCTCGCAGGCTGCCTCTTCCGAACCGCTTCCTGGCATCGCGCCAGGTCCCCCAGCCCCTGTCGCTGGGCGCCGATCAGGCGGTGCTGATCGGCATCTCGTGTCCTGAGGCGGCCGGACTGTGCTGTGAGGTAGCCGACCACGCTCCGGCCGCGTTCAACGCCCGGCCGCGTTCGGTCGACGTGACTTTCGACGCTGATGGACAGCTCGTCGCGGAGTACTCGGTGCGGCCCCCTCGTCGCGGTGCATACGCGCTGCCGGCGCTCGACGTCAGGGTGTGGCGGCCCTCCGGCTGGTGGCTGCGTCACTTCCGGCTCGGGCTGTCTTCGGAGGCTGCCGTCTACCCCAACGTCCTCGCTATCCGGCGCTGGCAGCTCACCCTCCGTCGCGGTGTGCGGGCCCTGCCCGGCCAGCGCAGGGCGCGGCCGCCCGGCGCCGCCACGGCGCCCGCCGGGCTGCGCGACTACCTGCCCGGCGACGACGTGCGCCACGTCAACTGGAAGGCCACCGCCCGTCGTGATCGACCGGTCACCACGGAGCTGGAGGCTGAGCGCGGACAGCAGCTCGTCGTCGCCCTCGACTGCGGCCGCCTGATGACCGCACCGGCAGGTGAGCTCACCAAGCTGGATCACGCCGTGAACGCGGCACTGCTGCTGGCCTGGGTCGCGCAGACCCAGGGCGACCGAGTGGGGCTGTTGACGTTCGACGACGCCGTCCGGACATTCCTGGCGCCGCGGAGGGGGCTGAAGCAGGTGGAGCGCCTCAACGAGGTGCTCTACCGCGCGGAGCCCCGCTATGCGGAGCCCGAGTTCGGTGACGCGTTCGCTTACCTGGCCACTCAGGTGCGAGGCCGCTCGCTGATCGCCGTCCTGACCGATGTGCTCGATCCGATCGCCTCTGCCGACCTGGTCGCGCACGGCCTGCGCCTGGGTGCCCGCCACCGCGTGCTGGTCGTGGCGCTCACCGACCCCGAAGTGGCCGAAGCGGTGGCACGGCCGATAACCCGGTCGGGCGACGCCTACCTCTGGGCGGCGGCTGAAGAGCTCATGGCTGCCCGCAGCCGGGCGTTCGAGACGCTCCAGCGTGGCGGGGTGGAATGCCTGCAGTCGGAAGCAGGGCGGCTCAGCCCGGCGCTCGTCGAGCGGTACCTGGAGCTGAAGGAGCGGGGGCTGATATGACCCGGTCGCGACCAGCGAGCAGCAGCCAGCTGTACAGCAGGCTCGCGGTCCCGATGCCGACTGCGGCCTTCGCTGCGAAGGGTGCTCCCGAGGGGCTGAGGTTGCCCTCGATGGTGCCCGCCACGACCAGCAGCGGCGTCAGCCCGACGAGCAGCACGTAGGCTCGACGGCCGGCCATCGTCAGTGCGTCACGCCGGCTGTACGCGCCTGGCTGCAGGAGGGCCCAGCCGAGCATGAGGCCGCTTGCGCCGGCGCCGACCACAACCGACAGCTCCAGCGGACCGTGGGAGATGACGAACTCGAGCAGCCCGCCGCTCACCCCATAAGCTGTGGTCAGGCCAAACAAGGCACCCAGCGTCACCCCGTTGATGACGAGAACTCCGACGGTGGGCAGCGCGAAGACGATCCCCAGCACGAAGACCAGGATCGACACGATGACGTTGTTGGTCATGATGAGGCCGGAGGCGTACGGCCGTGCGTCCGGTGGGATGTCGGTCCACAACCGGTGATGCTTGACCAGGTCCACCAGCTGGGGCCGGACGAAATGGTCGGCAAGCTGCGGTTCGGCCAGCAGGGCGGCGAAAGCCACAATGGCGGGGCCGAAGAGAAGCATGGCTGATGCCAGCAGGAAGGGGCCAGACTCGCGATAGGTCCGGGGCACGGTCTGGGCGTAGAAGCGGGCAAGCCGGGGCAGGATGGCGCCGCCTTCACGGTAGACGCGTGCGTGGCCTCTCGCGACCAGACCGTTCAGGAAGTGGGTGACGGGCTCGTCGGGCCAGTCACGCTGCGCCCTGGCGAGGTCGGCCGTCGCCCTCCGATAGAGTGCAGCCAGCTCCAGGGCCTCGCCCGGCCGGAGGCCTCCCATCCTGCGCGACCGCCTCAGAAGCTCCTCGAGCCGTTCCCACTCCATCCGCCGGCGCGTGACGAACTCCTGCGCGCGCACGGACATATGATCCGCGTTGGTGGAGTACGAGGGATCGCCGGTTCGTTCCGGTGATGCTGAGGAGCTGGTCGTAGCAACGCCGGAGCGAGTCTCGTTCCGGCTGGAAACCGCGGGCCTTGGAAGCCGGTTCGCGGCGCAGCTGATCGACTCCCTGGCGCTCACCGCCATCATGATCGCCCTCGTGTTTGCGTCCGTCGGCCTGGGTTTGGTGCTCGGCAACCCCGGGCCGGCTGTGCTCGCCTTCTTCCTGGTGGGCTTCCTCGGCTTCTGCGCCTACTGGATCGTGCCGGAAGCTCTGTGGGCCGGCAAGAGCCTGGGCAAGCTGGCACTCCGGCTGCGGGTTGTCGACGTCCGGGGTGGGCCCATCACGGCCGGTCAGGCGATCGTGCGCAACCTATTCCGGATCGTGGACTTCCTGCCCGTGTACTACGCGGCAGGCGCGATCGCGATCTTTGTAAGCGCGCGCAACCAGCGGCTGGGCGACATGGTCGCAGGCACGATCGTGGTCCGTGATCGTGCCGCGGTGCGACTGGCCGACCTGAGCGCGGCCGTCGCAGCCGCGGACGCCGCACGGCCGTCAGCCGGACCTAGGCACCGTCTCGAGCCCGCGCTCCGGAGGTTCGTGGTCGCGTATGCCCAGCGGCGGCAGTTCCTCCCCCCTCCGCACCGCGAGGCGCTCGCCCTCCAGGTGGAGCCGGCGCTGAGGACCGTGCTGCCGCAGGTGGTTGCGGCAGGCGGACCGCTGGCAGCTCTCGACCAGCTTGCAGACGAGCAGCTCTGACACCCTCTTAGAACGCTCTCATGAACTCGTGGCGATACTGGCGACCGTGAGCGAGCGGCCGCACGTGCTGGTCGTCGACGACGATGCCCGGATAGCCGCCGTACTCAAACGCGCGCTCCACTATGAGGGCTACACCGTGGAGATCGCCGGGGACGGAACCTCGGCGCTGGCCAAGGCCCTCAACAGGCCGCCGGACCTGGTGTTGCTCGACGTGATGCTCCCGGGCCTGGACGGAGTCGAGGTCTGCCGGAGGCTGCGCGAGGGGAGCGACGTACCCATCATGATGCTCACCGCTCTCGACGCGACCGGCGAGCGTGTGCGTGGTCTCGACAGCGGCGCCGATGATTACGTGCTCAAGCCCTTCGCCTACGAAGAGCTGCTGGCCCGGGTCAGAGCACTGCTCAGAAGGGCTCCACAGCAGCGCCGGCGCATGGACTACGCGGACGTGGAGGTCGACCTCGATGCGCGCGAGGTGCGCAGGGCCGGTCGCCTGGTGCAATTGACCGGCACCGAGTTTGAACTGCTTTGCCACTTCGTGCGCAACCCGCGCCGCGTGCTCAGCCGTGACCAGATCCTGGATGCGGTCTGGGGATACGCCTTCGGGGCGACGAGCAACGTGGTGGACGTTTACGTCGGCTACCTTCGCGCCAAGTTGGGGGAGCCTCGACTGATCCACACCATGCGGGGCTTCGGCTACGTGCTCAGACTCCAGGAATGAGGCTGCCGATCCGAGCCAGGATCGCCCTCTTCGGAGCGGTGGTGGTCTGCACGACGTTGGTGCTCTTCAGCGTCGTTCTGTACTTGATCGCCTGGCAGGGCGCTCTCAACGGCGTCGACCAGGACCTGAAGGACGGCAACGCGACCAAGACCTTCCTGGCAGCGGGGGCGGCGGACGGTCACCTGCAGGTCCGGCGCGTAGGAGGCTTCGGCCCCGTCCCTGACCACCTGCCGCTCCCGGTGCACGAGGGTCTGGCGACCATCACGGCCGCGCCCAACGACCGTGTACGAGTCCTCGTCCAGCCCCAGCCTGATGGAACCGTTCTGGTGACCGGCGAGCACTTGAGTGAGGTGCAGAGGGGCACCGCCGCCCTGCTCACCTACCTGCTTTTCACCGCATTCGTGACCATGCTGGCAGGGGTGGCGGCGACGTGGTTGGCCGCTGGTCGCGCGCTGAGGCCGCTCAAGACGATGGCGGCCGTCGCCGCGGACGTGGGGCAGACGTGGGACCTCGGGAGCCGCCTGCCCGCCGTCAGGCCACGCCGCGACGAAATCGGCCGGCTCACAGATGCGTTCAACGAAATGCTCGGCAGGCTCAAGACCGCCCAGGACAGCCAGCGCCGGTTCGTCGCCGACGCATCGCATGAGCTGCGCACGCCGCTGACGAGCATCCGCGGTAATGCAGGACTCCTTCTGCGTGATCCAGCCCCGGCCGCTGAGGATGCCAGGGAGGCCGTCGTTGACATCGCGGCCGAGAGCGAGCGTATGAGCCGCCTCGTGGAGGGCTTGCTCACCCTCGCTCGAGCAGACGCCGGGCACGAGCTGCGGCGGTCCCCGCTCGATCTGGCACGCGTCGTAGAGCCGGTGGCCCGCCGGGCCGGGCTGGCCTCGTCGGTCGAGCCTGCACCGGTGTCCGGCGACCACGACGCGCTGACCCAGCTGGCATGGATCCTGGCGGACAACGCCCACAGGCACGGTGGTGGCCAGGCCACGATGTGGGTGCAGCGCCGGCCCCAGGGCGGAGCGCGGCTCGTAGTCGCTGACCATGGGCCCGGGATCCCACCCGGCGAGGAGGAGCGGATCTTCGAGCGCTTCTACCAGGGCGATCCGGTGCGATCGAATGGGGGTACCGGCCTCGGCCTGGCAATCGCCCGCTGGATCGTGCAGCAGCACGGAGGCAGGATCTGGGCCGGCAACGCTCCCAGCGGTGGCGCGGTGTTCATTGTCGAGATCTAGATGATCGATTCCGAATTGACGACGGACCTTCGGCGCCCATGCACCCCATCTAGCGGCCCTGCATCTCCCACCCCACGAAATCTTCGATTTCGCGGGGGACCCCGGGTCTGCGATCCTCGCTCACCCATTGGCGAATGGGCTCGCTCCGGTCCTCGGCGCAGGCCCACGATCTGGGGCACCTGGCCACCGAATGCCTCGCCGCCAATCGGAATCGATCATCCGGTGGACCGAAGCGGCCAGCAGTTGTGTCGCAAGTGAACCAGGTGCTGGTGAATTGGCCCCATCAGAGGGCTTGGCAGGGAGCCCATAGCCAGGAATCGGTCCAATCCCGAGAGCCTGGCATCACTGACCCAGCTCGCAGACCCGGTCTGGGACAATGGGCGGCCGTGAAGCGTGGGATGCGAGCACTCGAGGACATTCAGCTGGAGCCGGTGGCCGCGGCTGCCGCCGCGCTGAGCGGTCTGCTGCTGGTTGGCGCGTTCGGCGCATCGTTGGCCTCGGCCGGGGTCAGGGGTGCCTCGCTGGCGGCGGCGGGTGCGCTGCTCGCGCTCGTGGGGACGGGCCTGTCTCTGTATGCTTGGCGGCTTGGAGTTCCCGGTCGCTCCAGCTGAACGCGTTTCAGACCGGAGAAGAGCTGAAACGGAGCCCGTTTGGATCTCGTTCTGACAATCGTCTTCTACGCCTTCGCGATCCTGGCAGTGGTGGGGGCGCTCACGGCTGCGCTGTCTGCCATCGCGTCCAGGCGTCTGTTGGGCTTGGTCGGGGTGGCCGTCGGGACGTCCGGGGTGCTGTTCAGCTTCTCGGCCTGGCTGGTGGCTCTCCTGGCCCTGGTTTGCCTCGGCGCGTCGGCGCTGCTCGTCGGGGGAGGTGGCCAGGATCGAGGAACCGCCTCGGCGCGTCCGGGCTGGTTGGGTGAGGCTGGACCCGTCACGCTGGCCGGCGTTGCCGCGACGGCGTCGCTGTTTGTCCTGCTCGTGGCAGCGGCTGCGGGCGGGTCGTTTCAGAACGCGGGCTCCGGCAGTGCGGGAGTCACAGCTTCGGCCCTGGGTCGCGTCTTCTTCGCGCGTGACGCACTGGCAGTCGATGCGGTCGGCGCCGCCGTGATGATCGCCCTGGCCGTGGGCGCTCTCGCGCGAGGCCGGCGGTCATGACTCCGTCCTTTGCCCACGCCCTGGTCGTCGGTGCCGCGTTGCTGTCCGGCGGCGCACTGGCCGGCGTTTGGCGTCGCGACGGGGGTTCCGCGCTGGCGGCGCTTCCGGCGCTGAGCGCCGGTGCCGCGATCTGCATGGCCGGCGTGACCAGATTCGCGGGTGCCGGCCACAGCCCCGAGACGGGTCAGGAGCTGGCGGCACTGGTCTGCTTCATGGGCCTGGCTGCCTCGATCCTGGGCGCAGCCTGGACGCGCAGGAGGCTCGCCCGCTGAGCCTCTCCGCCCTGACCACCTTCCCGGCCATCCACGGCACAGGGATTGCCCTTGCCGCTTCAGCGGCGTCCGCTGCGTCTGCTGGCCGCCGCGGAGGATTCGACCCGGCGACAACGCTGCCGTGGGCGGTGCCGCTGATCCTCGCCGCTCCGCTTGTAGGCTACGTGCTGCTCCTGGGCAGTGTGCGCAGTCGCCGGGGTGCCGCCAACGTCGCCACGACCACACTGGTGGTGATGCTCCTGACGACGGTGCTCGTCGGCTGGGCACGCATCCACCAGTCGTCGCCGTACAAGACGGCCTACCAGTGGATCAACATCACGGTGGCTTTCACAGGCGAGCAGCGCTTCCAGGGCTTCGGCATCGACCTCGCGATTCGCCTCGACCACGCAGCGCTGGCTGCGCTGGTCGCCGTGCTTCTGGTTCTGATCGGATGCCTGGCGTGGCACCGTGTGGCTGGCCGCGGCGAGCAGGGACCGGTGCGATTCCACGTCAACGTGCTGCTGTTCGCCCTCGGAGCGGCCGGCGTCGTCGTGAGTGGCGACCTTGCCGAGCTGCTGGCCTTCTGGCTGCTGACCGGCCTTGGTACTTACCTCCTGCTGGGCCACCGCTGGGGAACGGAGGGGGCTGGCCAGCGCGGCCGGGTGGCGCTGGCGATCCCGTTCGCCGGGGACCTGGCACTCCTCTGCGGCGTGGGCATCCTGTACTCGCGCTTCGGAACGCTGACGCTGGACAATCTATTCTCCGCGCTCACCACCACGCCGGGCGTGGGTCTCAAGTCGCTGACCGCTGCGGCCATCCTCATGTTCGTGGCCGCTGCGGTCAGGGCTTCAATCTGGCCCTTCACGGCGTGGCAGACGGCCACGGTGGACGCGCCGGCGGCGTCGGTGGCAGCAGTGGCCGGCGTGTGGCCCGTGCTGGCCGGCGCACTGTTGCTGAAAATGCTGCCGCTCATGGGCGCAGCGGGCGTTCAGGCTCTGCTGATCGCCGGCTACACGCTTGGCGTCGCGGCCGTGGTGGGGCCGCTGCTGGGCCTGGTGGGAGTGGAGCTTCGACGCTCGATCTTGCTGGCGTCCTCCGGCGCGGTGGCGCTCACCCTGTATGGGTTGCTCTACAGATCGTCGGCCTCCATAGCCTTCAGTGCGCTCCTGGCCGCCGCCGGCGGTCGTGCGGGGATGCTGCTGGCCGGAACGTCGGCCGCCGGCGCGATGCGGACCGTCGACATGCGCGCCACAGGGGGAGGGTGGCGGCACATGCCGGCCACTTCCGCGGGGCTCCTGGCGGCTGCGGTCGTGCTGTCACTGGACGGCGTTGGAACCGTCATGCTGCGCACGAGCTGGCCGGCCGGCATCGCCCTTGCGGTCGCGCTGGCTCTGGTGGCATTCTCGACTTTTCGTCCATATTTCGCGGTGGCCCACGGTCCTCTCCGGCGACGGCGCGCGTTCGAGCCGGAGCGCGTCCGCGAACTGCCCGCCGCGGTCGCTCTCGCGGCGTACCTGTGCCTGGGCGCAGCAGTTGTAGCCCTGGGCGCCACCCTCTTAACAGGCTGGATTGGATTTCTCGGGGCCGGCGGTCAGGCTGTAGCCATGGGAACGGACGTTCTGTGGCTGATGGCCCCGCTGGGCGGCGTCCTGGCCGCAACCGTGGCGTTCGGTGCACGCAAGGATCAGGGCTTGTTGGTCGGCACCACGCTCGGTGACCTGGCAGGCGCCCTCCGGGAGCAGGTCAATGCGTTGTACGACCGCCTGGTCGCTCGCCCTGGGAATCAGCTGGCGCGAGGAGTGGAGGACGTGGGCCTGCCGGCTGCGGAGGCGGGCGTGGGCAGCGCCTTCACGGCTGCGGGTGGGTTGGCTGGATCGGCCGAGCGTGGCCTGCCCTGGCTCCCGACTGTGCTGGCGCTGGCGGTGGTGCTGGCCGCCGCATTCGCGCTGGTGGGTCAGGGCTTCAGCCGATGAGCCTGGTTGCGGTGCTTCACGCGTTGGGCGCGGGCGCCCCCCTGATGGCCGCAATCCCGACACCGTCGGCTACCCCGGCACAGGTCAATTTCGGCGCCAACGTCATCGGGTTCAGCTTTCTCCTCAGTCTGCTGGTGTGGGGCCCGGCGGTTATGGCGCTGGTGACCGCAATCGTCCCTGAGCCGCGCACTGGCCAGCGGCGCACGTTCCTCGGGATAGCGTTCTGGACCAACGCGGCCGCCCTCGCCCTGGTGATAATCGGGTACTCACAGCTCCAGGCCTACACCAGTGGCCTGCAGTTCGAAGAGAAGCTGCCGTGGCTGCCCTCGCTTGGCATCAACTATCACCTGGGCGTCGACGGCATCGGGATGGCTCTCCTTCTGCTGAACGGCCTGGTCGGACTTGCAGCGACGCTGGCCTCGTGGGACGTACGGGAGGGAGCGCGCACCTACTTCGTCATGTTTCTGCTCGTTCAGGCCGCCATCAACGGCGTCGCGGTCTCTCGGGATCTCTTCATGCTGCTGCTGTTCTGGGCGGCCGCGACCGTTCCGGTCGCCGTGCTTACCGCGGGCTGGGGCGGCCCCCGCCGGTCTGCCGCAGCCGGGCGGCTGCTTGCCTACTGGGGGCTGGGCACCGCCGCTCTGATGGCGGGCATCCTGATTCTCTACACCGCGGCCGGCTCTTCCGATTTCGACCTGGATACCTTGAGCAAGGCTGCCCCCTCGGGACGCCTGCAGCTGATCATCGGCATCCTGTTCGCGGTCGCCGCCCTGACCCGGTTGCCGCTCGTGCCGTTCCACGGTTGGGCGCGGGAACTCCTCGCCGAGGCGCCCGCCGGGGTCGTGGTCCTCGTTGCCGGGACGGCGAGCCGGCTCGGCGGCTACGTGCTGATCCGTCTTCTGGCCGGCATCGAGCACGATGCGTCCCGCACACTCGCACCCTTTCTCGGTGCGCTGGCGGCGCTGACGGTGCTGTATGCGGTGGTCGCTGCGCTGAACACATCGGACGTGCGACGGCTTGCTGCCTACCTTGCGCTCATACCCGGCGGCGTGACCGTGCTCGGCGTGGCGGGCCTCAGTCCGCTGTCGCTTGTTGGCACGGTCATGCTGTTGTTCGCGGGCGGACTGGCCGCGGCGCTGGTGGCCGGCTCAGCGGCGACGCTGGCTGATCGGGCGCAGGCGCGAAGCCTCGGACTGGCGGCCGGCCTGGCCGGACGTACTCCGAAGCTGTCCTGGCTCTTGCTGGTGGGCTGCCTGGCGGTGCTGGGAGTGCCCTTCCTGGCCACCTTCCCCTCGAGCCTGATGGTCTTCCTCGGCTCCGTCCGCACGCAGCCGGGAGCCGCCATCGCCGTCCTGGTCGGTCTGCTGCTGGCGGCGGTGGCAATCGCGCGGTTGATGCATCGAGTGGCGTTCGGGGCACCGAACCCCGATGCCCCGACACCGGCGGACGCATCGCTGGCCGATTCCTGGTACCTCGGGATCCTGGTCGGAGCCCTGCTCTGGGTGGGCCTGGTCCCGAGTGGGCCCAAGCTGTTCGGCATCCCCGTCGTGGACCCGGGCCTGGTGAACATCGTGAACACGACCACGGCAGACCTTGCATCGGCATACGCACCCACGCCGTTACCGACGCCGGCGAGCAGTCCGTCTCCGTCGGCCTCGCCGTCTCCCTCGACCTCGCCGTCTCCCTCGCCCTCGCCGTCTCCCTCGCCCTCGCCGTCGCCGTCGCCTTCAGCCTCGGCATCGCCGGCCCGATCGCCATGAGGACGACTGCACTCGCTCCCGAGGTGGTGATCCTGGGCACGTCGCTGCTGCTGCTCCTGGGGCGCCGCGTGCTGCCTCCCAGTTACCGAGCCTGGTTCGGTGCGGCCGCGCTGGTGGCCGCGGTGGTGGCCCTCGGTCTGGAGCTCTGGCTGGGGGCCGCAGTCGGCACCCTCTTCGACGGTGGCTGGCAGCAGGACCGCTTTGCCCTGTTCGCCAAGGCCGCGCTCCTGCTCGGGCTGATCGTGCTGATCGCCAGCAGCCTTTGGTCCCCGAGTGAGTTGGAGGAAAACCCTCTGCCCGCTGTTTTCGTGGTCGCCTTCGGCGGCATGGTGGCTGCTTCGGCGACTTCGCTGGTCGCACTCTGGGCCGGCCTGGAGGTGGCAGCTCTGGCGGCCATCGCTGTAGCAGGCCTGAGCGCTCGTGAGGCAGGCACGCGCCTGCTGCTCACCTCGGCGGTGGGAGCGGCCCTGCTGGCCGTTGGCTTCGCCTTCCTGATCGCGACGGCCGGGGACGCGTCTCTGGCGGGGCTGCGGACAGCCCTCCGCCCAAGTTCCGTGAACCTATCGCTGACGCTCGCGGTGCTGCTGACTCTAACCGGCGTGGCCATCCGGCTCGGGCTGGCGCCCTTCCAGTGGCTGGCCGTTGAAGGCGGCCTCTCGGTGACGCCCCTCGGTGCAGGCGCGCTTGGCGGCCTTCTCGTAGGGGTTGCGGCGATCGTGGCAGCCAGGCTGCTAGCTGGACTTGAGTCGGTCAACATGGCCTGGTGGCCATGGCTGGCCGTTCTCAGTGCGGCGGCAATGCTGCTGGGCGGTCTTCGAGCGGCGACCGCCGGGTCCCCGCGGGCAGTTGCTGCGTGGCTGCTGGTGGCCCAGGTCGGCTGGGTAAGCGCAGGCCTCGCTGCGCACGACCGCCGCGGCTCCGCCGGTGCCCTTCTGGTGATGGGTGCCCTCCTTCTGGCCGCGACCGCGGCACCTGCCCTGGCTCGTGGCGAGGAGGGCCTGCAGCTGGCCGCTTTGCGGCGGAATCAGCCGCTGCGTGCGCTGGGCCTCGTCGTCCTGCTGCTGTCGCTGGCCGGTGCACCCCCGCTGGCCGGTTTCGTGGGCCAGTTTGCGGTGGCGGCTGAGCTTGTCCGCTCGAACCTGGCCTGGCTGCTTGCGGTAGGGCTGCTGGGGTCGCTGCTGTCGGTAGTCGCAGCCGTCCGCGTGATTCGACTGCTGTATCTCGAGACCAGCCCCGACCAGCCCCGGACGGGCCGTGGAGCGAGGATGCCGGAGCGCACGTGGTCGCCGGTCACTCTTGTGCCTGCGCTCATGGTGCTGCTGTACACGCTCCTGGCCAACCCGATCAGCGGCCTGGCGCTTCAGGGAGCGGCTGCGCTCAAACTGCCGTGATCCGGCCGGCGCCGGTGGGCATGGCCGGGAGCGCCGTGTTTCTGGTCGCCGATCTGGCATGGCTCGGGCTGGCGAAACCTGGTGGTCGGGAGCTGCTTCTGGTCTGGTTCGGCGTGCTCGTGCTCGCCGGCGCTATGGTGCCGCGGGCCGCCAACCAGGTGACGTTGGCCCGGGCTCACCTTGCGGCGCCGGCAGTGGTCTACTCGGTAGACCCCTCCAGGTTGCTCCAACTGGCGATAGTCGTGTCCCTTGCGGGCTTGAGCGACGTCATCGACGGTGCGATTGCGCGGCGGTTCGAGCGGCCGAGCCGGCTAGGGGGCGCCCTGGACCCGGTGGTCGACGGGCTGTTCCTGGGAGCGGTGGCCATCGGGCTCGTTGTCGGTGTCAGCTACCCGCTGTGGCTGGCCGGCGTCGTGGTGCTTCGCTACGCACTGCCTGCGGTCGCCGGTGGCCTGTTGTTGCTGGCGGGCCGGCGCCCAGCGCTGCAGCACACGCCTCTCGGTCAGGCCTCGACGACGTTGATCGGCGTTCTATTAGGAGGGGTGGCCCTGCTGCACGGCCTCGGCTGGAGCTCAGGAGGCCTCCTTTTGCGGCTGTCGGAGGTCATCATCCCTGTAGCTGCACTGGCGACGTTTGGAAACCTCTTCTGGGCGAATCGCCAGGCGCTGCTGGGCCGGTAGACTTTCTGAGGCCGCGCTAGACGGGGAGCTGGCGGTTCCCTGCACCGGCAATCCGCCATAGCCGGGTCGAATTCCCTTCCGAGGTCCGGGCCATCAGCCAGGGCCGGGGTGGAAAGCGTTGAAGGCTGGGACCTGCGCAGCCCGGGTCTCCGAACCCCGTCAGGTCCGGAAGGAAGCAGCGGTAAGGAGGCAGCTCGGGGGTGCCGCAGCCACCCTGGCTGGAGC
>DATFWQ010000136.1:0-6923 GCA_035259145.1 Candidatus Dormiibacterota bacterium | reverse complement strand
CGCTCCGACTGCAGGTCGTCGAAGTTGATCCGGGCCCGGATGCGGTGCGCTTGGCTGCTGACCGTCACCACGCGGGAGCCCGGCACCGGCAGCATCTGCTCGAGCAGCAGCCCGGTGAGGGCGAAGTGCCCCAGGTGGTTGGTGCCGAGCTGCAGCTCGAACCCGTCACGCGTGGCCTGCTTCGGCGGGAACATTACCCCGGCGTTGTTGATCAGCAGGTCGATCGCCGGGTGCCGGGCCCGCAGCTCGCCGGCGGCGGCGCGGATGGACTCCAGCGAGGCCAGGTCGAGGGGCTGGACCGTGACGTTCGCGCCGGGGGCAGCGCCGGCGATGCGCGCGGCGGCGGCCTTGCCTTTCTCGGTGTCCCGCACTGCCAGCACCACCGAGGCGCCGCGCGCGGCGAGGACCTGGGCGGTCTGGAACCCCAGGCCGGTGTTCGCGCCGGTGACCACGGCCAGCCGTCCCTGCTGGCCGGGCACGTCCTCGCTGGTCCATTTCGCAGTCATGATCCCTCCAGGTTCCGTTGCTGACTATGACGCACGACTGAGCACTCCCGGCGCCTGCGGGGCGCAGACCAGTGGCCGCGATTCCGTGCATGGCCCGTTGCGGCTGTCGCGGTTGAGGATTAGCGCGACCGCAACCAGCGCGATGGTGACGGCGAACCACAGCAGCAGAATGGTCTGCGGCCAGCCCAGGCGCAGAGATAGTCGGCGTGCGTCCCGGCGCGCGTCGCCGCGGCGCTGGCTCTGGTGGCGGTGCGGGCGGCGCGCGGCCCGGTGCCGGGTCGCCCGGATCTTCTCGCGCACCGGCATCTCCTCATCCGAGGCAAGCCGGGTGAATGTGGCTAGCAGCGAGGCCAGCTTGGGGTCAGAGCCGGCGAGCCCATCCTCAATGGAGGCCAGGGCCTGCTGCTCCTTTGGGCTGATGCTCATCACGGTCACCTCCATCAAGCCCCTGCCGGCCGCGGTCTATGCCAGTCACTACATCCGGCCGTGCGGCAGATGGCTCCAGCCGCATGCTCTTCGTCTCACTTCGCTCCGTGCGGGCAGTCACCGCACTCATGCAGGTCAGTCTGGGCGGGACGGTGCGCCGCGACAATCGGGCTCGTATTACATCTGGGCGCGGCTGCCCCGACGCCGGGCCCAGGGATATCCCCCCATGCCCGCTGGAGCCAGCCCGACCGCATCAAGAAAACGTTGGCAGAGGCACAGGGTTGAACTGAGCGTGGGCCGATCGCCGGTGGGGAAGTAAGGCCGGGCACTTCATTGCCCAGAAGCAGGACCGCGCAACTTGGTGGCATGGCCCAGCCAACACGGATTCGGGTGCTTATCGGCGAGGACCAGCCCATCGTCCGCGAGGGTAACGTGCATGTCCTGAGGACAGCGGGTTGGAGGTCGCATTCGTGACCGGCCAAGTCGGTCCACGAAGAACGAACACACTAACGAATTTACCTCTTGAGCTGAGCCGCCTATCGGAATCGAACCGATGACCTGCGCCTTACGAGAAGCCCGGCGCATCGCTCTGGGCGCGCTACCAGCACCGATAGCAGCACGCCAGTCCCGGAATGCACTCAGCGCACCGCGCGCAAGGGTTCCCGGTCCACGATCCGGTCCACGCTCTCCCAGCCTCTTAGTAACAGAGTGCTACCAGCATGACTCCGGGTCACATACGAAGCGGTGGCCGAAAGCGTGGTCACAGTGTGATCCAGCCGGTCACCAAGTCCGTGCCTTCCGCGGCGCGGTAGTGCAAGCGGAAGGGGCTGGCCGGTACGGGCTCGATCGAGAAAAACCCGATCTCGTCAACGGGCGCGGCTGTGGTCGCGCCGGCCCCGGTTTGGGCCTCGATCGTTCCTTCCCGGGGGGGAATGATCTGGCCGAGCAGAGAACCCTCGGTGACCTCAAGCTCTATGGAGAAATGCGCTGAGGTGAAGGTGAGAGCCCGGATCGAGGCTTTTTCGGACCGTAGGGCGGCGCTCCGGCTCTCGTCGCGGCTGGAATCGTAGGAGAGCTGCGCGAGCTCAGCATCTATGTTGTGCCAGGCGTAGGCGTTCTTGGCAGTCTCGATGAACTCGGCGGGGACGGCTTGGCGGGCTCTCACCGCCTCGCCCAGCGCCGCCAGGAGTTGGTCGTCGTCCCAGCCGTCACGCACCTGTCTCACCTCCGGAGCTCCGCACGCGTGCGGGCATAGTCTCCCGATCCATGAACGCGGACAGGGATCTTGTGCGGCGCAGCCGTGCCAGGCATCGCGCCCGCTGCGGGCCGATGCTCCCGACCGGGATCTGCAAGGTGGCGCTGATCTCCGCGTAGGAGGGCGGCGGGTCCGCGATGAGCATGGACAATAGTTCCCGGCACCTGGGCGCGAGTTCGCCAAACGCGGCGCGCAGCGCCGCGTTCCGTTCAGCCGTAATAATCTTTTGTTCGATCACAGTGTCA
Source organism: Candidatus Dormiibacterota bacterium (assembly GCA_035259145.1). GTDB lineage: Bacteria > Chloroflexota > Dormibacteria > Dormibacterales > Dormibacteraceae > CF-161. Next base: position 4,491 of record DATFWQ010000136.1, on the reverse strand, counting down.
TCCGCCGAGTTCAGACCTGTATGGCTGGGGCAAAGAGGTTGCCGGTTCAGGCTGTCCCGCCTGGTTATACGCGGGCGTGATCGGCATGCTGGGATATGAGCATCGCATTCTCAGACAGAACCGACAGCCAGTAGTTCATCCGTTCGGCGTTCGCGGTGTCCCGCCAGTGAGGAAAGAGCCACGCGGCGTCGGCCAGCGGCAGCCGGCCTTCGACCTGGTGGATCTCGGCCGTGAAGGAGACTCCTTGCGGGGGGCATGCCTCGATGGCTGTTGACACGATGGAGGCCAGGCCGCCTGGCCCATACATCATGTTCAGTGATCGGCGACCTTGGTACGTGAAGGGAATGGGCAGCCGCGTCAGGAAACTGAAGTGATCCCGAAGGCCTGGGACGAGGGGATGCCCATCGTGCAGGTGAAAGTGCACGTGCTTGCCGAGCCGGCCAAGCGAGCGCGTGATGTCGAGCACATGTGGCAAGGCGCTTCCCACCGCGTCCTGGATGTCTGCCACCAGGTCGGGCAAACGGTCGTCCACCGGGCCGAGCGTCTTGAGGTCCAGGCCAGGATGGCTGTCTCCGAACCTGGCGGCTGCTTGTCTCAGGCCGATGTGGCCAACGTCGATGCAGTAACTAACTCGCTCAGCGTCTTGGAGCCGCTCCGCCACCTCGACGAACCAGCCGCGATCCAGCCCGGCAGCGTACTCGAGAAAAACGAGGGGACCGCCCGGCTGCTCGCAAAGCCGGGCATTCAGCTCGCGCATCGCGGCAAGCAGGCGGTCTGTCTGTGCCCCCATCTCACGTTTGTCGTGGACGACCAGGCCGGCGACGCGGCCTGCGAAGCGGTCGGCGAATTCCCGCACCGCGGCGCGGTCCCGTCCGTGCAGCACGTTGATGCCACGGTTCAGGTGGACGATAGGCAAGCGCGCATGGGAGGGCACGAACTGCAGGACATACTCGAGTTGATCGGGCGCGTCGGCGTACACCTCGGCGGCTGCGCCCATCTGGGCGAAGCGGAGCCCAGCGAGCTTGAGCAGCGCGTCGTCCCCATCGACGCGCTGCTGGAACAAGGCGTGAACGTAACCGGGCACCACCTGCCCGGCGGTTTTTCCCCCAGCGCCGGCCTCGTCTGGGCTTCGTCCGGTACGATCCATGACCCTCACTCCACTGCGCTGCACATGGTCTTCTCCTCGCCTCCCTCTTACCCTCGCATCGTGGTCAGAGGCAGGCCCGGACGGCACTAGGCCGCTCGTGGCAGTTGCTCCGCCCCTGGGGGGAAGCCATCGACAGTGCGCGGCACTGTCCGCCGTAGCCGCTTCAGCTGCGTACGGGCGCTGTCATGGCGCATGCGGACGTAGTGGACAATGCCCTCCATCTTTTTCTTCCCATGCTGAAGTTCGCGCTGCCGGCAACCGCTCTGGTAGACCTCGTGGTTGCTGTATCGCCGACCGGTGAACGGCCTCCCATGAGGTGTAGCAGATTCCAGATAGGCTGCCTGCCGGACCCTGTGCCACAGGCCATCCTCCGAGCGTGCCCCGATCTGTGCGGCAATTGCCCTCGGGTTGAACTCGGTATCGAGCATGTGCTCTAGATAGTCCAGGTAGTACTGGCGGTAGTCGTGGTTGCGGAGCAGGTTCCGCACGAGTGGGATCTTCGGGATGTGGCGGTTCGCTTTTCCCGGCCAGTCGAGGATATCGGCGTACTGCCATCGTGTGCCGGAATAATCGATTCCGAGGCAGTTGTCATAGTCCCAGGGGATGAAGTGGAAATACGGAGAGCTGACGAAATCATCCGCCGCCCCGCTGTGTCCTGAGTTGTAGAGATAATAATTTGACGGGGTCGCATAATAGTTATCCCAGCTCCCGAGGAGCACGTTGACGGCGGCCCACCTCAGGAAGGCATTGACGTTCATGATGCCGTCCACCGACTCACGGAAGGCGTCCGTGTCGAACCGCTCCACGCCGCCTGAGAGCCCGATACCGTTGATCGTCCTGATAAACCAGGCGAGGTCGTCGTACGTGCTGGCCTCGGGGTTGTTCTTGTTGGTCTTGAGACGGTAGGTGCGCTCCGCGGGTCCGGGGATGAAATACTGGCGCCCCGAGTCATCGCCATCGGGCCCGGTCCGGTATGCGAGAGACGCACACCCAATGTCGCGGCACCCAGTCTTGTAGAGGTTTCCCCGGTGGTTCTCGCCGAAGTGATCTCTCAGGAATTTCTTGTCGACATGCTCGATGACCGAGAAGAGGCCTCTGTAGGCTGTGTCAAAGGCAAGTTTTGCATACGTGTGCCGTGGCGCCGGAATGCCGGCTATGCCGAACAGGCGCCAGGCCAGTGCTTCACGCATCTGGGAAGGATCATTGTACATTGCCTTGAGGTTGATCCGGGTCATCCCGGCCAGCCGGTTGCCGTGCCCTGCGGCATCGAGAATTATCCTCCAGGACGGCTTTGGCGCGCGCAGTGTGCGGTTTCCACTGTTTTTCAGCGCGAAAGTCTGTGTGCTGAACAAAACACTTCCGCCGTCAAGCGCAGGAATGCGCCGGTGGTCGGCCGGATCGGTCTTCCACACGTCGAGCCTGGCACCGTGGGCGGGTTTCACCGGCTCTGTTAGGACACGGCGTCCTGGACGGAATCCAGTGACATGAAACATGTACATGTCCGCTCCGAAGAACTCCTGCTTCCCCAGCGACGCGCCGACGTAGTCCTCGACCGCACGCGCGGCGGCAGTAGGGCGCCCGGCCTCATCGAGCAGCCTTAGCTTCCCCGATGGGGCTGGCGAGACCTGCGCAACCAGGAAGTCGTAAAGCGCCAGGTACTCAGCCTTCGTGCGCAGCGACGTGCCATCAAGGCCTGCCTTCTGGGTGGCTACAATAGCCAGGGCTCTGCTGCGCCCGGAGGACAGCTCCGATAGCACCAACGCCCGCCCCTTGAACATCTCCCAGAACCGGTTCCTGCCGACAGTTGCGTCCATGCTTTCCCCCGATGCCTGCGGCTTCCCCCTGTCGGCCGCGTTCAGCAGCGCCTCCATAGAGCGGCGCGCGCCCAGTGCTTGCTCTATCTCACAGAGCAGGCCGCCAGACCGTTGATACATGGGAGACGTGCGCCAACGATCAAGATCCAGACCCGATGGCACCACACCCGGAGAAATACCGCACGGCCGATCGAGCGTATGTTCACCGGCCCTCATGGCGGCATCGTCAACGACCGGCCTCCCTGTGGATCTTCCTTTAAAGCCCCGCGACGCCGCCTTCATCCCCAGCAAGTGCGCACCACTGCTGGCCAGGCACCCGTACGGCCTCCGACACGGGGCGGTGTCCACGTGGCTCAACACTGGAGTACCCTCGCCCAGGTCTCCGAGAGTCCACTGGGCTGTATCGGCTAATCCAGCGGGCGAATTCGTCTTCACTCAGCGTGATTTGCTGTTGTCGCATGACAAACGCCGTGGACGGGGGCAGTCGGTCCACGGCGATTGAACACACAAACGAAATTACCCCCTGACCTGAGCCGCCTATCGGAATCGAACCGATGACCTACGCATTACGAGAGGCCCGGTTCCGCGCCCTGGGTGCCCGGCCTGCACTGAACTGATGGACCGTCTCGGCCGCTCAGGATGCCCTGAGTGCCCAGAGTTTCACCCGCTCCCGTTCCACGACCCGTTCCACGCGGACGGACAGCAGTGGTCACGCTGCGTGACCCCGCCCCGGTCCGACGCCGGACACCCGGTAGGAGCATCGTCCTCGGCCGCCGTGTCCTGCTCCTTGCACTCTGGCGATCGCGCTCCTCCAGCATTGCCGCGGGCGGGCCTTGTTTTCAGATCGGGCCCGCCGGCCTGGGCATCAGCGGCAGGGGTCACACCAGGACGGTGGCTACGCACAGAAAGTGAACACCATCCGGCTCGTGACCCGGACATTCGACGCATAACGCCGATTGCGGGCGACTGGTTCCTGTGCGGGCGGAGTGTGCGCTCACATGCGGATTGCCCAGTTCTGTGCTGTTGGTGACCGGATGTGGCATGGCGGCTGTTCTGTGTGGGCGGCAGTGTCCCGGCCGTGCCAAGTCCGCACGGCCGGGACACGCCCCGCCTACTGTGGGGCCGTGAGCCGGATTGCCGCGGTGACGGTGATATCGATCCGGTGACCGATCGTGATTCTGGGTGCCCGGATACCGAGGGTTCGGCGGTCCAGCCTGGTGTGCGCGGTCACGGTCGCGGACCGGTCCTGCCCGGATGCTTCTACGTCGCCGGCGAGGCGGACGCGGGTGCCTCTTGCGGCGAGATGACCGGTGACCTGCCAGCCGGTCGGCGAGGCGGTGATGGTGTCGGCGGCGAAGGTCATGGTTGGGTGGCGGTCGAGATCGAGGAGCCTCGGCTTGCGAAGGTCCTTGTCCCGGCGGGCGTTGCCGGTGTCGATGGCGCCGAGGTCGAGCGTGCCGGTGATCGCGGAGGGCTGGCCGCTGCCGTCGATGTCCACGGTGCCTTCGGTGATCGGTACGGTCCCGGTGA
>DATFWQ010000135.1:0-62309 GCA_035259145.1 Candidatus Dormiibacterota bacterium | reverse complement strand
GGTAGCCCTCCCCTGCGCCCGAGCCGGATGCTCAAGGTGAGTCAGGGGGATAGCGACTCGCCGGCATATTGCGGCTCCGGCGGCCTATGCCGGACGTCAAGGGGCACGCTTGGCGTGCCTGCGCAATCTGCTCGACGACCTTCTGACTCACGACAGACGGGTTGCGTCCGGATGAGCGCACCGCTGTTCAGCGAAGGTCGACCTGCAGAAAGCGCTCCTGACCGGCTACATGGCGCCAGCGTCGCGCCATGTCCACCGGGTCGCGTGTCTGGCTCCGATGCTCCAGGCGAGCGGCGATCTTGAGCTCGAGCACCTCGCGGACGTCGACCTTCAGGTCTGCCCGAGTCCCGCGCGGACTGCCGAACAGCCAGGCCTCCGCCGTCTCGTGCGGCGGCCCCATCTCGGGGTAGGTCAGCGGGTCGCGTGCGCACGGCCAGGCGGCATCGAGCGCCACCCGCCCGACCACTCGATGATCCGGGTGCTGCCGGTAGGCAGGGGTAGGGTCGAACGTCAGCAGGACATCCGGGCGGCTGCGCCGTATCTCTCGAACGAGCTCGCCACGGAGCTCCAGAGTGTCCACCAGCTCGGCGTCCCCGTGACGGAGAAACTCGACGCGGCTGGCGCCGAGCACCGCCGCTGACGCCAGTTGCTCCCGCTCCCGACTGGCCGCCAGCTCCGCGGCCGACGTGGAAGGGTCGCGACTGCCCTTGTCTCCCGACGTGGCCAGCACAAAATCGACAGTCACGCCGTTGCGCGTCATCAGAAGGACGGTGCCGGCTGCGAAGAAGTCGACGTCGTCCGGATGAGCCACGATGCAGAGCGCCCGGCTAAGGCGGGGGTCGCCCGGGCCGCTAAAGGTTCTGGCTCTGCGATCCGCCAAGGCGCCGAACCAGTTCCGCTGTCGCCGGAGTCGGAATGCCCCGTTCCCGTCCTCGCCGCAGCACCGCTCCAGCGATGGCATCCAGCTCCGGCTGCCGCCCCGCCTGGAGATCCTTCTGCATTGATGAACGCATCAGGTGCGGCAGGTCCAGTAGGGCTTGGAAGAAGACCGCGGGCTCGAGCTGCGCACCCTCAGTGGTGGCGACTTCGCAGATCTCTTGGATCGCCTCCAGCATCAGCCGGCGCAGCTCGGGGTCCTCACGCGCCGGCCCAATGGGCATGCCGAGGCTGCTCGTGCCGAGCGCGAAAGGAGCCAGCAGCGCGAGCTTGCCCCACATCACGTCCGCCTCACGCTCGCGGACGACGCAGGGCAGGCCTGCTCGCCGCATCTCGTCCGCTATCGCTTCGGCGCGGCCCCGCAGCGGTGGAGGTGGCGCCAGCTCCGTCGAGACAAGCTGGCCCGCGTGTACGACCTGACCCGGGCCGACGCGTTCCGACTCGACGCGGATGGCGCCTGCGATGACCTGATTCCCGTACACCTCGCGGAGACGCGACACGTGGTCGACGCCGTTCAGTAGGGGGACTACAACCGCCTGAGGACTGACGGCTGGCGATGCCAGCCGGAGAGCGTCTTCCAGCTGAGTAGCCTTGACCGTCACCCAGAGAACGTCTATCTCACGATCGAGCCGGGTGCTGGCGGGGACGTCGACGTCGAACTCACCCAGGAGCGCGCTCTTGACATGGACTCCTCCCGGATAAAGGTCCCGCGCGTCTGGCCGCAGGATCAGGCGAACCGGATGACCGGCAAGGGCAAGTGCACCGCCGACCAGCAGTCCGACGCCGCCTGCGCCGAGGATCGCGTATCGCATCGATTGGGGCCAAATCTATCGAGTTGGAGCCGTGCCGCGATCCCCCCGCCACCGGGCAGCCTGGCGGCGGCGCCGGGCTGTCCTCGGTCATGAGGCGACCCGCAAATGGAGGCCACCGGTTCCAGCCTCATCTATCAGCTCGTGTGCGCGAGCCAGCGCCTTTTCCGTGATCGTGCCGCTCATCATGCGCGCCAGCTCACAGGCCCTCTCTTCTTCGGCGACCAGCTCGCGAACCCGGACGACGTGGCGGCCGTCGGCGTCGCGAGCCTTTTCCACGATCAGGTGATGGTCGGCGAAACACGCGATCTGCGCCAGGTGGGTGACGACCAGGACCTGCCGCTTGGCTCCGAGCGCCTTCAGTCGCAGGCCGACCTGGACGGCGGCCTCTCCACCGATGCCCGCGTCAACCTCGTCAAAGACCAGGGTGGGGAGTTCTTCTGATTCGGCGCCGGCGGCCCGAATTGCCAGCATCACACGCGACAGCTCTCCGCCTGATGCGACCCTGGCAAGCGGCGCGGGCACTTCGCCGGGGTTGGCCGAGAACCGCATCTCGACCTCCTCAGCACCATCGGCGGCGACATCCTGCCGCGACACCAGACGTGCCTCGAAGACCGCCCCTCCCAGACGGAGGCCGCTCAGCTCCTCGGTGACGGCACGCGTGAGCCGTCCTGCAGCTTCAGCACGCAGATCGGTGAGCTCAGCCGCCGCACGGTCCAGCCCGGCGCGCGCCTCGGCCACCTCTCGCTCGGCGGTCTCGAGAGCAGCCCCGAGATCGGCCATCTGACCGAGTTGAGACTCCAGCCGCTCACGCTCTCCCACCGCGGCATCGATGCTGCCCCCGTACTTGCGCTTGATCTGCTCAAGCGCGGCCAGGCGCGCCTCGATCTGCTCCAGACGCGCAGGGTCGGCGTCCAGCTCATCGAGGTAGCGACGGAGTCCGGCGCTCACGTCGGCCAGCTCAGAGTCCAGCACTTCGAGCCGGTCGGCCACCTCGGTCAGCCGCGGATCGAGCTCGGAGGCACCCCTCACGCCGCCGACGGCGGATGGAAGTCCCTCCTCGGCACGCAGAGCCCCGACCGCGGCGCCGATCAGCTCCACGAGCTTGGCGGAGTGACGCACGACCGAACGCTCAGCCGTCAGCTCGGCGTCCTCGCCGGGCCTGAGATCGGCCGCCCTCAGCTCCTCGAGCTGCCAGCGGAGGTACTCCTCCTCCCGCTGGCCACGCGCCTGCATTCGCTGGAGGTCGGCGAGCCGCCGCCCGGCGTCGATCCAGGTCTCGTGCGCAGCCTCGACCGCCTCCCGCGCCGGGAGAGCAGCCCCGAACGAGTCGAGGAGCAGGGTCTGAGCCTGAGGGTCCACGAGCAGCCGCTGATCGTGCTGCCCGTGGATCCCCACCAGACTTCTGCCGAGGTCGCGCAGCTGCCCGGGTGCGGCCGGCCGGCCGTTGATCCGAGCGACGCCGCGGCGCCCTACTTCTCGGGTCAGCACCAGCTCGCCCGCCGGCTCGTGGCCGAAGGTATCGAGTGCCCGTCTGGCAGGTGCTACCTCGGCGATGTCGAACACAGCCTCCGCGCAGGCTCGATCCGCCCCCTGCCGGATCTGGTCAGTGCTCGCGCGTGATCCCAGGCAGAGACCGAGCGCGTCCACGATGAGCGACTTGCCGCTGCCGGTCTCGCCAGTCAGCAAATTCAGGCCGGGGCCGAACCGGACGCGGGCGCTGTCGACAAGGGCCAGGTCCCGCACGTGGAGCTCTTCAAGCATGCGGCCCATCCTATGCGAACGGGCGTTCGATTGGCAAGTCCGGTTGTTAATCCGCCATCGGCGAGTCGCGCCGTCCGCCGCGGTGAAAAGCTTTGGTGCACAGGGGCCCGTGGGAAGGTCCTCAGACCTCAGGGGCGCCCTCAGATGAGGAATGCAGGGCTCAACTCGGGGAGGTCCGGCCCGCGGTCCGCTCGGGCGTCGGCACCAGGGGAAGACCCCAGCCGAGCTTCAGGCGAAGCAGCGTGAAGAAGCGCTCTGGCGGCGTGAACCGCACCATCTGGAGGCGGCGCTCAAAACCCGAGACTCGAACCCGGTCGCCGCGCCGCAAGCGCCACACAGGTCCGCCATCGACACATCCTTCGGCCGCACTCCGCGGAAGCTCGACGGAGATGCCCTGGTCCGGTGACAGCACCATGGGGCGAACTGTGAGTGCGAAGGGCGCCATCGGAACCAGCACCAGGTCTTCGATCGTCGGCTCGAGGATCGGCCCACCCGCCGCAAGCGCGTATGCGGTGGAGCCGGTCGCCGTCGCGACCAGCACGCCGTCGGCGTCGATCTGCCCAATCTCCTGACCATCCACCAGCAGGCGCAGCCGCAGCAGACCATCCTGCGCCGGTCGCTGCAGCACCAGCTCGTTGAGCCCCAGCGCGCGGCGAAGGCGCCTTCCCTCCCGCTCGACGACCACCTCCAGCAGCGTGCGCAGGTCAAGCCGAAAGTCGCCATCGAGGAAGCGCTGCAGCCCCGTGCAGAGTCCGTCCACCTCCAGCTCGGTCAGAAAACCGAGCCGGCCGAGGTTTACCCCCAGCACGGGAACGTCGTGCCGCGCGGCGAGGCTTGCGACCGAGAGCAGCGTTCCGTCGCCGCCCAGCGTAACCAGCAGGCGCGTCGCCCTCGGCACGACAAGGCGCCCCTCCCTCGTGGACTCCCACACATTGATTCCCGAGCTCTCCAGAAAGCGCCGGGCCGCCTCGAGGCCGGTGACCTGGCGGTCGACGTGGGGGTGGCGGATGAAGCCGATCACGTGCTCGCCTGGAGGTGGAACAGACGCTCCCGGTTGCCCGCCGCACCGGCAACGGCTGCCCACGTCTCGCCCAGCAGCCGAAAGCCGTTCGCAGCGCACCACGCTCGGAATCGGTCCAGCGCCGAGGCCACCGCCGCCGCGTCCCGGACTACCCCGCCCGATGCGACCTCGCCACGATCAACCTGGAACTGCGGTTTGAAGAGCACCACGAGCTCGGCCCCGGGTGCGGACCGCCGCACGGCCGGCAGGACCTTCTCGAGACCGATGAACGACACGTCAACCGTCACCAGCGACACCGGCTCCGGGAAAGAATCGAGATGTCGGGCGTTCACGCGCTCCATCAGCACCACGCGCGGATTCTGACGCAGTCGCCAGTGCAGAAGCCCTCGCCCAACGTCCACCGCGTAAACACGGGCTGCTCCGCGCTGCAGCAGCACGTCGGTGAATCCGCCGGTGGAGGCGCCGATGTCGGCGCACACCCGCCCCTCGACCCTGATGCCGAACTCGTCGAGCGCCGGAGCGAGCTTCTCGCCGCCACGGCTGACATACGGCGACGGTTGGATCAGCTCCAGGCGCGAGTCAGGCTGTACCGGGCGGTCAGGGGTGCGAACCGTCTCGCCGTTGACACGGACCTTTCCCGCCAGGATCAGTGCCTGCGCCCGGGTCCGCGACTCGGCCAGGCCGGCCTTGGTCAGGGCCGCATCCAGGCGCGGCCCGCGTCGCTTCAGAACGGCAGCAGCCCCACAGCGACGCCCAGCCCGGCCCCGATCAGGACCTCCACCGGTGTGTGGCCGAGAAGCTCGCGTACGCGGTATTCCTGGATGCCACGCATGGCGAAGACGTCCTCCACCAGGCGGTTAAGGACCGCGGCCTGGCGGCCTGCTGCGCGACGAACGCCCTGAGCGTCGTACATCACCACAAACGACAAGATAAGCGCGATCGCGAACGTGGCTGAGCGGAGGCCGTCGATCCTGCCCACCGCGGCCGTCAGGCCAGACACGATCGCCGCGTGTGAGCTTGGCATGCCCCCCTGCTGAGCCAGCACCCGCAGGTCGAGGCGGCGCTCGCGGATCGAGGCCAGCGTCAGCTTCATCACCTGGGCGATCGCCCATGCCACGAGGGGCGGCAGGATGTAGCGCACGTCAGCGCTCCTGCCGCGCCACCCGCTCAGTGGCTGCCGCCAGCTGGGCCTGCGCCGCCTCGACGAGGCGGCCGGCATCTTCGAAGTCCGCGACGAGCCGGTCGAGCGGGGCGTTGGGATCGGCGAGCCGGCCGATCAGCACCTCCAGCTGGTCCAGGAGGGCGTCCAGGCCCGGTGGCTTCGAGCCCTCCGGCTTCACGGCACTACGGTTTCGGCGACCTTGCCCAGGATGCCGTTCACGAACCGGCTCGACTCCTCGCCGCCGAAAGTCTTGGCCAGCCCGATAGACTCGTTGATCGCGGCTCGGATCGGGATCTTGCGAGCTACGGCGATCTCGTACACGGCCATTCGCAGGATGATCCGATCCACGCGGCCCATCTGGTCGACCTTCCAGTTGGTGGAGGCCGCCTGGATGGCGCCGTCCAGCTGAGAGCGGTTCTCCGTGACGCCCCGAACCAGCTCCTCGGCGAATTCCATGACGGAGCGGGTGGACTGCTCCTCAGCCGCCTGGTAAGCCAGTGCCTCGATCGGGTCGTCACCCGGGCTGTGCTCCAGCTGGAAGAGGACCTTCAGCGCCAGCTCCCTCGCACGGTGGCGCGGTCCCCCCGGCACGCGCTTGGGGGTGCTCTTGGGCCGCACCCCTATGTGGCGAACGCGATGCTGGAGACGAAGACGTTGACCTCCGCCACCTCGAGGCCGAGCATCCGCTGGACCGCTTCGATGACGTTGTCCTGCACCCTTTCGGCGACGTCGCGCAGGACAGCCTCAGCGTCGACGGTCAGGAATACGTCGAGGTGGATCTTGTGCTCGGCGTCCAGGACGACACGTACTCCGCGATGTGCGGTCTCACGCTTGATCCAGTCGCCGAAGTGACGGGCGTTCGCCTCGTCCAGCCCTTCCACCCCCTCCACCTCACGCGCTGCCATCGCCGCAATGCTGGCAATGACCTCGTTGGCAACTCGGACACTTCCGGCCGGTGCAGCATGCTCCATCGATGCGATGTTAGCGGCGGCGCTCGAAGGCCGGCCGGCTGACGTGAGTGTGGCCTGCTTCACCCCGAAACCCGCTCGACGTAGTTGCCGGTGCGGGTGTCCACCCGTATCCTGTCGCCCGCGTTTATGAAGAGTGGGACCTGGGCGGTGGCCCCGGTCTCGAGCCGAGCAGGCTTGGTGGCGCCGGAGACGGTGTCACCACGCACGCCGGGCTCGGTCGCAGCTACTGCGAGGTCCACAGTCACAGGCAGCTCGACGCCGATCACCGAGTCCTCGTACCGGAGCACGCTCACGGGATTGCCCTCCTTGAGGAACGGGAGCACGTCAGCAACCTGCGAGCGATCGAGCGCGATCTGATCGTAGGTCGTCGAGTCCATGAAGTGGTGGAAGTTTCCCTCGCCATAGAGGTAAGTGGCCTCTGACTTCTCAATCCGCACTGCCTTGAACTTCTCGCCGCTGCGGAAGCTGTGTTCGAAGATCGAGCCGTCGCGGACATTGCGAAGTTTCGCTTTGATGATCGCACCGGCTCGGGCGAGTTTGATGTGCTCGACGCTGACGATGCTCAGCAGCTTGCCGTCCATCTCGAACACGCTGCCGACTCGGAAGTCATTCGTCTCGATCAACCAAGTACTCCATCGCCATGAGATAGCCGCGCGGGCCCAGCCCCTGGATCACGCCCACCGCGGCCGGTGCCGTCACATCCTGGGTACGAAAGCTCTCTGCTCGGGCGTGGAGGTTGGACAGGTGCACTTCGACGACCGGGACCGCAAGCGCGCGTAGACAATCGTAAAGCGCGTACGAGGAGTGGGTCAGGCCTCCTGGGTTGAGAACTATGCCTGAAGAGGCGGGCGCCTCCCGCTGCAGGAAGTCGATGATGGCGCCTTCCGAGTTGGACTGAAAGCAGACCACCTCGCAGCCTATCTCGACTGCACGGCGGCGCACCTGGGTCTCGATCTCGTCGAGGGTGATGGTGCCGTAAATCTGCGGCTCCCTCGTGCCCAGGAGGTTGAGGTTGGGCCCGTTGACGATCAGATATCGCTTCACCTGGCCGGTCAAGGTAGGAGAGCCCGAACGACCCTGGCCAGGGTCTCGGCAGGCACTTTGATCCCGAGCTGCGCCCTGCCCATCTCACGGGGCAGCACCCAAGGGACTCTTCCACCCACGCTCTTCTTGTCGCGCGGAACTGCAGCCAGGACCGCCTCGGAGGTCACCGGCGGCAGCTCGCCGGGCAGGCCGAACCGATCCATCATCGCGGCCTGCCTGCCGACCAGGGCGCTGTCGCACAGGCCCATCTCCAGGCTGATCCGAGCGGCTGCCTCCATCCCCAGGGCAACCGCCCTCCCATGCGCGGCCGTGTAGGCGGAGGCGCTCTCGACCGCGTGGCCAACCGTATGCCCGTAATTGAGTATCGCCCGCAACCCCCCCTCCCTCTCATCGGCGGCCACGACCTTTGCCTTGAGCTCGACACACCTCGCCACGACAGGCTCGAGTGCCTCACTCGACCGGTTCAGCAGGGACTCAGCGTCGGCCTCCAGCCATTCGGCCAACCGGCAGTCCATCGCGACGGCATACTTCACGATCTCTCCGAAGGCGGCAAGGTAGTCGGTATTCGGAAGCGTCTCCAGCAGCGCGAGGTCGCTGACCACCAGCGCCGGCTGCCAGTAAGCGCCGACGGCGTTCTTGGTTCGACCCAGGTTCACGCCCGTCTTGCCGCCGATGCTGGAGTCGACAATCGCCAGCAGGGTCGTCGGCACCTGCACGCAGCGGATGCCCCTGAGCCACACCGCAGCCGCAAACCCGGCCAGGTCTCCGACGGTGCCGCCGCCGAGGGCGATGACAACACCGCGGCGATCGATGCTCGAGGCCTCGAGGAAGTTCAGCACGCGCTCGAGCTCGGTCAGGCTCTTGGCGCGCTCGCCAGGCTCGACCGCGTGGATCCACGCCGTCAGCCCGTAGCCGGTCAGCCCATCCTGGAGGACCCCGCCCCACAGGCCGGCCAGCGTTCGATCTGTCACCACCGCAGCGGCCGTCACACCCATCTCCTTGACCAGCCGGGGCAGGTCCTGGAGCGCTCCGCGGCCAATCACGACGGGATAGGGACGGCCAGGGACGTCAACGGTTATTCGCGCCAGGTCACCGCCTCCCGTGGCTTCGTCCGGTACTCCCCCGACGTGGCAGAGGAGAGTCCTCGATACGGATTGGTCGTCACCCCCGCCGTAGCTGCTCTGAAAGGATGAAAACCTGGTCACGCAGCAGCTCGGGCGATCTGCAGTAGTCAAACTTCTCGGCGCCCTGAGCACCTGCGGCGTCAACCTCCACAAGACCATATTTCAGGATCCGGCCCACAAGGGACTGCTTCGTGCTCACGTCCTGGACCCGGTCCAGCGGGATGACTTTGCTGCTCCGGGTGAAGATGCCCTCTTCAAGGATCACACGCTGGTCCGTCACCGTGAGCTCGGCTGAGGACCACTGCAGATAGACGACGGTCGCCCACGCGCCCCATATCAGCAGCACGATCACCGTCACCAGAACCCGGAACTCCTGCGTGATCTGGGGGATCTGGAGCGCAACGTCGATGAAGAGCACGACCAGCCCGACCACTGTGGGAAGCCACAAACCGCTGACCAGCACGATCCAGTGCTTGCGCAGGGGTTGCATGACCATGCTCTCCCCCGCGAGCAGGTTCTTCGGCATTCCGTGGGCGATTGTAATCGTCGATACTGCGGAATCCGACACTTTACTGGCCGGACACCGAGTAGAGTGCGGCCAGTGCGCCCGCTGCCAGGAAGGGACCATATGGGATCGAATCCCGCATCGATCGCAGGCGCAGCACGACGAGGCCGCCGGCGACCACTCCTGCCAGGATCAGGCCGAGCAGGACCGCGACGAAGGTCGGCTGAGGGCCCAGGATCAGGCCCAGGAAGACGCTGAGCTTCACATCGCCCAGTCCCATAGCCTCCGCCTTGAAGACCGCAGAGCCCAGAGCTGCGATGGCCAGGAAAATGGCGCCTGTCGCGACTCCGGTCAGGACGGCAGCCAGCAGTCCCAGGTGGGGGGTGAACGAGCTGAGGATCAGCGCAGCCACTGCGCCAGGCAACAGCACGCGGTCGAGAATCAGCTGGTGCTCGAGGTCGAAGAAGATCACCTGCACCAGCAGCGCCACCCACAGGCTCCTGATCAACAGCTCCGGGCCGGCTCCGATCCTCCAGCCGAAGATGGCGAACAGAACAGCCGTCGCAGCCACCGGACCATAGACCTGCCAGGGCCGGTGTCCAGCCTCGAGGCCCTCGCCATGGCCCAGCCGAACAGAGAGCACGCGGACCAGGACCCCGACCAGCAGACCCACGAACCCCCAGCCGGCTGAGACAGCCAGTCCCGACATCCCTAGGCGCGTCCTGCGTGGGTCAGTGCGGGGCTTGCACCACGCCCGCCCCAGGGGTGGGCGTCATGTGTAGCCATTCACATGCTCTGGGAGGGCTGCGCGCATGGCGTCGACGGGTGCCGGCAATGACGTCCAGGCCTGGAAGGCGGCTGCGCCCTGGGCCAGGAGCACGGCCCAGCCGTCAGCGCAGCGCAGCCCGAGCTGGCGAGCTCGTCTGACAAGCGGCGTGCCGCCGCTCACGTAGACGAGGTCGATGACTGCGCCCCGCGGTGGCAGGTAGGCCGGGCGCAGAGGCATCTCTCCCCGTCTACCGAGCGGCGTCGCGTTCAGGAGCAGCTCGGCGTGGCGCACGAGCGACGGCCACGCGGGGTCACCCCACTCCAGCACCCTGCCGGGAAGCCCGGCGCCGGCTTCCAGCCGCCTCGCTACAAAGGTCACGTCGGCACCGCGCAGCGCGACAGCCGCGGCTCGGGCCGAACCGCCCACCCCCAGCACGACGACTCTGGCGCCCTCTGGCTCCACGCCAACAGTGCCCAGCGCGACCCGCACACCGGTTATGTCGGTGTTCGAACCTATCAGACGGCGGCCCTGGCACCGGATCGTGTTAACGGCCCCGGCTGAAGTCGCCTCCCCTTCCAGCGCGTCGAGCAGTGGCATCACCGCGACCTTGTGGGGGATGCTCACATTGGCACCGGTCACAACCGGGTCGCGCAGCGACTCCACCGCCGCCGGCAGGTGATCGGACGCCACGTCGAGGATCTCGTACGACCAGTCGAGGCCGGCTGCCCGGAAGGCGGCGTTCTGCATCGCCGGGCTTGCCGAGTACGCGATCCCGTGCCCGAGCAGCAGCACCCGATGCTCGGGACGAGAGCTACTGGCCTGAGACGCCGAACTGCCGCTTCTGCTGGTCGAACTCGGCCTGCGTGCGGGCGTAATGGGTCACCCCCTTGGTGTCGGCGAAGTAGAAGAGGTAGTCGTTCTTCTGCGGGCTGAGGCAGGCCTTGATCGCGGCCAGGCCGGGATTCGAGATGGGGCCGGGAGGCAGGCCCTTGTGCAGGTACGTGTTGTATGGCGTGTTCGCGGTCAGATCAGCCTGGGTGACCGTGTTCTGCCACTTGCCCAGGCCGTAGAGCACCGTCGCGTCGACCTGGAGAGCCATGTTCCTGGCGAGGCGGTTGTAGTAGACCTCACAGACCACAGGGCGGTCGGAGTCCTGGTTGACCTCTCGCTCGACCATGGATGCCAGTGTGACGATGTTGAACAGCGACTCGGCCGGGCGGGCGTTCGATCCCTGGCCGGCCGAGGCGCGGAGGTCCGGGGTGACCACCTGGCCGAACCGCTCGAGCTGACGCTTCACCAGGTCGCGGGCCGACGCGCCCTGGTCCAGCTTGTAGCTGTCCGGAAAGAGGAAGCCCTCCAGGTTCTTCGGTGCGGCAGCTGGGCGGCCCGCCAGGAAGTCGTACTCCCAGCTCAGGTCCTGGGCGGCGGCCAGGTAGTCGTTGGCCGTGCCCAGCCGGGCTTTCTCGGCACTCTGTGCCATGAGCTGCATCGTGTACCCCTCGGGCAGGCTCACGGCAACCTGCACCACCTGGGCCCGGCCCAAGGCGTGGATGACCTGGATCATGTTCATATTCCGATTGAGGACAAAGTCGCCGGCTTGCAGCGGCGCGCTGCTATCGCGGTACTTCAGCCAGACCAGGAAGACCTCAGGTGAATGGATGAGCCGGTGGTTGTAGAGGTCCTGGGCGATCCGGTCGGTGCTCTCGCCGGGATCGATGTGGAAGCTGACCGGCTGCGACTGGCTCGACATCGGCGCATAGACCTGGCTGTTCACCCAGTCGTAACCTCGATTGCCGGCCACTCCGCAGCCGGCTAACAGCAATACCAGGACCACTAGCTTCTTCATCAAGTACCCCCTCCAGATTCCCGTCCCCGCCGGCCAGGTCGAGAATCTGCGATACAGGTCAAACGCGCTGGCGAGGGCCCCGTTACCGGGGTCATCCTTCCGCTTCGAGCAGCGCGATTACTCTGTCGAACTCCTCCTGATCAACGGTCTCGAGGATCCCTCCGCCTTCCTTGAGCAGGAGCACGTCATCGGGATCGTCTGCCGACTCTACGAGGTAGTAAGTCCCTTCGTCAGCCTCGAACGCGTCGTGCAAGAGGAACCGGCGCTCCGCGCCGGCCTCGTCGATCAGCGTCACTTCCTGTGGTTGGTTCAGCTCGTCAGCCACCGGGCTTTGCGGAGTCAAGAAACGACTGCAGGATCAGGGCCGCCGCCACCTGGTCGGAGAGCCGGCGCCGCCGCGCGCGGCTGGCGCCGGTGCTCAGCAGCGCCCGCTCGGCCGCTGCGCTGCTGAGGCGCTCGTCCACCATGGTCACCTTCAGACCGGTGGCCCTACGCAACTGGTCCGCCAGCCTGCGCGCGGCCTCGGCCTCCGGACCCAGTCGCCCGTCCAGCCGGCGCGGCAGGCCCACCACAAGAGCGGTGGCCTCCTGCTCGCGGGTCAGCGCGGCCAGGCGCTCAATCAGGGTGTTCGACGGCTGGGCCGAGACCACCGTCAGCGGCTGCGCGATGGTGCCGGTCGGGTCGCTCACCGCTACGCCCAGGCGGCGGCTGCCAGGGTCTACAGCCAGAGTCCGGCCCACCGTCCCTCACGCCGGCTTGGGCGCGGCGGCAGCCGGGTCGATGACGTAGTCGATGTAGATGCGGGATGAGGAGAAAGGAAGCAGCGGCAGCGGCAGCGGCATCTGCTGGATGTCCACCCGGCGCACCGGCAGCTTGGTCAGCAGCTGTTGGGCCTGGGAGGACGTCTTGCCAACCAGCTGACCGCTCACCTTATCCGTATCCAGTCTCGGTGCCACGTAGCCCGTGGCCTGGCCGGCAAAGTCCAGGTGGCCTCCCGCGGTCTCCGACACGGTGTAGGTCGGGGTCACCTGGTTCGAGGTGAGCTGCAGACTGGCTGGCACCTTGCTCTTCAGCTGGTCCGCGAAGTATCTGTCGACGTCGTCAGTGACGTAGTAGTGCCCCTCAGCCTGCAGGGTGAGCGTTGCGGTGAAGTTCGGATAGTTCTCGTCGACGTTGTGCGTCGTCGTGAACTCCTCTGCGAAGTATGGCTGGTTGCCCAGCTTCTCGCCTTTCTGCTGACCATGGGTGAGCTCGTCCAGTGCGGGCTGGCGGAGGTCCTGCTCCAGCTTCGCCTTCGCGCTCTGGATGTCGGAGGTCTGGATGATGGTCTGCTTCTGATCATCGGTTCCGCCCGTCGTAGGTGCCGGGTTGGACCCGACGAGGCAGGGGTAGGGGTTCTTGTCGATTCCCGTGATCTGCCCGGGGCCCACGTTCCCGCTTTGCCCGGGCTGCTCCGCCTTGATGCTCGCGTCAGCGGTCCCGCCGTTACCATGCACCTGGACTTCGTCAAGTTGCGCGAACCTTACCCCGCTGACGCTGACCAGCCGCTGGCCCCTCGGGAGCAGCAGATCGAATTGGCAGCCGTTGATGTAGACGAACTGGCCTACTGCCAGCTGACCCCCGGTGGTCTTGACCCCCGTCGCCTGGCCCTGGACCGACGCCTTCTTCGTGAGGGTTGCGACCCGGACATGGATCGGTGGCTTCCCGGGCTCGGCGGCGACGTTCACCGGCGTCGAAAGGGACTGCGCCTGCGCCACCAGCGTCACCCTGGCCGAGGGCACGTAGAAGACCGTCGCCAGAATGCCCGCCAGGAGGAGCGCCGCGGCGGCGGCGTAGAGCACATAACGCGCTGGCTGGAACGCGGTCAACTTTGCCGGCAGCCGCTGCGGTGAGCCGATCCGGATTCGGGCACCGGGCACAGCGGGCCGCAGCGGACGCCCGAGCCGGTCGACGCCGGCAACTCCGGCACCGGCAGGTCCTGGACCGCCGGGGACCTGCGGCGTCGCGCCCGGACCACCCGTGCTCGCCGTCGCCCATCGGGAGCGAGTGCCGCCAGGGGGACCGTTCGTCGCTCCAGGAGGGCCCGCGACCGGAAAACGCCGGCCTGGAAATCCCTGCTCGGGCAGCCGGAAGGAACCGAAGCCGCTCTCCTCGGCGAGCCGCTGCACCCCGGGGTCCGATGACACGATAGCCACTCGCTTTCCGAGTCGCATGGCGTACTGCTTCAGCAGCTGGAAGTTGAACCGGCTCTGGCCGAAGCGCGCGTGCTGTGGGAGTACGAGGTGGATTTCGTCGGCAGCGCTTCGGCGGATGCGCTCGACGATCGCGGGGACTTCGTCGTCGACCTCTACGTGTATGGGCTCGGCAGCCATCAGCCCTTCATCGCCTTGAGAACGCCTCGCATCACGTTGTTCACGGCGTCGCGGTCCTCCGACTCGACCCGCAGGGCGTGACTGGCCAGGGCCATCGGGCAGACGTCCTGCGCATTGAGGAGCTGGCCGGTCGAGTCGATGAGATTGTGAGCATCCCCTGGGGTCAACAGACGGGCATGCGGCTGGCGCTCGAACGGCAGTCCCTCCGCCCACACGTTCTTGTGGAGCTCGTTCACCAGCCCCGGCAGCAGGCTGCCACCGCCGCAAACGTAGATGTTAGCCGGGAGAACCTCCCCTCTGGCAAGCTCACGTAGACAGAGGGCCAGGCCCTGAAGGAGCACCTCGATGTCGGCCTGGAGAAGCTGGCTCACCGCGTACTCCTGATCGGCCGGCAGCAAGCCCTCGGAGTGGCGGAACTTCCGTGCCTCGGCCTCGTGGTAGCTCAACCCCAGCTCGGCAGACAGCCGCCGCGTGAAAGCCTGGCCGCCCAGGCCGAACATCCGGGTCCCCTCCACCCCACCTCCGCGTAGCAGCGCCACGTCCGTAGTGCCACCTCCGATGTCGACGAAGATGCCACCCAGCTCCCACGCCTCGTCGCCGGCACAGGCGCGAGCCAGCGCGTAAGGCTGGGATACCGTGCCCGCGATCTCGAGATCCAGCTCTCTGGCCAGGACCTCCAGCCTGGAGATCTGCGACATCGGCGCGAACGTGTTGAACACCGTCACCTCAAGGTTGCGGCCCTGGAAGCCGATCGGGTTGGTGACGGGATAGCCGTCGATGCGCACCTGGGTGATGGCCGAGTGGACCAGCCGGACCTCGCCCACCTCGCCGTAGGCTCGCTCCAGCTCCAGGAGGTGCTGTGCCTCCCGCAGGGCTCGTTTCTCGACCAGCTGCAGCATGTTGCGCAGCTCCGACTCACGGACCCGCTCGACCGGCCGCTCCCGAGGATAGGCGATCGACGAAGAGAAGCCCTTCACCATCTCACCGGCGATGCCGATCACGACCTGGCCGGGAACGGTCCCCGCCATGTCCTCGGCGGCCTCGAGCGCCCTGTTGCAAGCGTCGATTACCAGCTCGACGTCTCCGATCGCGCCCCCGATCATGGCGTCGGGGTGCTGCGGCTCCCGGCTGACGCCCAGCACATAGCCGTTGGGCGTCTCCCGCCTGACCACAAGAGCCTTGACGAGATCGGTTCCGATGTCCAGCGCGGTGAAGTGCCGGTAGTAGTCGTCGCGACTCTTCAGGAATCGGAACTGGCTCACCTCAGGGTTGCCTCCAGCTCGTTGAACGCCTGGAGCGCGGGTTTGGTAAGCCTGCCCTGAGCCAGCTCAGGCCTACCGCCACCGCGACCGAGCAGTGGCGCCAGCCCGGTCGCGGGGTGCTGGCCGGCCAGGTCTCTTGAGACCTTGATCACGAAGTTCGAGCCGTTCGCTACCGCGACGACGCCGCTGCCGCCCAGCGCCTCCAGGTAACGATCCGCGTAGCCGCGCAAGTCGTCCTGGCCCACAGCCGGCACCTCTTGAGCGATCAGCGGCACCCGCGCCTCCCGTCGACGGGGGCCGCCATTCGAGCCCCGGACGTGGGCCAACCGCAGCTCGTCGCGCAGGCTCTCGATCTCTCGAACACCGTCCTTCAGTTCGCGGCGAAGGTCGGTCACCCTCCTGACCAGATCGTCAGGACCGACTCCCAGCATCGTGCCGAGCTCGTCCAGCGTGGAGAGGCGGCGGCGGACGAGGGCCTCTGCCGCCTCTCCCACGACGAGCTCGATGCGGCGCAGGCCCCTGCCGATGCTGAACTCGGAGACGATGAGTGCAAGCCCGACGTCGGCGCTTGTGCCCACGTGAGTACCACCACAGAACTCGCAGCTCCAGTCGCCGATGCAAACGACGCGAACTTTGTCGCCGTATTTCTCATCGAACAGGTGGGTGGCACCGGTCGCCCGCGCTTCCTGGTACGGGAGGATGCGCGCCGTCAGCGGCAGTGCAGCCCGGACCTGCTCGTTGATGCGAGCCGCCAGGCTGTCCAGCTCGGCCGGCGTCAGAGCGCGGTCCAGTGGGAAGTCGAAGGTCGTACGGTCAGGTCCGACCCAGGAGCCCCGCTGCAGGTTGCGGCGGCCGGTCAGCTCCTCCAGGGCTCGGTTCAAGAGATGAGTCGCCGTGTGGTGGCGCATGATCTGGCGCCGCCGCTCTGCTTCGACTGAGGCCTCGACCCGGTCGCCGACGCGAAGCAGGCCGACGCTGACCCGGCCCAGGTGCGCGATGACGCCTTCGAGCGGGCGCTGGGTGTCCTCGATCGTGACCTCCCCGTGCGGACCGGTTAACCGTCCGGTATCCCCGATCTGGCCGCCTGACTCCGCGTAGAAGGGAGTGCGATCGAGGTAGACCTCGACGTCGTCGTCCTCCCCCGCCTCGACGACCTCGGCCCCGTCGTGTCGCAGCGCCACAACGGTGGCCTCGACCCGGAGCTGGTCGTACCCGACGAAGTCCGAGGTGGGCATCGCGTTGAGGCCCGTCCAGTGATGCTGGTGCGCCTGCCGCGACCGCTCGCGCTGCTGTGCCATCGCGGCTGCAAAGCCTTCCTCTTCGACCGCGAGTCCCCGCTCCTCGGCCAGCTCGCGCGTCAGCTCCAGTGGGAAGCCGAACGTGTCGTGCAGTCTGAATGCGTCGCCGCCGGAGATCTCCTTTCCGGGACGCGAGGCGAGCTGCTCGAACAGGTCGATACCCCGTTCAACGGTCCGGTTGAAGGCGTTCTGCTCCGCCGCGATCGCCTCTCGGGCGTCCGCCTCGCGCTGAGCCAGGTACGGGTACTGGTCGCTCATTGTGGCGACCACCATGGGAACGCCGTCCGCCAGCGGGCGGGACATACCTGCTCGGCGTGCGTGCAGTGCGGCGCGACGGATGACCCGGCGCAGGACGTATCCTCGCCCCTCGTTTCCCGGCGCGACCCCGTCGGCGATCACGAAGGTGGCGGCGCGGACGTGGTCCGAGATCACACGCTCGGAAAACCGGGTCACGTTCGGAGCCGAGTCGCGGACGAACCCCATCAACGGAGCAAACAGGTCTACGTCGAAGATGCTCGGTACGCGCTGGATGATGGACGAGATTCGCTCGAGACCCATGCCTGTGTCGATGGCCGGCGTGGGCAGAGGCGGCAGGCTCCCGTCCGGCTGCTTGTCGAACTGTGGAAAGACGAGGTTCCAGAACTCGAGAAAGCGGTCGCAGTGGTCGGGCCGGCAGTCGGGCTGGCCGCAGCCGTACTCCAGGCCGCGGTCCCACCAGATCTCCGAGTCGGGGCCGCACGGGCCAAGGTCGAGGCCCCACCAGTTGTCTTCGTTCTCATAGATCCAGTCGGTCTTGACGTCGGTCCGCCGGCGCCAGATCTCCCTGGCTTCCTCGTCGGTCGGATGGGTGGTGACCCGCAGCCGCTCTCTTGTCAGGCCGAAGCCCTTCACGGGATCGGTCACCAGCTCCCATGCCAGCGGGATCGCCGTCTCTTTGAAGTAGTCACCGGTGGGCGCGAAGTTGCCCAGCATCTCAAGGAAGGTCGCGTGGCGGTCGTCTTTACCGACTTCGACCAGGTCAACCGTGCGAAAACACTTCTGGCTCGATGCCAGGCGGGCGTGAGGCGGCGGCCGAAGCCCCCGGAAGTAGGGCTGCAGCGGCTGCATTCCTGCCGAGATGAAAAGAGTGCTGGGGTCGTCTGCTGGAACGAGTGGGAAGCTGTCCAGTACGAGGTGGTCCCGGCTCTCGAAGTGCGCGAGGAAACGTCTGCGGATCTCTGCTCCGGTCACCGAGTGCGTAAGTTTACCGGCCGGTATCGGGCGCGCCTGTTTCGTAGCAGGGGGAGTCAGGCCTCCCTCCCCAGACCCCCTCCGTGCTGGCGCAGAAGGTTGCCGCCCACTCACCGGTGGTGGGTGACGGGCAGCGTCCGGCAGCGTGTGGCCACAACTCAATTCCACCCCACGAAATCTCGAGATTTCGTGGGGACCCCGGACTCGGCCGGCGGAGCCGGGCCTACCCGCTACGCCTCACCGAACTTGATCTGATCGTGAATCTGCAGTTCGGCTACTGGTCTGGCGCGTCGGGCAGGTGCTCCCGGAGTTGCTCGAGTGCGGCTCTCTGGAGTCGCGAGACGTGCATCTGGCTGATACCCAGCCGCTTTGCAACCTCCGACTGCGACATCTCATCGAAGAACCGCATGATCATGATGCGGCGCTCGCGTTCGTTCAGGTGCTGCATGGCGCGATTGAGCACATCGCGCATCTCGACCCGGTCCAGGTTGGGATCATCGCCGCCTACCGCCTCGGCGAGCGGCCGTCCGCCGTCGTCAATGCCACCCGCGGTCACAGCGTCGATCGACACCGGGGTCAGCGCGGAGCTCATCTCCATGGCCTCCAGGACGTCGTCGGGCTGCACCCCGAGACGTTCGGCCACCTCGGCGACCGTCGGCTGCCGGTTCAGCTCGTTCTTCATCGCCTCGTTGGTCCGAACCACCTGCTGATAGAGCTCCTGCAGACGGCGCGGGAAGCGTATCGCCCACCCCTTGTCGCGGAAATAGCGCCGGATCTCTCCCAGGATCGTAGGCGTTGCGAAAGTGGTGAACTCGTTGCCCATGTCGGGATCGAATCGGTCGATCGCCTTGATCAGACCCAGGAAGCCGACCTGGACTATGTCCTCCAGCGGCTCGCCACGGTTCTGAAAGCGCCGGGCGAGGAAGTGGACAAGGCTCTCGTAGCCACGAACAAGCTGCTCACGGATCTCGGCCCGCTCACGCCGGTCGCCGGTCTCGGCGTAGAGGCGATGCAGGCGACGCAGCTCCTCGCGCCTTGGCGCGGCCGGAACATCGACGTGATCGACCCGCGGCTGCGGCTGGCTCAAGTGATCAGATACTTCACCATCCGGTACCTGATCTGACGCCGGCCGGCGTCGACCTGATGCCGGAAGTCGTCGACGAAGAGGCGGATCATCTCCCGGGCAAGCTCTCGCTGGATGTCCGCTTCAGCCTTTGCCGCAGGAGCGGCGGGTGAGCGTGGAACCGGGAGAGCCTCGCGCGACCGCGGCGCTATCGCCTCGACGTCGACCGCAAGCCCCCGCGCATTGGGACCGAAGCTCAGTTTCAGCGTCGCTCCCGGCCCCCAGGCTTCCTCGGCCGCTTCGATTACGCTGCCGCAGGCCTGCGTAACGGCGATTCCCAGATCGTCGATTTCGTCCAGGCTGAAGCCTAACTGGCCGCCAAGTGAGGTGGCCACCCGCTTCGCTAGCCCGATGAACTCACCCTGGGCGGGTATTTTGAGCTCGGCGAGCTGGGGCCTGGCGGCTTCAGGCATCCGGCTGCGCCTCCTTTGCCACGTCCTTCCGCTCTTGCCAGCGGTCGCGTGCCGTGCGCTCCAGCTCCTGACGGCGGCGGTTCGCCGCAGCGATGCCGTCATTTATGGCGCGCCCTATCGGGTGTTCGGGATCACGTGCGACGCGGCGAGCCGTACCGGTCAGCTCGATCGTTCGTGCGCGCAGGGTCTTCATCTGCTCACGCCCTGGGCCGGACGCGAGGGCCGCCCCGGCCACGAAGCCAAGCGCGAGGCCCACGAGAAGACCCCAGCCGAAGCCGCCGCCGCTCTCACTGTCGTTAGTCATCTGTCCATCTCCTTTGGAGGCTCGGGAGGCATGGCGCCGTCGAGGCCGGTGAAGCTGCGCAATAGACTCCTGGCGCCGGCCCTCACGCCATAGAGGGTGGACTGGGTGGGCCCCAGTGAGCGCGCGATCCCGTCCGTCAGGCGGTTCGCGCCCTCGCCCGCGGCCCGCAAGCCGACGTTCACCGCGCCGGCGATGTCGTTCACGCTGCCCAGGCTGCCACGCAGTTCGGGAGTCACCTCCTGGATCGCCTCATCTGTAGTCATCAAAGTCTCTTCCAACGCCGCCAGGACTCTGGCCAGGCGGTGCAACACGATGCACAGGAACAGCGCCACCGCGAGAACCGCGAGACCTGCGGCCAGATACAGGAAGTTCAGCAATGACATACCTCGACCACGGCCGGACCAAACCGCCGACGCCTTTTTCGGAGAACGTCTACTACGGCAGCAATCTTAGGGTCACATGCTCGAACAGCGGCTGCAGTGCACTGGCAGCCGTACCCACGGACCTGTCAGCGCACGCCCTGGTTCTGCCGCATTTCACGGCAGCAACCGCACGGTCAGCGGCTTTACGAGGGGCTGAAGTGCGGTTGCAAAGAGGAGCGCCGGGAGAAGGTTGACCTGGCCCAGGCGTAGGCCTGGCAGCCCAAGCACATCCCAGAGCTGGCCGGCAGACATCCCGGCGAGGGTCAGGAGCAGTACTGGTACGTAAGGCCGGCGACCGTGGTGCAGCAGGGAATGAAAGAGCTGGGCGAGCAGCAGCACGAGCGCAGCACCAAGCACGAGCCCTGGTGGAACCCAGCTCAAAAGACTCAGCAGGCCACTGAAGCTCATGCCCTGATGCCCTTGATTCAGATGCCAACCCGCACGGGCGTGAACCAGGTCGCGACGGCTACTATCTCCCCCGCGAAGCCGGGGGAGGGGGTCCCCGCGACCCGGTGTCCCCGCGAAGCCTGCTTCGCGGGGTGGGATGTCGGGGGGGTACGCGGCGTAGCCGGGGGAGGGGGTCCCCTCCTTCCAGTAGGTCCGCCGGTCAGGCGCCCCCCGATGTTGCCCGGAGGGAGAGGGCCGTCGGCTGTCCTGAGATCGCTCAGGTGGGTCCCCTGCCCGGTGCCTTCCAGGTCCCGTCTAAGCGGGCTTCTGGGCCGCACGCGGGACCCCGGGGTCCCTATGCATATGGTGTTGGGCAACGCGCATGTGACCCTCGTCCCCCACGGGAACACGGACATGTTACCGGCTCGGCGATGGAGCTACGTCTGAGGCTCTCAGCTGGATCCCCAGCTCCTCCAGCTGGCCCTCTTCGACCGGGCTGGGCGCATCCATCATCAGGTCGAGCACGGACTGGGTCTTGGGGAAGGCGATCACGTCGCGGATGTTGTCGGTGCCTGCCAGCAGCATCACTATGCGGTCGAGGCCGGGAGCGATGCCTCCGTGAGGCGGGACCCCGTACTCGAACGCCTCCAGCAGGTGGCCGAATCGCGCCTGAATGGTCTCGCCGTCGAGGCCGAGGATCTGGAAGACCCTTTCCTGCATCGCTCGGTCGTGGATCCGGAGGCTGCCGCTCGCCAGCTCGTAGCCGTTGCAGACGATGTCGTAGGCGTGCGCCCGGACCTCATAGGGACGCTCGTCCAGGAACGCCAGGTCCTCCTCCATCGGGCGTGTGAACGGATGGTGCCCGTATGTCAGGTTGCCCTCGTCGTCCTCGTCGAACAGATACATCGGGTGGATCCAGAGAAAGCGCCATTCGCCTTCCCGGATAAGGTTGCGGCGTCTTGCGACCTCGCCGCGGATCAGCCCCATGACCTTCTCGGCCCGACGCCTGCGGTCAGCCGCGATCAGGACCACGTCGTCGGGGCCGGCCCCTGTCGCTCCTTGAATCGCCTGCAGCTCGTCGAGGGTCAGGAACTTGTCCAGCGGCCCGCCAGGAAGCCAGGCCAGACCTCCACCGCCGGCACCGCGGGCTATCACAGCCAGCTCGTCGAGCTCGCGGCGGGTCATGTCCCGGCCACCTGGTACGCGCAGCCCGCGCACCACTCCGCCCCCGTCCAGCGCCGAGCGGAACACCCGGGCCCCGGTGTGCGCCAGGGCGTGGCCGAGATCTGCGACTTCCAGCTCGTACCGCAGATCTGGCTTGTCCGTCCCGTATCGGAGCAGCGCCTCACCCATGGAGATGCGCGGCCAGGGGCGGGGCAGATCGACGTCGAGGATCTCCTTCCACAGCCGGCCGATCCAGCCCTCGATGATCTCGAAGACGTCCTCCTCGTCGTTGAACGACATCTCCACGTCGAGCTGTGTGAACTCGGCTGCGCGGTCTGCCCTCAGGTCTTCGTCTCGCAGGCAGCGAGCGATCTGGTAGTAGCGCTGGACGCCGGAGACCATCAGCAGCTGCTTCATCTGCTGCGGTGATTGGGGCAGCGCGTAGAACCGGCCCCGGTGGAGCCTTGAGGGGACCAGGAAATCGCGCGCGCCTTCGGGTGTGCTCTTGGTCAGCATCGGAGTCTCGACCTCGAGAAACTCGTGCTCATCGAAGTACGAGTGCGTGATGTGGTTGACTCGGTGGCGCACTCGCATTATGTCCTGCATTCGTGGACGCCGGAGGTCCAGGTAGCGGTACTTGAGCCGCACCGTCTCCTCCGGCTCGAGGTCACCCTCGACCTGAAAGGGCGGCGTCTTGCTCTCGTTCAGGACCTCGAGCTCGCAGGCGTGGACCTCCACCTCGCCGGTGGAAAGGTGTGGATTTTCCGACCCTTCGGGCCGCCTCTGAACGATGCCGCGGACGCGCACGACGTACTCGGCACGAAGGCTCGCGGCGGCGGCGTGCGCGGTCGGAGCCGTGGCGGGGTTGAAGACGACCTGAACAGCGCCCCAGCGGTCGCGGAGGTCCACGAAGATCAAGCCGCCGTGATCGCGGCGCCTGGCAACCCAGCCGTAAAGGTCCAGCTCTCGGCCGGCGTCGCCGGCGCGCATCGAGCCGCAGTGGGGCGCATTGAAGCCGCTCAGTCCTCCCCTCCCCCCTGAGTTATCGCACTGGGCAATGCGTCCCAGGCCACCTCCCGCTGATCGCCACTGACCAGGTCGCGGAGCTGTGCCACCTGTCGCTCCGCCTCTTCGGAATTCATGATCACCGCCCACCGGGCACCAGAACGGTCCGCAGCGCGCATCTTGGCGCGCAGGCTGCGAGCGCTGTAGTCGACCGCGGTCGGCGCGGCACTGCGGCAGACGCGTCCGACCTGGGCCGCCTCCCGCTCAAGGTCCTCCGTCATCGGCAGCACCAGCACATGCGCAGCCGGTGCCGCCTTGATGCTGCCCAGCTCGTGCTGGAGCATGTACGCCACCCGGTCGATCCCACCGGCGAAGCCAACCCCAGGCGTGTCGGGAAAGCCCAGTTCTGCGGCAAGAGCGTCGTAGCGACCGCCACCGCCCAGCGAGTTCTGGGCTCCACCAAGGGATCGGTGCTGAAGCTCGAAGACGGTTCGCGTGTAGTAGTCCAGGCCGCGCACCAGATAAGGGTTGAGACGGTACTCGAGGCCGGCGGCATCGAGCAACGACTTCACCTTTTCGAAGGCAGCGGCGCACGCCGCACACAGATGGTCGGTGATTCTCGGGGCAGCCGCCTTGAAGGGCTGGCACTGCTCCTCTTTGCAGTCCAGAAGCCGCAGTGGATTCTGCTCAAGCCGGCGCTGGCATTCGCCGTGCAGCCTGTCTTTGAGCGGCCGGTAGTAGTCCTGCAGCAGCCGCAGATACTGCGGGCGGCAGTTGAAGTCCCCGATGCTGTTCAGCTCGAGGCTCACGTGCCCAATCCCCATCCCCTCGATCCAGCCCCACGTCAGCTCGATGACCTCCACGTCATAGGCCGGCGACGCATCACCGATCACCTCGAGGTCGAACTGGTAGAACTGCCGGTAGCGGAGGTGCTGGGGCTTGTCGTGCCGGAACATGGGCCCGAGAGTGAACAGCCGAACCGGCTGCGGACCCTGGTTCAGGCCGCCCTGGAAGTAAGCCCTGACCATGCTCGCGGTGCCTTCCGGGCGCAGCACCAATCGTGCGGGAGCATCCCCGTCCGAATCGCCATGCGGCTCGAGGCGGTACAGCTCCTTGCCGCCGGCGTCGCTGTCGCTTCCGAGCCCCCGCTCGATCAGCTCCACAGGCTCGATGACCGGGAGCTCCACCTGCTGATAGCCGAAGCGTCGCGCCACCTCCTGGGCGGCGCGCTCCACGACCGCGTATCCGGCCCGTTCGGCGGGCAGGATGTCACGCACCCCACGGGCGGCCTTGATCGGTGGGCTCGTCGGCATCCGCCGAGTTTACCCGCCGCTGTTGGGCGGCCTCCGGCCTCCTAGAGGAACGGGTTGTAGCGCCGTTCTTGACCGATCGTGCTCACCGGGCCGTGGCCGCTGAACACGATTCTGTCGTCGGGCTGTGTCATCAGGTGCTCCCGGATGCCCTGGAGCAGTGCATGACCGTCGCTGTTGGAAAAGTCGGAGCGACCGATGGAGCCGGCGAACAGGGCGTCGCCCGTGAAGAGGGCGTTCCCGATGCAGAGCGTGACTCCGCCCGGGCTGTGGCCCGGTGTGTGCAGGACGTCAAAGGCAAGAGCGCCGGCTCGATAGACCTCGCCAGGTACGAGCGAATCCACGTTTCCGAACGTCGGCAGCGGGCGCGGGAACTCACTCCGCAGGGGAAGGCCTTCGGTCAGCACCTCTTGCTCCGCGCCGTGAACCGCGATCGGGACATCTCCGAACTCCTGGCGCAGCCGCACCAGGCCCGCGATGTGGTCTATGTCGGTGTGGGTCAGCAGGATCGCTCTAACGGAGACGCCCCGACTGCGGACGAGGTCAACCATCAACTCCGGTTCGAGGTTGGCGTCGATCACGGCCGCGTCGCGGGTCTCTTCGTCTTCGACCAGGTACGAGTTGGTACCGAACTGCCGATCGGCCGTGACCTCCACGTGCAGGCGTTGCTCGGTCATCACGAAGCAGGCGATCTTCCGCCGATCATTCAGCTGGCCGCTTCACGGGCGACGGTGTGGACGTCCCTCACCTGCTCCAGCTTTTCGAGCAGCCGCGAGAGCTGGGACAGCGAGTCGACCTCCACGGTGGCGGACACAACGGCCGTCTTGTCGTCGTAGACGTGCACCGAAGCCGCGGCCATGTTGACCCTTTGCGCCGCCACCACGGTCGCGATATCACGGAGCAGCCCTGTCCGATCCCAGGCCTCGATCTTGATCGAGACCGGGTAGACCTGGGACGCCTCCATGTCCCAGTCCACCGGCACCAGCCTGTCAGCATCCGGGCTGTTGATCGCGTTGATGCAGTCCATCCGGTGAACGCTGACCCCCTTTCCCCGGGTGGTGAAGCCGGTGATCGCATCGCCAGGGACGGGCTGGCAGCACCCCGCAATGGCGGTAAGGATCCCCCGCTCGCCACGCACCAGCACCCTGGGTGTCGGCTGCACCTGCGGAATCAGGGGGATGGATCGCAGCTCGTCCCCTTCTTCGCTCCGCGTCAGCGCCATCCGCATTACCACGGAGTGGGGCGAGACGTCGCCGTATCCGATCGCGGCCAGAAAGTCGTCGGCGCCCTGGTACTTGTAGTGGGCCGCCATCTCGGCGAGCTTGCCCTCCGGAAGCTGGCTCAGGCTCAACCGGTGCATCCGGTGCAGCTCCTTCTCCAGCATGTCGCGACCCTTGGACACGTTCTCCTCGCGCCGCTGGCTCTTGAACCACTTTCGAATGCGTTCGCGCGCCGACGCGCTCTTGACGAAGCTCAGCCAGTCGCGGCTGGGGCCGTGCGGGCCCTTGGAGGTCAGGATCTCGACGATCTCGCCGTTCTTGAGCTCGTAGTCCAGGGGGACCATCCGGCCATTGACCTTCGTTCCGATGCAGCGGTGGCCGACCTCGGTGTGGATCCGATAGGCGAAGTCCACCGGAGTCGAACCCGCCGGCAGGTTGAGCACGTCCCCCTTCGGGGAGAAGACGAACACCTCGTCCTGGAAGATGTCGACCTTCACGGCATCCACGAAGGACTCCGCGTCGGTGACCTCCTTCTGCCACTCCATGAGCAGTCGCAGCCAGCTCAGCTTCTGGTCGAAGTGCGGATCTGTCCCGTTGTCCTTGTACGACCAGTGGGCGGCAACTCCGAAGTCCGCGACGCGGTGCATCTCCTGGGTGCGGATCTGGACCTCTGTCGGCTCCCCGCTGTGGGAGATCACGGTCGTATGCAACGACTGGTAGCCGTTGGACTTCGCCATTGCGATGTAGTCCTTGAACCGTCCTGGCAGCGGCTTCCACAGAGAGTGAACGACGCCCAGCACGCCGTAGCAGTCCTTCACCGAGGCGACCAGCACCCGCATCGCCAGCAGGTCGTAAATCTGTGTGAACTCCTTCTGATCCCGGCGCATCTTCTGCCAGATGGAGTAGATGTGCTTGGGACGGCCGGTGATCTCGGCCTGGATCCCGATCTTTTCCAGCTCCCGCGCCAGGATGTCGCCAAGGTCAGCGACCATCCGTTCGCGGTCCCGCCGCTTGCGATTCACCCGCCCGACGATCTCGTGGTACTCGTCCGGGTTCAGGATGCGGAAGGCCAGGTCTTCCAGCTCCCACTTGACCTGCCCGATCCCGAGGCGGTGTGCCAGGGGGGCGTAGATGTCCATCGTCTCGCGGGAGATCTTGCGCCGGCGCGTTTCCGGCAGCGCCTCCAGCGTCCTCATGTTGTGGAGCCGGTCCGCCAGCTTGATCAGGACGACCCGGATGTCGTCCGCCATTGCCAGCAGCATCCGCCGAATGTGCTCCGCATGCTGCTGCTGGTCCGACCGAAACTCGATCCGGCTCAGCTTGGTGACGCCCTCGACCAGGCGCGCGACTGAGGGACCGAACTCAGAGGCGACGTCGTCGATGGTCACCTCGGTGTCCTCCACCGTGTCGTGGAGCAGCGCGGCGGCCAGCGTCTGGGCGTCCAGGCCGAGATCGGCAAGGATCCGAGCCACGTGGAGCGGGTGCTCGACGTACTCCTCGCCCGATACCCTGCGCTGACCGATGTGGGCCTCGGAGGCGCGAGTGTACGCCTGCCGCACCAGATCCCGATCCGCGGGTGCCAGGTGCTCCGAGATCCGAAGCAGTTCCGAGATGCTCACGACGGTTTCGTCAGTTCTTACCAAAGAATTGCCACTGCCATTCGGTACTTGGTGACGTCAGTACGCCCGGGCAAACGCAACACGGCGTTTCGCCGGCCGTCCACAGACGAGGCAGGAGCCCTCAGCCTCGGCGTCCGGGTCGAAGTTGCGAGTGTGCACGCCACCGGTTGCCTCGCTGACGCGAGCCTCGCACTCCTCGCTCTCACACCAGGGGGCCCAGACGATTCCCGCGCGCTCTTTGAAGTGCGCCACAAGCTCCTCGAGCGTCGACACCTCGACCGTGTTCTGGTCCCGGAAGTCCAGCGCCCGCTGATAGAGGTCGCGCTGGAAGCTGCTGAGCTCGTCCCTGAGGCGCCCGGCGAGGCCGGCGGCCGGGACCGGCCGACGCTCGCGGGTCAGCCGGTCAACCAGGCTGACCTGGCGCGCCTCCACGTCCCGAGGGCCCACCTCTAGCCGCAGTGGCACCCCCTTCAGCTCCCAGCGGTTGAACTTCTCGCCCGGCCGGTCATCGCTCCAGTCGACCCGGAGCCGGATGCGCTCACCTTCGACCGCCCAGCGCCAGGTCTCGATGAAGGCTTCGACCAGATCCCGGCTGGCTGCGTCCCTGAAGATCGGCACGACCGCCACCTGGATCGGCGCAATGCGTGGCGGCAGGATCAAGCCGGCGTCGTCACCGTGCGCCATGATCACGCCGCCGATCAGGCGAGTGGAGATGCCCCACGACGTCGAATAGCAGAGCTCTCGCTGGTTGCGCTGGTTGGAAAACGAGATGTCGTAGGCGCTGCTGAAGTTCTGGCCGAAGTAGTGCGATGTGCCGGCCTGCAAGGCCAGACCATCGCGCATCAACGCCTCGATGCTCTTGGTGTGAACAGCGCCTGGGAACGTCTCGCTCCGGCTCTTCATGCCTGCCAGGACCGGCATCGCCAGCCAGTCCTGAGCCAGGTCGCGGTAGTAACCGAGGATCAGGTCGACCTCCTGCTTGGCCTCGTCGGCGCTGGCGTGGAACGTGTGGCCCTCTTGCCACAGGAATTCGGTGGTGCGCAGGAACAGCCGCGTCCGCATCTCCCAGCGCACGACGTTGCACCACTGGTTGGTCAGCTTCGGCAGGTCGCGATGGGACTGGATGTAGCGCCGGATGAGCGCGCCGATGATCGTCTCGCTGGTCGGCCGGATGGCCAGGCGCTGCTCGAGCTTGCCGCCGGCCGCCTCGGTTACCCAGGCCACCTGCGGTGTGAAGCCCTGGACGTGCTCCTCTTCTTTCGTCAGCAGCTCCTCCGGGATGAGGAGCGGGCAGTACCAGTTCTCGTGGCCGCTGGACTTGATCATGTCGTCGAAGGCGCGCTGAATGTTCTCCCACAGCGCGTAGCCGTACGGCAGGATGACCATGCTGCCTCGCACCGGCGTGTAGTCGGCCAGCTCGGCCTTGCGAACCACGTCGGTGTACCAGCGATCGAAGTCGACGGACATCTTCGTGATGTCCTTGACGAACTCCTCGCCCTCGTCAGTGGTCGCGATGGTGTTTGTCATGGTGGATCTCCCTAGGTGTTTTTGCGAATGGGACAGGGGGCTGACGCCCGCGCTCAGTGAGGGGCGCGGGCTACCTAGGGCAGGGAGCGGCGATTGATCTCGGGGGCCGGGTCGGAGTGAAGGTCGCCAGCTCCATGGTGAGCGTTGATTATGCGACAGCGCGCAGGAGCACGGCCAAAGGCATGCGCAGTCGGTCGCGGCGTCCGCAAGAATGGCTCGTGAGGAGGACCTGCCGATGACGATGATCCCGATGGTCGAGGCTCTGCGCCGGACGGCGATTGCACGACCAGATCAGCCTGCGATCACGGTCGAGGGTGAAGCCGCGCTCACGTGGTCAGAGCTGGACCGCCGGACAAACCAGCTCGCCCGAGCATTCGCCGGCCTGGGCATCGAGGTGGGCGACCTGGTGACCATCGGTCTGCCCAACTCTCTGGGGTTTGTCGAGTCGACGGTGGCCACGCTCAAGCTGGGCGCAATCCCCCAGATGGTGTCCCCGCTGCTGCCGGACAGGGAACGTCAGGCGATCGTGGAACTTGCCGGCTCACGCCTCATCGTCGGTGCTGACCCTGCCGCCCACCCCGGCCGCCAGGTGCTGGCGCGGGTGCCGGACTTCGAGCCGTCCGTCGACGGCTCGGCGCTGCCCCTCCGCGTGAGCGCTTCCTGGAAGGCGCCGACCTCCGGAGGGAGCACGGGCCGGCCCAAGCTGATCCTGTCGGGCACAGCCGCGATGGTGGACGACGAGGGAGAGCCGCCCATCCTCATGCCGCGCGACGGGACCGTCCTGATCCCCGGGCCCCTATACCACAACGGGCCGTTCGTCGCGACCACGCAGGCGCTGTTCCACGGCAGCCACGTTGTGCTGGAACGCCGGTTCGAGCCGCTCCTCACGCTCGACCTGATCGAGCGCTACCGCCCGGATTTCGTGCTGCTGGTGCCGACGATGATGCACCGCATCTGGCGGCTCCCCGCCGAAGTCCGCGAGAGCCGGGACCTCTCATCGTTGAAGGTCGTCTTCCACCTGGCTGCACCCTGCCCCATGTGGCTCAAGGAGGCCTGGCTCGAGTGGCTGGGACCCGAGCGGGTCTTCGAGCTCTATGGCGCCACCGAGCAGCAGGCGCTGACCATCATCTCGGGGGTCGAGTGGCTCGCGCACCGCGGATCGGTGGGTCGCCCGGTCACCGGCGAGATCCAGATCCTCGATGGTTCCGGCCGTCCTCTCCCACCGGGAGACGTTGGTGAGATCTTCATGCGGCGCAGAGAGGGAACCGAACCGACGTACCACTACGTCGGCGCCGTGGCACGCGAGCGGCAGGGCTGGGAGTCGGTGGGGGACCTGGGCTGGATGGACCCGGACGGCTACGTCTACATCTCGGACCGGCGGACGGACCTGATCTTGAGCGGGGGTGCCAACGTCTACCCTGCGGAGGTGGAGGCGGCGCTGGAGGAGCACCCGGCCGTCCGCTCGAGTGCGGTGGTCGGACTGCCAGACGAGGACCTTGGTCAGCGGATACACGCCATCGTGCAGCTTGGCGAGCCCGTGAGTCAGGAGGAGTTGAGAGAGCACCTTACCGGCCGCCTGGTGCGGTACAAGCTGCCGAGGTCGTTCGAGTTCGTGGACGAGCCGCTGCGCGACGACGCCGGCAAAGTGCGACGTTCCGCTTTGCGAGATGCACGCACCTGACGTCGCCCTGACCACGTCCGAGTGCGGCGTCTCCTCGTTCGAATGGATCGAGGCAAGCCCGCCCGGTGATTCGGTGGCGTTTGAGGACCGCTACGCCACTCGGCGGCCGCAGCGTCGAACGCCGGGGCGGTAGGTGTTCGACCTGGTCATCAGCGGCGCCCGCATAGCCAACGCCGGCGCCGTTGAGGCGGCTGACGTCGGCATCGTGAGCGGCAAGATCGCCCAGATCGGCGGTGAGATGCAGGCGGCGCTGAGGATCGACGCCCGCGGACGTCTGCTGCTGCCGGGCGGCATCGACGCTCACGTTCACCTGTCCTCGCCTCCGGGTATTGCGGACCGGCAGCATCACTGGGTCGACGACTTCGGCAGCGGGTCGGCGGCTGCGCTCGCCGGCGGTATCACCACGCTCGGCAACATGACCTTCCTCGCCGCCGGTGAGACGCCCGTCGCGGTGCTGCGACGAGAGGCTGCCGTCGCCCAGAAGCAGACGATCGCCGACCTGTTCCTGCACCCGGTGATCTCGGAGACGACGCCAGAGGTCCTGGACGAGCTCCCCGACCTGCTGGCCGCCGGGTACAACTCCATCAAGTTCTTCATGACCTCTCCGGCGTTCGACGCACAGGTGGCCCATTACGTCGAGGCGACGCGGCGCGCCGGGGCCGGCGGCCTGCTGACGATGATCCACTGCGAGGACGCGGCACTTGTCGCGGACGCCGTTGCTCAGCTGGTTTCCGCTGGCCGCACAACGCTGCGCGACTTCGCCCGGAGCCGGCCCGTCGTCGCCGAGGTCGTCGCGACGCAGCGAGCAGCTGCGATGGCCGAGGCCACGGGCGCTCCCGTATACATCGTCCACCTGTCGTCCGAGCGGGCACTTGCGGTGTGCGCGGAGGCGCAGGGCCGCGGCCTGCCCGTCTACGTCGAAACCCGACCGCTCTACCTCCACCTCACCTCCGAGAGCCTGGCGCAGCCCGATGGCGCGAAGTACGTGGGCCAGCCGCCGCTCCGTGAGCGCGCTGACGTGGACGCTCTCTGGGCCGGCATCCGGCAGGGTGTCGTGCAAACCGTCTGCACCGACCACGCACCCTGGTCGCTGATGGCAAAACTCGACCCGGGGCTGACAATCACAAGGCTGCGGCCTGGCGTCGAAAACCTGCAGACGATGTTGCCGATGCTCTACTCGGAAGGCGTCCGTCAGGGCCGCATCTCACTGAGCAGGTTCGTCGAGGTCACGGCCACCAACGCCGCCAGACTGTTCGGCCTCTACCCACGCAAGGGGGTTATCGCGGTAGGCAGCGACGCCGACATCGTCGTCTTCGATCCTGAGCGAACGCGCACTGTCCAAGCCGGGATGCTGAAGTCGAACGCTGACTACTCCGTCTACGAGGGCACGGCCGTCACCGGCTGGCCGGAGGTCACGATCAGGCGGGGTGAGGTGGTGTTCCGCGACGACGAGGTCGTGGGGCTTCCGGGAAGCGGGCAGCTCGTGCGGCGTGGCCGAACCATGCCGCTCTGACGCATGGCTACTCTCCCCCGCCAGGTCGGGACCGCCAGGTCGGGGGAGTACCCGGCGAAGCCGGGGGGGTGCCAGGCAGGCCGCCGACGACCTCAGGCCTGGATGAGCCCGGCGCCGGCGGCCTGCTCGCCCTGCTCACCTGCGATCTGGTCGATTTCGGCCAGCAGCACCGGCAGCAGCTCCTCCTGCGGCACGGTTCTGTAGAGCTTCCCCTTCCGGAAGATCACGCCCTTGCCGCGGCCGCCTGTGACTCCGATGTCGGCGTGGCGCGCCTCCGCAGGCCCGTTGACCACGCATCCCATCACCGCCACCGTGATGGGCAGCCTCAGCTTCGCGATGTGCGCCTCCACCGCCTTCACGGTCGGCACCATGTCGTACTCCAGCCGGCCGCAGGTTGGGCAGGCCACGAGGGTGGCGCCCTCGTGCCGGTAGTTCAGCGCCTTCAGAATCTCGTAGCCGACCCGGATCTCCTCGGTCGGATCGTCCGTCGCCAGTGAGACACGAATCGTGTCGCCGATGCCCTCGCTGAGCAGCACTCCCAGACCGACGGCGCTGCGGATGCTCCCAGCGCGCACCGGGCCTGACTCGGTCACACCCAGATGGATGGGGTACGCGCGTGCCTCGGCAAACAGGCGGTTGGCCATGACGTTGGTCCAGACGTCGGTCGCCTTGAGGCTCACCTTGATGTGTCCCGGGCCGTAGTCGAGGTCTTCCAGGATCTTGCAGTGGCCCAGTGCCACCTCGACCATTCGCTCTGCGGTTCGGAGCCGGTCGTCGCGGTCGATCGCGTGCTGCTCGCGCAGGTTCCTGTGCACCTCCTCGGGCAGGGAGCCGGCGTTCACCCCGATCCGGAAAGGTATGTCCCGCTCCTTGGCGGCCGTCACCACGCGCTCGACCTTCTCACGGTCAGGGATGTTGCCGGGGTTCAGCCTCAGCCCGTGCACCCCCGCCTCGATCGCCATGAGGGCAAGCCGGTGGTCATAGTGAATGTCAGCGATTACGGGCAGTGGCGAGTGCGCCACGATCTCCTTGAGTGCTTCGGCGGCGTGGTGGTCTGGCACCGCCGGGCGTACGATCTCGCACCCCGCGTCCTTCAGCGCCGCGATCTGGTTGAGCGTTGCCCGCACGTCGCGAGTGTCGGTCTTGGTCATGGTCTGGACCGCGATGGGCGCGGCCCCACCGACGACTACGTCGCCCACCCGCACGGGAATCGACTTTCGGCGTGGCGGGGTCCCGTTTTTTGCGCTCAAATCCTCACCTCAGCCCCGGGAACTGTCCGGTCGCAATGCGCTGGACGTCCAGGAAAACGGCCACGCCTATCAGCGCGATCAGCGCGACCAGGCCGTATCGCTGGATCGCCTGCTCCCGCTCGCGGTCGAAGGGCCGCCCGCGGACCTTCTCCAGCAGGACAACAAGGATGCGCCCGCCGTCCAGCGCCGGCAAGGGCAACAGGTTGGTCAGCCCCAGCGCCATCGAGAGGTAGGCCACTATCAGCAGGTACGTGATCAGGCCCTCTGCGGCTGCGTGGTAGGCGAGGTACCCGAAGCCGACGAAGCTTGAGAGCCCGTTGGGGCCGAAGACGCCGCCCGGAACCTGGCCTGTGGCGAGCTGATAGATTCCCTGCCCGAAGCCGGTCGCCGCAAAGGCGGGGAACGTGACGCCGGCCGTCAAGGCCTGGCCTGGAGAGACGAGGGCCGCGGTCTCGATCCCGATCACGTAGCGCTTCTGGTCACCGCTGTAGCTCGGCGTGATGATAGCGTTGTAGGTCCCACCGTTCGGGCGCTGCACGGCAAACTGCAGCGGTTGCCCGGGCCTGGCATCTTCTGCACTGCGGATGTCCTCGGGCCGGCGAATGGCCTTGCCCTCTACCGCTCGGATGGAGTCACCGGGTCGGATGCCGTGCGTGTACGCAGGGCTGCTTATGAAGACCTTGACCACCTTGCCGGGGTCGTCATTGAGCTGTGCAAAAGAGACGCCCGTGACGAGGACCATCGCGACGATGAAGTTCACGCCGGCGCCGGCCAGCAGAATCAGCAGCTTCTGATGAGCGGGCTTGGCGTGGAATCCCTTCGGATCTTCGTAGTCGTCCGGCATCATGCCGCCCAGCTGCACGTAGCCGCCGAGCGGGATGGCTCTGAGGGCGTAAAGCGTGCCGCCT
This sequence comes from Candidatus Dormiibacterota bacterium, assembly GCA_035259145.1. Lineage (GTDB taxonomy): Bacteria > Chloroflexota > Dormibacteria > Dormibacterales > Dormibacteraceae > CF-161. The sequence goes on along the minus strand of DATFWQ010000135.1, from coordinate 28,350 downwards.
CTGACCCTGGACCAGAGCCGCGTACCCATGCCGACCGAAAACTCGCGGACCCTGACGCCGAAAGCCTTGGCCATCGCGAAGTGCCCGGCCTCGTGAGGAATGACCAGAACGAGGAACAGCGCAAGGATGGCGGCGAGCCGTAACACACCAGCGAGCGCGTCCAGCAGATCTTGCAAAGTCACGCTTCGACTTTACGGACTCGGCCTGTGACGTGGGCCCGGGCCCACGCGTCGGCTCTGAGAATCTCCTCCAGCGTCGCCTGACCACCACCGGCAGCGCCGGTCGTGGCAAAGTCGCCCAGCGCGGACTCGACCAGCGCAACTATGTCAACGAACCGGAGCTGCCCCCCCAAGAAGCTGGCCACTGCCACCTCGTTGGCGGCGTTGAGCACGGCGGGGTAAGCGCCGCCTCGCGCGGCGGCGGCCCGGGCGAGAGAAACACTGCGAAACCGCTCGTGGTCCAGGGCGTGGAGCTCCAGACTGCCCACTTCTTCGAACCGGGTCGGAGGCACGACCCCCGGCAGACGGTCGGGGTAGGAGAGTGCCAGTGCGATCGGGAGCCGCATGTCGGGATGGCTGAGCTGCGCCTTGGCGGAGCCGTCGATGAACTCGACCATGGAGTGGATGACGCTCTGAGGGTGAACCATGACGTCGATCCGCTCCAGCGGCAGCCGGAACAGGTGATGGGCCTCGATCAGCTCGAGGCCCTTGTTCATCAGGGTCGCCGAGTCGACGGTGACCTTCGGACCCATCGACCATCGTGGGTGCTGAAGGGCGTCTTCGATGGTAACCTCGGCCAGCTCCCGCTCTCGCCGGTGCCAGAACGGACCGCCGCTCGCTGTGAGCAGCAGTCGTGCCACGCTCGCCGGCGCCTCGCCCCACAGGCACTGCCAGATCGCAGAGTGCTCGGAGTCGACCGGGCGGATCACGTCAGGGGTCCGGGCGCTGGCCATCACCAGCTCGCCTGCCATGACCAGCACCTCTTTTGTCGCAAGAGCCACCTTCTTGCCTGCCCTCAATGCAGCCAGCGTCGGCGCCAGGACCGCCGAGCCCGGGATCGCGACCAGCACGATGTCGCATTCGGGATGGGTCACCATCTCCTCGATGCGGGCCTCGCAGTCGGGATCACCGTCCTGTATCAGGTAGCGGGCGGTTCGGCCAGGTGAGCGGCGGCCCGAAGCGAGCCCGAACACCTCGAAGCGATGCGGGAAGCGGTCGATCACGTCCAGCGATTGCTGGCCGACCGAGCCGGTTGCCCCGAGAATGGCGATCCGCTGGGTCACAGCAGCCCCAGGTAGTGCGTATAGAGGAAGACGACGATGGGCGGGAACAGCGCGGAGTCCATCCGGTCAAGGATGCCACCGTGGCCGGGGATCACGTGCGATGAGTCCTTGACCCCGGCCAGCCGCTTCATCTGTGACTCGACCAGGTCGCCGGTCTGGGCGGTTACGCCAATCAACAGGCCGATCAGTACCGAATGCAAGAGGCTCAGGTGGAGGAGCAGGAGGCCGCCGGCAAGCATTATCGGCACTGAACAGATCAGTCCTGCCAGCGCTCCTTCGACAGTCTTGTTAGGGCTGATCGCAGGGAAGAACGAATGGCGTCCCAGCCGCTGGCCGATCAACAGTGCGGTTGAGTCGCTCACGACCACCGTGACCAGCACCAGCAGCAGCCAGGCCAGCCCTGATGCGTGGCGGGCGTTCTCGTATAGCAGCAGGTAGTAGTTGAACGGCAGCCCGACGTAGATGGCCCCGGCCAGGCCCATGGCCCAGCGGCCGAGGCCTTCCCGGCGGCCCGGCAGCACCAGGAACACTGACAGGCCCGCGATCAGCGCCACGGACAAAACGACGTCGAGTGGGACCGCTTTGAGCACCGTGCCGCTGAGTGCAAAGAAGAGACCGAGTGGGTACAGCAGCCAGCCGGGTGCCGGGTAGCCCCAACGATCGGACAGCCCGCGGAACTCCCACAGTGCGATGGACCCGGCAATGAGCATGATCGTGTAGATGCCATAGAGCCCGAGCAACAGGAGGGTCACCGTGGCGCCCAGCAGCAGGAGGCCGCTGATCACCCTGACCATCCAGGGGGGGATGTTCCGAGCCCACGCCTTCACGCGGGCGGTCACCTGACGAGCGCTATCTCCTCGCCGGGGCGCGCTCCGAAGCGGCGAGTCCTGCTCCGGTAGTCCTGGACTGCTCGCCTCAGGTCGGGGATGTCGAAATCCGGCCACAGCGTATTCGTAACGTGTATTTCGGTGTAAGCGGACTGCCAGAGCAGAAAGTTGCTGATCCGGCTCTCACCTGCGGTCCGGATGATGAGGTCTGGGTCTGGCAGTTCAGGATGGTATAGGTGAGCGGCCAGCGTCTGCTCGTCGACGTCCTCAGCGGGAACCCCTGACGCGATCAGAGATCGGACCGCGTCCACGAGCTCAGCGCGACCACCGTAATTCAGGCAGACGTTCAGGACGCCATGCCGGTTGCCTGCGGTCCTCACCTGAGCCTCATCGATGTGTCGCTGCATCGGCCGCGAGAGCTCAGAGAGCCGACCGCTGACGAGCACCCGAATGCCTCGCTCATGGATCTCGTCCAGCTCACGGCGGAACGCCTCGTGAAAGAGCCGCATGAGGTATCGAACCTCGGTGCGCGGTCGAGCCCAGTTTTCGGTAGAGAACGTGTAGACGCTCAGGACCTCGATCCCGAGGTCCTCGCAGCCGTACATGACCCGCTTGATCGCCTTGACACCGGCCCGATGGCCGAAGGAGTGCGGACGCCCCCGCTGTCGTGCCCAGCGCCCGTTGCCATCCATGATGATGCCGACGTGACTGGGGCCCTCTCCAGGTGGCGGCGGCGTGCCCGGTGATCGATCCCATCGCGGCTCTCCATCTCCAGCGGTGGCCCCACGAAGCCGGCTTCGTGCTGTGTCCTCGTCGGTGGGCCCCCCGTGGTCCCCGCGAAGGCTGCTTCGCAGTGAGGGTCCACTGGAGAGGCGACTCAGGGGGTTCAGACCTCTAACACCTCGGCTTCCTTACGGCCGGCTATCGCGTCGATCTTCTGCGTGTGGGCGTCAGTGATCTTCTGCAGCTGGTCACCGGCGCGCTTGGCCGTATCTTCAGGGATTTCGCCAGCCCGCTCCTGCTGGTGGACGCGATGCAGCTCGTCGCGCCGCACGTTGCGTACCGCAACGCGGGCTTCCTCGGCGCGCTGCCTGACCATCTTCACGTATTCCCGACGGCGCTCCTCGGTCAGGGGTGGGATCGGGACTCTGATGACCTGTCCGTCGTTCGAGGGATTGAGGCCCACTCCCGCGTCGCGGATGGCCTTTTCGACGGTACCCATCTGCCCCCGGTCGTACACCTGGACGACCAGAAGCCGCGCCTCGGGAGCACTGATCTGAGCCAGCTGGTTGAGCTGCGTCGGTGTCCCGTAATAGGTCACCATGACCCGTTCGATCAACGCCGGGTTGGCTCGGCCCGTACGGATGGTGGCGAGCCCGTGCTCGAGGTGCTCGACCGACCGATCCATCTTGGACTCGGCTTCCTTCAGGATCCCGTCGATGCTCATGAGCCGGTCGCCACCAGGGTCCCGATCGGGTCGCCGCTTACCACCCGCTCCATGTTTCCCTCCTTGAGCAGGTCGAACACCACGATCGGCATGCCGTTGTCCATGCAGAGCGTAAGCGCCGTGCTGTCCATAACCTCAATGCCCCGATTCAACACTTCGAGATAGTCCAGCCGCTGGAACTTGGTAGCGGTAGGATCGCGGACCGGGTCGGCAGTGTACACGCCGTCGACCTTGGTTGCCTTCATCACCACGTCGGTCTCGAGTTCCACCGCCCGCAGGGCGGCGGTGGTGTCGGTGGTGAAGTACGGGTTGCCATTGCCACCAGCCAGAATCACGACCCGGCCTTTTTCGAGATGGCGAACGGCGCGGCGGCGGATGTAGGGCTCGGCTACCTGGTTCATCTGGACCGCGGACATGGTCCGGGCGGGCAGCCCCAGCTTCTCCAGTCCGTCCTGAAGCGCCAGCGCGTTGATCACGGTGCCCAGCATGCCCATGTAGTCGCCGGTGGCCCGGTCGAAGCCCCTGTCGGCGACATCTCGGCCCCGAAATATGTTGCCGCCGCCGACCACCATTGCGATCTCGACGCCCAGATCGTGGACGCGCTTGACCTGCCGCGCGATCTTGCGCACGACGTCGAAGTCGATGCCGTAGTCCTTGTCGCCACCGAGCGCTTCACCGCTGAGCTTCAGCAGGATTCTGCGGTAGCGCGGCCTCGAGTCCAACCTACGCCTCTTTGATGCTGAACCTGCTGAAGCGGCGGACCGTGATGTTCTCCTTGACCCTTGCCCCTGTCTCGGCGATCAGGTCCGCGACGCTGAAGGACGGGTCTCGGACGAACGCCTGTTCGAGCAGGACGTGCTCGCGGTAAAAGTCCTCGACTTCACCGTCTTCGACCTGGTGGACCCTTCGCCACTCGTCCACGGCCTCGTCCGGCACCTGGTCCCGGGTGACCCACCTGGGGGCGCGGCCAGCGATGTGAAGCGCCAGCTCGCGGGCCAGCGTCCGGAACTCGTCTCCTTTCGCCACGAAATCACTCTCGCAGTTGACTTCCACCATCGCGCCGACCTGGGGTGGGTAGTCCTCGCTGGTGCGGTGCAGGTAAGCCTCCACCACGCCATTGCTCGTCTCCCGGTCCGAGCGCTTGGCCGCCCCGGCGATGCCCCGCTCCCTCAGGAGAGCGGCGGCCCGCTCCACGTCCCCGCCGCTGTCCTCCAGCGCCTTGCGGCAGTCCATCATGCCGGCGCCGGTAAGCTCCCGGAGCCTCTTCAGGGCATCAACCGACACAGCCTTTGTCTCCGACACTACCGAGCCTCCTCGTCCGCATCCCGGCCGAGGAACTCGTCCTCGGACACGTCAGGCAGGTAGTCTTCCTCGTCCTCCAGGTACTCCTCGATCAGGTCGTAGCGCGGCGTCTCCAGGAACTCGCGCTCCTCCATTGGTGGCAGCTGCTCACCGCGCTCCATAGCCACCTGCCGGCCTTCCAGGCAGGCGTCGGCCATCTTGCCGGTCAGGAGCTTGACGGCTCTGATGGCGTCGTCGTTGCCGGGGATGACGTACTGGATCAGGTCGGGGTCGCAGTTGGAGTCCGTGATCGCTACGACCGGGATACCCAGCCGGTTGGCCTCTGTGACCGAGATGTGCTCCTTGCGCGGGTCGACCACGTAGACGGCGCCAGGCAGCCGGCGCATGTCGGCGATGCCGTCGAAGTGGTACATCAGCCTGTCGAGCTCGTCCTGGAGCTTCTTGGCTTCCTTCTTCGGCAGCAGCTCGAACTGGCCGGCCTGCTGCATCCTGCGCAGCTCCTGCAGCCGCTCGATGCGCTTCTTGACCGTGGTGAAGTTGGTCAGCATGCCGCCCATCCAGCGCCGGTTGACGAAGAACATGCCGCAGCGCGCAGCCTCGGTCTGGATGGTCTCCTGAGCCTGCTTCTTGGTGCCCACGAACAGGACCGGCCGGCCGGATTCGGCGACGTTCTTCACGAAGACCAGCGCGTCGTCGAGCAGTCTGACGGTCTTCTGCAGGTCGATGATGTGAATGCCGTTGCGAGCGGTGAAGATGTAGGGCTTCATCTTCGGGTTCCACCGGCTCGTCTGGTGGCCGAAGTGGACACCCGCCTCGAGCAGCTGTTTCAACGTGACCTGTGACATCTATTACCTCCCTGTTGGACCTCCGCCCGGCGCTCGGCCCGCTGTACGGGACAGGGTGGGGCTCCGGGCGTGCGTTACTCGGCGTGGCGGTCCCACGCCGGCAATCGGATTGTACCGCCGGCGGGGCCAGACCAAACCCGCACTTGGACTCACGTCCGTGAGGGGGGCCCGCGCTGCAGCGCTGAGCAGTTCGGTGCACCCGCCGGCGAATGTGCCTCTGCGGGTCGCAACTGGCGGTTGCGTGTGCTCAGGCGGTGGCTTTGGCGGCCCGTCCAGCACGCTGCGGGCCCTTGCAGCGCGGGTAGTCGCTGCATGACTTGAACGGGCCATACCGGCCCTGGCGCTCCACCATCGGCTTGCCGCAGACCGGGCAAGGCTCGTCGAGCCGCTTTGACACGACCACCGGCCGGCCCTCTCGCGGCCTGGCAACGCGATACTTACAGTCGGGGTAGCGGCTGCACGACCGGAAAGGCCCGTACCGGCCCTGCCGCTCGACCAGCTGGCCCTGGCCGCATTCCGGGCACACCTCGCCGGTCGGCACCGGCTCGGACCGTTGCTGGTCCCGCCGCACGTACCTGCAGTCCGGGTAGCCCGAACAGCCGACGAATTCCCCATAACGCCCGCGCCGCACCTGCAGCTGGCGACCACACTCGGGGCAGGTGTCGTCCAGCAGCTGCGGCTTGTCCGGCTCGCCGTTGGGCAGAACCGCCTGCCGGTAGCGGCAGGCTGGATAGCGTGAGCAGCCTTTGAAGGGCCCGTAGCGGCTAGCCTTGAGGACCAGCTGGCCCTCGTGGCATTCCGGGCATTCCTCGCCCGTCTCGGCAGGCATCGCCTCGGCCGCCGCGCTCAACATGCGCTCGAGCGGGACGTAGAAGTCTCCCACCACTGGCACCCACTCGACCCTGCCCTGCTCGACCTCGTCGAGGCGCTCCTCCATGGCCGCCGTATATCGGTCGTCGACGATGTCCTGGAAGTGCCCGACCATTATCGAATTGACGGCCTCGCCCAGCTGCGTCGGGTGCAAGCGGCGCTCGCGCTGATCCACGTAGCTGTGGTCCTGGATCGTGGCCACGATCGTTGCGTAGGTCGAGGGCCGGCCAATGCCCCGCTTCTCCAGCTCGTTGATGAGCGTCGCCTCGGTGTAGCGTGGAGGCGGCTGCGTGAAGTGCTGCTCTGGCACCAGGCCGTGGAAGTCCAGGATCTCCCCCTCATGCAGGTCGGGAAGCTGCTCTTCGCGCTCGTCGTCGCGCTCCCAGATCCGGTAGAAGCCATCGAACGTCAACACGGAGCCGGTCGCCCGCAGTCCGAAGGCGCCGGCCTCGATGTCGACCGTCGTCCCCGCATACTGCGCTGCCGCCATTCGGCTGGCCACGAACCTGCGCCAGATCAGCTCGTAGACACGGAACTGGTCAGGCGTCAGGTGCTGACGGATGTCTTCGGGGCGCCGGTTGGGGTCGGTGGGCCGGATCGCCTCGTGTGCATCCTGGGCGCCCGGCCGCGCTTTCTCCGGACGAGGCTTGCCCAGGTAGCGATCTCCCAGGTTGCTCTTGATCCAGCCCTGGACCTTCGCGTCGGCTTCAGCCGAGATCCGCGTCGAGTCGGTTCGCATGTAGGTGATCAAGCCGGTCGCGCCTTCACTGCCCAGCTCGATGCCTTCGTACAGGTCCTGCGCCAGGCGCATCGTCTTTTTTGGTGAGTAGCGGAGGCGGCTGGACGCGTCCTGTTGAAGCGTGGACGTTATGTACGGCGGCGGCGCGTTCTTGCTTCTGCGCTTCTGTTCGATGGCGACGACGCGGTATTCGGCGCCTTCCAGCTCGGCGATTGCGGCCTGAGCGTCGGCCTCGGTCTTGAGCTCGAGCTTCACGTCCAGCTCCGCCAGCCTGCGCGCGAGGCGGGCCTTGAACCGCTGCTCCTCGCCCTGCTGTGACAGGATGGCGTCGACCGTCCAGGACTCCTCCGGCGTGAAGGCGCGGATCTCCTCCTCGCGGTCGACGACGAGGCGGAGCGCAACCGACTGCACCCGGCCAGCGCCGATGCCCTTCTGCACCTTGCTCCAGAGGAAGGGGCTCAGCCGGTAGCCCACCAGGCGGTCGACCACGCGACGTGCCTGCTGGGCGTTGACCAGCCGCATGTCGATCTCCCTCGGGTGGCTCAGCGCGCGGCGGACCGCGTCGTTCGTGATCTCGTGGAACTCGATGCGCTTGGGATGGCGCAGGCGAAGTACCTCTGCCAGATGCCAGGCTATCGCCTCTCCCTCTCGATCGGGGTCCGAGGCCAGGATCACCTCATCTCGGCTCTTCACCGCCTTCCGCAGGTCAGTGATGGTCTGCTTGCGGCTGTCGACCACCTCGTAGCGGGGCTGGAAGCCCTGTTCGACGTCAACGGCGAGCTCCCGCTCCGGGAGATCGCGGACGTGGCCCATCGAGGCGCGAACGTCGAAGCGCTCTCCAAGGAAACGCTTGAGCGTCCTCGCCTTGGCGGGCGACTCAACGATGATCAGTCGTTCTGCCACAGCGCTCTGAATACCCCCGTGCCGGTCAAGTCATTCCGCGGCCGCGCACTCTAAGGTAACCGGCCCCCATCCTGCGGGCCTTCCCTTCGAGTTCAAGTCGGGTCAGTCTAGCGACCACGTCGGGGAATGCAAGCCCCAAACGGCGGGCCAGGTCACCCGGCTCGACAGGATAAGCGTCTGACAGGTGTCGCAGCAGGCCGTCCCGCCCTCTGGGTGCCTCTCCCTCGACCGCGAGGCGGTCAGGCGGCGTCAGGGGGTCGTCCAGCACCGCCGTAAGCCCGTTGAGCTCGCCAAGCACGTCGCGAGCGTTCTGAACAAGTCCCGCGCCGTCACGTAGGAGCTGATGGCACCCCACGCTGAGGGGGGAGAACACGCTGCCCGGGACCGCCATGACCGCCTTGCCCTGGGCAAGGCCAGCCTCGGCCGTGATCAGCGCGCCCGAGCCCTCAGCGGCCTCCACCACTACCACGAGGTCAGCGAGCGCAGCCATCGTCCAGTTCCGCCTAGGGAAGTGATCCCGCTTCGGGCCGGTGCCGTCCGGAAACTGACTCACGAGTGCGCCGCCACCCGCGACAATACGGGCCGCCAGGTCTGTGTTTGCAGCGGGGTAGATGACGTCAACCCCGGTGCCGAGAACAGCGATCGTGCAGCCCTCACCAATGAGCGCGCCCTCGTGCGCAGCCGCGTCGACACCGACCGCGAGGCCGCTGACCACGGCCACGCCGGCGTGCGCAAGATCGGTGGCGAGGCGCTCGGCCACAGCCTCGCCGTATGGCGTGGGACGGCGCGCACCCACGATCGCCACCTTCGGACAGCAGGGCGGCGGCCAGCGCCCTCGAACTCTCAGCTCAGGCAGCTCGTTCGACAAGGCGGTACCCCAACGCCTCCATGACGTGGTGCTCGCGGACCGGTCCCCCCGTGTCGAGATCCGCGATAGTGCGTGCAACACGCCAGGCTCGGTGGAAGCCGCGGGCACTCAAACCACGCTGGCCGGCCCACCGGCGCAATGCTGAAAGGGCGGTCGCGTCCAGAGGTGCCCACCGCCGGAGCTGAGGCGCCCGCAACCCTGCATTGAGCGTGCTCTGGCGATCGATCTGGAGCTGTCTTGCAGCGACGACGCGAGCACGGACGGCGGCCGAGGACTCGCCGACAGCTTCTCTGCCGAGTACGTCCATGGGCGTTCTGGCCACAACGACCTGGAGATCGATGCGGTCCAGCAGCGGGCCAGACAACGTGCGCTGGTACGCCTCGACGGACGCCGGCGTGCACCTGCAGCTGCGTTGTGAATCGCCCTCCCAGCCGCACGGGCACGGGTTCGTGGCGGCAACCAGCTGAAAGCGCGCCGGGTAGACGACCGAGCCGCTGCGACGAGTGATCACTATGTGGCCCTGCTCCATCGGCTGCCTCAGTGCCTGCAGGGTGGCGGCCCGAAACTCGGCAAGCTCGTCCAGAAACAGCACTCCGTGGTGCGCTCTGCTTATCTCCCCGGGCGTGGCCAGGCCTGAGCCACCGCCGATGAGGCCTGCCAGGGACACGGAGTGGTGCGGGGCCCTGAAGGGGCGCACCCATTCAAGCGGCCGGCCGGCCGTGAGGTCACCCAGCACACTGCGGACCTGCGCCAGCTCCAGCGCCTCCTGCAACTCGAGCGGCGGAAGCAGGCCAGGCAGCGTGCGTGCGAGCATGGTCTTGCCAGCGCCCGGGGGGCCATACATCAGGAGGTTGTGTCCCCCAGACGCCGCGACCTCCAGAGCTCTGCGGGCCGAGTCTTGACCCTGGACTTCGGCCAGGTCGTGCTCTGGGCTTGCGTCGGCGGCCGCGGGCGCGGGGGCCCTGCCCGAGTACGGATCGAGCAGAGTATCTCCCGTCAGGTGAGCCATCGCGATGCTCAGGCTTGGGCAAGGGTAGACACGAAGACCGCCGGCCAGGGCGGCCTCGGCGGCGTCCGCCTCGGGAACGAACAGCGCCCCGACTCCATGGCGGATCAGGCCACGGGCAGCCACCAGGACACCGTCGACGTGACGAACTGCGCCATCGAGGGCCAGCTCGCCCAGGAAGGCCGTGCTGCGAGGGGATGGGAGGCCGAGCGCCGCGAGGCTTATGCCTACGCCGATGGCGAGATCGAGCCCGGCGCCGTCCTTGCGGAGCTCGGCAGGGGCCAGGTTGACGGTCAGCTTGCGCTGGGAAGGAAACGGGAGCCCGCTATTGTGAATGGCGGAGCGGACACGCTCCTTCGCTTCACGGACTGAGCCGCTGGCAAGGCCCACGAGGGCGAAGCCGACCGGGCCACTCGAGATGTCGACCTGAATTTCAACCAGGTGGCCTTCGAGACCGCGGAGGAGGCAGCTGAGCACCCTTGCAACCACGCCTGGCAGCCTAGGCAGCATCCGGCCGCTTGCCAAGAGGGGTTGTTAAGGACTCCCCCCTCGCCGGCACCGAGCAGGGTGGCTGCGCATCGGTACTTTCCGTCCTGCAGCAACGTCATGACGGTCAGATAACGTGGCTGGGCCATTGAAAGATCAGCGACCTGGGGTCTGAATGCCCCCCATGAGCTCGTCCTGCACAGGCTCGTTCAGCTCCGGCGCGGGCGTCCACTCCCCAGTGGCGTCGACATAACCCGCAGGCTGCTGAACCTCGTGGCCAAGCACTAGCAGCCACCGGTGACGAGAGGCCTCCTCCAGCAGCCGCGTCTTCTCCTCGATAGTACGCAGTACATCCAGGTCTGCCGCGGGCACCCAGGGGACGCGCAGGTGCTGTTGCAGACCCAGCAGGTCACCGGTCACCGCGCAGGCCAGATCCTCCGAAACCCGAAAGACGACAAGCTGGTGACCCGGGGTGTGACCACCTGTCTGGCGGACCCAGAGTCCTGGCAGGACCTCTGCTTCACCGTTCACGAACTCAACGAGCCCAGCGTCGGCGATCGGCAGGAGATCGTCCTCCATGTAGCCGGCCCTCGAGCGTGGGTCCGGGCGGAGTGCGAAGTCCCATTCGGCGCGCTGGATGACGTGCCTGGCTCGCGGAAAGGTCAACCGAAGGCTGCCGTCCCGGTCTCGACGCGTCAAGCCCCCGGCGTGGTCCCAGTGCAGGTGGCTAGTCAGCACGAAGTCGACCTCGTCGGGCCGTACGCCGAGGCGCTGCAGCGACGTCAGCAGCGCGTCGGGCTCCCAGACGCCGAACTGGCGGGCCTGCTTCTCGGTCAGCTTGGTGCCGATGCCCGTCTCGCACACGATGGTCCTGCCGCGATACCTCGCCACGGCGGCTACACAAGCGGTCCGGATGAGGTTGTTCTCGTCGGCGGGGCGCCGGCGCTGCCAGAGTGATTTGGGCACGACACCGAAAAGCGTTCCGCCGTCCGGGTGCCAGCCGCCGGCGACCATCAGGTGGATCTCGAAGTCACCCAGGCGCATCACGCCTCAGGGTAACCGCCGCGCACTGGCTCTCATCTTCCAAATAAGAGGCTAACCCCTGAACTATATTTCGGTTACCCTAACATTCCAGGGCGTACACCAGGAGCGCAGCTGCGGGACCCAGACCCAGGGGCGGCGCGTTGTCAATGTGAAGGTTGTGAGCAGGAAGGCGCCAGTGACGGCGCTGAGGAGGCAGGTATGACAGGTGCCCTCCGGACCGAAGGGCTGACCAAGGACTACGGCCAGGGTAGGGGGTTGTTCGACCTCGATCTCGAGGTGGCGGCAGGCGAAGTCTTCGGCTACCTGGGCCCGAACGGCGCGGGCAAGACCACGACCATCAGGCTGCTCATGGACATGATCCGGCCCACGCGGGGCCGGGCCGAGGTCTTCGGCGTGGACTGTCAGGCGAAGCCCGTCGAGGTCAAGCGTCTCGTCGGCTACATGCCCGGGGAGCTGCCCCAGTTTGGCGGCCTCCGCGGGCGCGAGGTGGTCAGCTACGTAGCCGGCCTGCGGGGAGGCGTGGACAGCGGGCGGATCGTGGCGCTGGCCGAGCGGCTCGACCTTGACCTCGGTCGTCGCTTCCGTGAGTATTCGCGAGGCAACAAACAGAAGTTGGGCCTGGTCCTGGCCTTGATGCACGAACCGCGACTGCTCATCCTGGACGAGCCCACGAGCGGCCTCGACCCCCTCAACCAGCAGGAGTTCCACCTGATGGTGCACGAGGCGCGGGATCGCGGAGCGACGATCTTCCTCTCTTCGCACGTGCTCAGCGAGGTCGAGCAGATCTGCCAGCGGGTCGCGATCATCCGGCAGGGCCGCCTGGTCCAGATCGCCAGGCTGGACGAGCTCCACCACATCCGTTACCACCACGTCGAAGTCGACTTTGCAGGGCAGGTGCCCGCTGACGCGGTTCGAGCGGCCGCAGGCGTGGAGCAGGTCTCTGTCCAGGGCCAACGCCTCACATGCGTGGTGCGCGGCAGCTTTAGCCCGCTGCTGACGGCCCTGGAGCGGGGCGAGGTCATCAACATGGTCAGCCACGAGCCCAGCCTGGAGGAGACCTTCCTGGCCTACTATCGCGACGACTCGGCCGGGATGCTCAGCGAGGCTGCGAGGGCAAGCTGATGCTTCGGATCGCGCTTCGTGCCCACAGGACCGGCTTCCTTGTCGGTGCGGCCCTTTCCTTCGTCACCATGTTTGTCGAGACGGAGGGCTTCGCGGCGGCCGCCGGCCAGACACCCGCTGAGCGAGCCGCCTTCGGCGCGCAGATGCAGGCGCTGGCGCCGCAAGTCGCGTACCTCATCCCGTTACCGATCCACCCCGAGACGCTTGCCGGTTACGTGCAGTGGCGTGGATTCGGATTCGTTTACATCATCACCTGCTTCTGGGCGCTCATGGCCGCCACAGGAGCGATCCGGAACGAGGAGGAACGTGGCCTGATCGAGCAGTGGCTTGCATCCACTGTTGGCCGGCTGCGCCTGATGGCTGCTCGTTCTGCTGCCTTTACGCTTGCCGCCGCCGGCGTGGTCGTGGTGACTGCGCTGGGTGCGTTCGCCGGCGCTGCAGCCGCAGACGGCTCACTCGATCTCGGCGCCGTGCTGGAAGTCAGCCTGGCGCTGCTCGGCGTTACTGTCGCCAGCTTCGGCGCAGGCCTCCTTGCCGCTCAGCTGGTCACCACGCGACGAGGCGCTTCGGCCCTCGGCGGCGTGGTACTGCTGGCCCTGTTTTTCCTCGACAGTCTGAGCCGCGTCAACTCGGGTCTGGAGGGCTGGAGCCGGATCTCGCCGTTCCACCTCTACAACCGGACCACCGCGGTGGCGCCAGGAGGTGTGTTCGATCTCCCGGCCACGATCGCTCTATTCGCGGCCGCTGCGATCATGACCGTTCTATCCGCCTACGCGTTCGCTGTGCGGGACATCGGGGCGTCGTTGGTCCGGCGGCGGCGCGTGACTGCAGCAGCCGTGCGAACGCCTTCTGCCAACCCGCTGTTGCGGTTGCCGGTCTTCAGTGCCCTTTATGAGCAACGGTGGGTGCTCCTGAGCTGGGCCATCGGCACGATGCTGCTGGCTGCGTTCATCCTGTCCCTGGCTCGTTCGACGGCCGACTTGATCCGCTCCAACGAGACCCTCCGCGGGTATCTCCAGGCCGGCTTCGGCACCGATCCCAACTTGGTCTTGCTTGCGTTGTTCTGGTTCGGCTTTGCGGCCTTCATCCTCGCGGCCTATGCGATCAGCCAGGTCGCTCGGTGGGCCGCGGATGATGCCGAGGGCCGGCTGGAGATGACCATCGCGCAACCCGTCTCACGCGCTCGTGTGGTTCTCGAGCGCGGTTTCACACTGGCCGCGGCATCGTCCGTGATCGCCGGCCTGGGGTCGGTCGTCGTCGCCGCCGGGGCGCCCGCGCAGGACATCCACCCGGAAACCGGCCGTCTGCTGGTCGCGACCGCGCTGCTGGTGCCTCTGGCTCTGGCCTTTGGTGGTCTGGGTGCAGCGATCATCGCCCGTTGGCCCCGGCTGGCTGTTCCTGTCCTGTCGCTCGTGGCAGTCGCCGGCTACCTCATCCAGCAGGTCGGTCCGCTGTTCAGGTGGCCGAGCTGGGCGCTCGATCTGTCGGTATTCACCCTGTATGGGACACCGCTCACGACAGGCGTCTTCTGGACCGGATTCTGGGCGCTGGCTGCCGTCATCGTCGTCGGATTCGGAATCGGGCTGGCTGCCATGCACTACCGCGACGTAGCCAGCTGACTTGTTAGAAGTCGTCCGCAAATCCGTAGGCGTCGGGTAACATCCGCAGTAAATGGCGCGTTCGATGTGGAAAGGCGTGATCAGCTTCGGGATGGTGAGCATCCCGGTCCGCCTTTATGTCGCGACCGAATCACATTCGGTGTCCTTCCGGCAGCTCTGCGGGGAGCACCTATCCCCAATCAAGTACAAGCGCTGGTGCGCCGCAGGCGATCACGAGGTGGGATTCGCCGACATCGTCAAGGGTTACGAGGTCGGCGCGGACAACTACGTCGTCATCGAGGAGGCCGAGCTCGAGAACCTCCCGCTCCCCACCGTGCGCCAGATCGAGATCGGGGAGTTCGTGCCCAACGACGACATAGAAGCCGGTCTTTACTTCAAGTCCGCCTACTATGTGGAGCCGGAACACGCCGGGGCAAAGCCCTATCACCTCCTGGGACGGGCACTCAAGGAGACCGGGATGACCGCGGTTGCAAAGGTCGCCTTCCGTGACCGGGAGCACCTCTGCGCGTTGCGGCCGCTAGACGGCGCGTTGCTCATGAACACCCTGCACTGGCCCGACGAGATCAGGCCGGTCGCAGAGCTCAAGGGTCTGAACGCCGACGTCGAAGTCAACCCAAGAGAGCTCCAGATGGCAAAGGCACTTGTCGACAGTCTCGCCGAGGAGCGATTCGACCCGAGTCGCTACCAGGACAACTACCACCAGGCCCTCATGGAGATCGTGAACGCCAAGGTCGAGGGCGCCGAGGTCGTGACAGCGCCCGCGGTCGAGGCCGCGCCCGCCGTCATGGACCTGATGGAGGCGCTCAAGGCCTCGGTCGAGGCTGCCAAGAAGCAGCGCGCCGGCCGAGCCCGGCCGCGCGGGAAGCCGGCCAGGGTCAAAGCTGCAGCCGGGTAGGTACTGGCTCAAGCCCTTCCGGGTTGCTGATGTCGGGCAGGGATGTCTGCGTGCGCGGTCTGCGGCAGGCGCCCTGGCAAGGGGCCTAGGCTATTCGGGCTGTGACCGACCAGCTCGCCATCGAGCTGGACGGGTTCCCGACGGTCATCCGGCCGATGCAGGCGGTGTCAGCCGAGGCGCCCTTCAGCTCGGATGAGTACCTGTTCGAGGTCAAGTGGGATGGCCTCCGCTGCCTGCTGTTCGTTGACTGGGACGGCCGCGTTCGCCTGCAGGATCGCGGGCTCAGCGACATCACCGGGCTCCTCCCCGAGCTGCACGACCTGACCCGGCAGGTACCCCTCGGGGCCGTCCTCGACGGCGAGCTGGTCGTCACAGACGAGCAAGGTCGTCCTGATTGCCAGGCGCTCCGGCGGCGGCTGCAGGGCGGTGCAGCACTGGTCGACACCGCGCCGCTCGCGTACCTCGCTTTCGACGCCCTGCACCTGAACGGCCGGTCATTGCTTCGGCAGCCTCTGCACAGGCGCCGGGCCAGGCTCGAGCGCACCGTCACCCCTGGGGGCCGCCTGTTCGTGCCTTACCACATCGAAAAGCAAGGCGTCGAGCTGTACGAGGCTTGCCTGGATCGTGGGCTGGAGGGGGTCATGGCCAAGCATCGTGACTCCACGTACGTCCCCGGCCAGCGGAGCCCGTTCTGGCTGAAGGTCAAGGCGGTCAAGAGCGATGACTTCGTGGTCATCGGCTCGACTGCCCGCCGGCGTGGCGAGCCGTTCGGACCGCTGCTGGTCGCGTACTACGAGATGGGACGATTGGTGCCCTGCGGTGCCGTGGCTGGAGGCTACGACGATGACGTGGCCACCACCATCGCTGACCGTCTGGCTGAGCTGAGGGTGGACGAGTGCCCGATGGTGCCGGCGCCGGTCATGGTTGCGCCGGTCGATTGGTACCGGCCAGAGCTTGTGATCAGTGTGCGCTATTCCGAGTGGGCGCCCGACGGCACCCTGCGATTCCCGATTTTCAACAGCCTGCGGCCGGAGGTGCACCCGACCGAGTGCGTCCGGCACCGGCCGAGGGTGGTGCTGGCCGGCCGCATACAGCCAGGCACCGCGGTGCATGACCTGACGCGGTTCCCTTTCTGACGCCACGGCGGCGAGGGACAATTTGCCGGCGCCTCGCTATCTCCCTTGACTCGCCATAAGGTCCCGTCGCCGGCACTGGGACCGATCCCGAGCACGGGACAGGTGACCCCGCGCGGGAGTAGTACCCAAGGCGCTTCATACGGAGGCCCAGCCCAGCTATCCACGAACCGTATCGGCGTTCAACCCAGCTAAAACGGGTCTTCGATCAACTCCGGCTCGGATCCATCCTGGATCGCGACCACCGCGAAGTCGATAGGGCCTCGCCAGCCCGCCAGCGCGCGGTACTCTGCTGCAGCTGCTTGCAGGGACCGCCGCTTCCGCCTTCCCACAGCTTCAGCCGGCGTTCCGAAGGCGTCGGAGCTCCGAGTTTTGACCTCTACGAGCACGAGGCGCCTCCCCCGGCGGCAGACCAGGTCGATTTCGCCGCGGCGGGCAAGGAAGCCCGCGCCGATCACTGTGTAGCCGCGTACTCTCAGAAACTCTGCGGCGACCCGCTCGCCCATGCGGCCCAGCTCCAGGGCTAGGTGGCGGCGAGCACGGCTCGGATCGGCGCCCACGACATGCGGTGGATCGGGCTCGGCCCGAGCTCGAGCAGAGCTCGCTTGTGAGCCGCGGTGGCGTACCCCTTGTGCAGCGCGAACCCGTAGCCAGGGTACTGCCGGTCGTAGTCGATCATCAGCCTGTCGCGATAGACCTTCGCAACCACGCTTGCGGCCATGATCGAGGCGCACTCTGCGTCGCCCTTGATGACACACATCTGGGGCACCGCCACCTCAGGGACGTCCCAGGCATCGATCAGCAGATACTCTGCGGCCTTCGGCAGTCCCTCGACCGCCCGCTTCATCGCCAGCTGCCGGGCTCTGATCAGGCCCTGCTTGTCGATGAGCTCGGGGGCGACCGTGTCGACGCTGAGGGCGATGGCGCGTCGCCTGATCAGCCGGTCCAATGCCTCCCGCTGCTCCGACTTCAGCTTCTTCGAGTCGTTCAGGCCCGGCAGACGTACTCCGGCCGGCAGCACCACAGCAGCCGCAACCGCCGGTCCGGCCAGCGGGCCCAGTCCAACCTCGTCAACTCCGGCGATGAGCTCGTAGCCCATGCCGTGGACCGTTCGCTCAAGGGCCCAGAGCCGGGGCCGTCGAGTGCGGCGCCGCGTCCTCATGGCTCAGAGCCTAGGCGCGCCGCCTCGCGGGTGACAAGCCTGGTTGTAAAGGGCCTTACTCCTCGTCTTCGTCCGCTGGCTTGCCCCGGCCGCGCGCGGCACGGACTCGCAGCGCCTCCGCCTTCGAGCCGGTGCCCTCGTCGCGGCGCTCCCTGATTCGGGCAGCTTTGCCGACAAGGCCGCGGAGGTAGTAAAGGCGGGCCTGACGCACCTGGCCGTGCCTCAGCACTTCGATCTTGTCGACGCGGGGCGAGTGCACCAGGAAGGTGCGCTCGACACCGACACCGTGAGTCACCCGCCGAACCGTGACGTTGCTCCGCAAGCCTCCGCCGGTTACCCGGATCACAAGGCCCTCGAAGACCTGGATGCGTTCGCGTGTACCCTCGACGACCTTGGCGTGCACCTTTACGCTGTCGCCAGGGCGCAGGTCGGGCGGTGCTTCTTTCTGCTGCTCCTTCTCGATCTGGTCGATGACGTTCATGACAACCTCTGTAGGGGCGAGGCGCCGCCTCGCGTTTGACGTCCGGTCCTGGCGTGCGCTCTGCGCCAGCGCTCGATTGCGGCGTGGTTACCGGAGAGCAGGACCTCGGGGACCTTCAGACCCCGCCACTGGGCGGGTCGGGTGAACTGCGGATATCCACCGCCGGCGCCCTCGGCGAATGCGTCCTGCGCGAGCGACGCCTCGTCGCCAAGCACGCCGGGGACGAGACGGGCGACCGCGTCGATCAGCACCATGGCGGGCAGCTCACCTCCGCTCAGCACATAGTCGCCGATGGAGATCTCCCGGTTGCCGATGAGCTGTCTAACCCGGTCGTCAACCCCCTCGTACCGGCCGCAGACGACGATCAGGCCCGGCTCGGCCGCCAGGTCATGGGCCAGCGCCTGAGTGAGCGGTTCCCCCCAGGGCTCCATCAGCAACACAGGCCCGGGGTTGTGGGGCCTGACCGCTTCGACCGCGGCGAAGATCGGCTCGGGCATCAAAACCATTCCAGCCCCACCGCCGAAGGGTTCATCGTCCACCTGACGGTGACGATCACTGGTGTGCTCGCGAAGATCGTGTGCGTTGAGCGAGAGCACGCCGCGCTGGATGGCGCGCCCGATGACCCCATGCCGGAACACCGGCTCGAAGACGTCGGGGAAGATGCTCAGTACGTCGAATCGCATTGCTAGGCGTCCTCGACTTCGACCAGCCAGTCGGCCACGGTGATCCTGGCTGCCTCCAGGTTGACGTCGAGCACAGCGTTCTGGGTCGCGGGTATGAGGTGCTCGACGCCCCCGGCCCTCGCGACCCAGACGTCGTTGGCCGGTCGCGAGACGACGTCGACCAGCGTGCCGAGGTGCCGCCCGCGCTCGGTCGTCACGGCCATGCCGACGAGCTGATGGTGGTACCAGCGGCCCTCCGGCAGCTGCCGGAGGTCGGAGTCGGGCACTTCGAGGTATCGCCCGCGCTGGGCCTGGGCGACAGACCTGGAGTCGATGCCGCTGAGCTTGACCACCAGACCTGTGGGCTGCTGCCGGCTCCACTCGACGCGGCGTGTCAGTCCATCCAGGAAGAGCTCGGAGGCGGGCGCGAAGCGTTCTGGGAAGTCCGTCAAGGACGAAACCTTGACGGCGCCTTCAAGGCCGAAGGCGCCCACTACCTGACCGACTCTGATCACCGCTAACGTCCCGTCGCCAGGTCCACGAATACGCGCTTTCGCTCGCGCAGCGAGGCGACCCGCACCAGCGTCCGCAGTGCCTCGATGTTGCGACCGGATTTGCCGATCAGCCGGCCCATGTCTTCGTCAGCCATCTTGACCTTGATCGCAACGGTGCCCCGGCCCCGATCGATGGCGATAACCTCGACCTCGGACGGCCTGTCCGCCACCGACCTGGCGACGTACTCGACCAGTGCCTTGTAATCGATGGCAGGCCCCGCGGGTCCCCCGGGTCCGCTCCCGAATGGTCGCCGGAAGCCGCCATCCCTGCCTCCGCGGAAGCCTCTCTCAGGCCCGCCGAAGGCGCGCCTAAACGGCGGCCGATCCGGACTTTCGCGACGCTGCATACCGCTCAAGGATGCCCTCCCTTTTGAGAAGTGTCCGAGCGGCGTCCGAGGGCTGTGCGCCCTGGGTAAGCCACCGGACGACCTTCTCCTCGTCGATCTTCACCGTGGCCGGCTCGGTCAGCGGGTTGTAATAGCCAACCTGCTCGATGAACCGGCCGTCTCGTGGCGAGCGTGCGTCCGCCACCACCAGGCGGTAGAACGGACGCCGCTTGGCGCCCATCCGCCTCAGCCTGATCTTCACCAAAGTACCAGCACCTCCTGCGCCTCTAACCGCCGAACAAACGGTTCAATCCACCATCGACACGGCCCCGCCGGCGGCGGCCCCCGGCGCCCGCGAGGCCGAACTGCCTGACAAGCTGCTGCATCTGTTCGCGGGCTTTGAGGAGGCGGTTGACGTCGGTCACCTGTGTCCCGCTTCCAGCCGCGATACGCCGCCGCCGAGATCCATCGATCGTGTCTCGACCTGACCGCTCCTTCGCAGTCATCGACAGGATGATGGCCTCCATCTTCTTCACCTCCGCCTCGGGGTCCTGGTCGGCCAGCTGGCCCCGGAGCTGACCGCCCCCCGGCATCATCTCGATCACGCTCGCGATCGAGCCCAGGCCGCGGAGCTGGCGAACCTGGACGAGAAAGTCGTCGAAGGTGAGATGGCCTGCACGCAGATTGCGCTCCACCTTCGCCGCTTCCTCCCGATCGACGGTCCGCTCCGCCTTCTCGATCAGGCTGAGCACGTCGCCCATGCCGAGGATCCGCGAGGCCATGCGATCGGCGTGGAAGACCTCCAGGTCGGCGGGCTTCTCACCGACGCCGGCAAAGCGCACCGTCTGCCCAGTGGCGTGCTTGAGCGAGAGCGCTGCACCACCGCGAGCGTCGCCGTCCAGCTTGGTCATGAACACGCCGTCGATCCCGACCGCGTCGTGGAACGCCCTGCCTACGGTCACCGCTTCCTGGCCGGTCATGGCGTCGGCTACGAGGAGGGACTCCGTGACCGGCACCGCCGAGCGGACCCGACGCAGCTCGTCCATCAGCTCCTGGTCGACGGCTTGGCGGCCGGCGGTGTCCAGGATGACCACGTCAGCACCGAGCCGCGCGGCAGCGTCGTACGCCTGACGCGCGATGACCTCCGCCTCGCCCTGACCCGTGTGGAAGTCGACCTTCTCGCGCTGGGCCATCACCCTCAGCTGCTCGATGGCGGCGGGCCTGCGCAGGTCGAGCCCGACGACCATCGGTCGATGGCCATCTCGCCGAGCTTGAAGGGCCAGCTTGACGGCGGCTGTGGTCTTGCCAGAGCCCTGGAGCCCCGCAAGCAGCACCACGGTGGGCGGCCGATCGGCATAGGAAAGGCCCCGGTCGTTTCCTCCAAGAAGAGCTACCAGTGCTTCGTGGACGACCTTGACGACCTGCTGCGGCGCGGTCAGATTAGGACTGACCTCGACACCGACGAGCTGCGAGCGGACCCGTTCGCCGAACTCCTTGACGACTTTGTAGTTCACGTCTGCTTCGAGCAGGGCCATTCGGACCTCACGCAGAGCCGCGTCCACGTCCTCCGGACGCAGCACGCCCCTCCCTGCCAGCCGTTTCAGAACCGATCCCAGTCGGTCGCTAAGGTTCTCGAACATCAGGTGCGAACGACCTCATGCTCCAGACGGGTCAGCCGCCGCCGGATGGATGCAAGGTCTCGGGCCAGCTCCGCCCTTGCTTCGCGGCGCTGACGATCTGCGGCCAGAAGGCCAAGGCGACTCTCGTAAGCTTCCATCGCCTGCCCTGCCCTCCGCACCAGGTCGTGCACCGCCGCGCGCGAGGTATCGCGGCTGCGCGCGATCTCCGAAAGCGACCAGTCGCTCCGCAGGTAAAGCTCGAGCACCTCGCATTGCTGCCGCGTCAAGAGCGGCGCGTAGCGCTCGAACAGCTCGACCTGGCGCTGGCGTGACTCGAGACTGTCAAGGCTCAACGCTTGACAGGATACCAGGTCTGAGCTGGCAGCGCGTGCGGACCGCCGCGAACCGCGCGGCACACCACGCCAAGCCGTAACCGAGAATTGGCTGATCGTGCTGCTTGCCGATCTGGTCTCGACCTCGGACGTCGTCGCGTCGACCCGCTCACGGCTCGCCAAAGTGGAAGCGATCGCCGGTTGCCTGCGCAGAGCGGGGCCGGATGA
Source organism: Candidatus Dormiibacterota bacterium (assembly GCA_035259145.1). Lineage (GTDB taxonomy): Bacteria > Chloroflexota > Dormibacteria > Dormibacterales > Dormibacteraceae > CF-161. The sequence goes on along the minus strand of DATFWQ010000135.1, from coordinate 6,598 downwards.
AATCGCGGTGGCCGTGAGCTACCTGTCGGGCGAGCTGCGCCAGCGCCGGCCTGGGGTCGGTTGGGCCTCGGTGCGGCGACTGCCGGCGCCCGCCACCGAACCAGGCCTGAAGCTCACCGAGGTCGACGCGGCTTTTGCCCGCGCCGAGGAGGCCAGCGGGGCCGGATCAGTTGCGATAAGGCGTGACGAGCTGACGGTGCTGTTCAGCCGGGCGACCGCGTCTGAGCAGCGGTTCCTCGTAATGCTGGTCGGGGGCGAGCTGCGGCAGGGTGCGCTGGCAGGCATCATGGCGGACGCCGTCGCCAGGGCCGCCGGGGTCGACGCTGCCGCAGTGCGGAGGGCGGCCATGCTGGCGGGTGATCTGCCGGCGGTCGCCGAAGTGGCACTGGACTCCGGCGCCGTCGGCCTGGAGCGGTTCAGTCTGCAGGTGGGACGTCCGGTGCAGCCGATGCTGGCCCAGACGGCGCCATCGCTTGAAGCAGCATTTGAACAGGTGGGCCCGGCTGCAGTGGAGTGGAAGCTGGACGGTGTCCGGGTCCAGGTCCATCGCGACGGCCGGGATGTCGCCGTATTTACAAGGACGCTTGATCCGATCACCGACCGAGTGCCCGAGGTCGTCGAAGCGGTGCTGGGTCTGCCTTTGAAGGCGGTGGTCCTCGATGGCGAGGTGATTGCGCTGCGGCCCGACGGGCATCCGCGCCCGTTTCAGGAGACCGCAAGCCGGGCGGCCAGCCGCGGGGACGTGGCTCAGCTACGGCAGAGGGCTCCTCTGACGCCGTTCTTCTTTGACGTGCTGCACCTGGACGGTTCCGACCTGATCGACCTACCCGGTTCCGAGCGCTACGCCAGAATCGAGTCAGTGCTGCCCAGTGCCTTGTGGGTGCCGCGGCTGGTCCCCGGCGACCTGGGCGAGGCGAAGGATTTTTTCGATGAGGCGCTCGCGCGTGGCCACGAAGGGGTCGTCGTGAAGGCGCTGGACTCTCGCTACGAGGCTGGGCGTCGCGGCGCCGGTTGGGTCAAGGTCAAGCCACATCACACGCTTGACCTCGTGGTGATTGCCGCCGAGTGGGGCCATGGCCGCCGCAAGGGCTGGCTGTCGAATCTGCACCTGGCGGCTCGGGATCCCGCGAAGACGGGTTTCGTGATGTTGGGAAAGACGTTCAAGGGGCTCACCGACGCGATGCTCGAGTGGCAGACCAGAGAATTCATCCGCCTGGAGGCGACCCGAGACCGCTGGACGGTCTACCTGCGGCCGGAGCTGGTGGTCGAAGTTGCCTTCGACGGGATTCAGACCAGCCCGCGCTACGCCGGCCGGATGGCGCTGCGCTTCGCTCGCGTGGTGCGGTACAGGCCTGACAAGCGGGCAGACGAGGCGGACACCGTCGACACAGTACGAAGGCTTCACGCCAGCCGTGACGAAGAGGGCGGCGGGTAGTCGAAGGCCGGGCCTCCTCCACCTTCGGCCTGCCGCCAGAGCCGGCCCGTCCCTCGACTCTGTCAGGCAGAAGCCCGGTGTGCTGTCCGTGCAAGGACGTAGTACGTCGAGCTTTGAGTCAGATTCTCATCGGGGTCGCGGCCCCGCATGACCTCCAGCCGGAGGCCGGCGCCGTCAAGAAAGCTCTCGATGTCTTCGGGCCAGCGCAACGGGATCGCAGCCGACTGGGTCCAACCACCCGGATAGTCGAGCTCGATCTGAGCGTGCTCAGCCGTGGCGTTGAGGACCCGTATCGCCGAGTGCTCCGGGCCGAGCAACCAGTGCGGGTTCAAGAGCTCGAGCGCAACCCGGTGGCAGCTGTGTCGCGCCGCAACCGCCAGGCGACCGGCATCATCGAGAATGCTCGACGGTCCGATCACGAGTGGGAAGCGACGGCCAATATCGAGGTCCTCGATCCGCTCGTGGACCAGCTCGAGATCGGGCAAGCGTGCACGAAGGCGCTCGAGCATGCCCGGGTGGGCGTCTACGCCAACCAGATCGATGCCGGCGGCCGCGAGGGGGGCCGCCAGGCGGCCAGTGCCAACGCCCAGGTACAGGACGGTGCCGCCCGCCTGGAGGCACCAGCCGAGCCAGGGCTCGAGGTCGACGGCATCCGGGATCGATCCGTAGAGCTCGGCAAAGCCCGGGTCTGGATCCAGTGGATCATCGCGAACCATCCGCGGCATACGCGGGACGATAGACTTCGGCAGCGTGCTGACCGCGATCGTGCTCGTCAGGGCCACCCGGGCTGGGCTGGCCACCCTTGGACCCAGGCTGGCGGAGACCGCAGGGGTGGCCGAGGTCTATACCGTCACCGGCGACTGGGACTTTGTCGCGATCGTCCGTGTCCGCGAGCACGACGAGCTGGCGACCGTTGTGACCAGAGAGCTGACTCGGCTGGAGGGGATCGAACGAACGCAGACCATGGTCGCCTTCCAGCAGTTCTCGCAGCACGACCTGGACGCCATGTTCGGTCTGGGCCTCGAGGCAGAACGAGGCCAGGGCTCCTGCTAGAGATCGCGCTCGAGGCCGCCCGCGCCGGAGCGGATGTCCTGCGGCGGACCGGACTCGGTCACGGCTCGGCCGAGCTGAAGCAGCTCTCAGGTGACTACGTCACCGACGCCGACCACGCCAGTGAGGGTGCCATCGTTGAAGTTCTCCTCCAGCGTGCACCGGGGATCCCCATCCTGGCCGAGGAGCGGGGCGGCGCGGCGGCCGGTACGCGGTGGGCCGTCGACCCCCTCGATGGAACCACGAACTTCACGCGCGCACTGCCTGTCGTCGGCGTGTCGGTGGCGCTGCTCGAGGATGGACAGCCCGAGGTTGGCGTTGTGATCGGGCCGTGGCTGAACATCGAGTTTGCTGTCCAACGGGGCCTGGGAGCGACGCTCAATGGTGAAGGGCTGCCGCCGCTGGGGCAGGGGGATCCAACCACCGCAGTCGTTGCCACCGGTTTCCCCTTTCGACGCAAGGATCGCGTCGCGCGTTACATGCCCGTTCTCGTCGGTGCACTGTCTCGTTTCGAAGACCTGCGGCGAGCTGGTGCCGCCTCGCTCGACCTGGGCTGGACGGCCTGCGGCACCTTCGACGGCTTCTTCGAGCTGGGCCTGGGCACCTGGGACGTCGCAGCTGGAGCCGCCCTGGTGCTCGAGCTGGGAGGCCGGGTCAGCGACTGGTCCGGCGGTGACGCCTGGCTGGAGACGGGCGACATCCTGGCGGCGCCGGCGGCCGTGCACGAGGTGCTGCTCGAGCTTGCCGCGAACGGTTCCCGAGAAGGAGAGTAGTCTCAGACAAGAGGCTCGTCAGCCGATCTGGCGAGGGCACTGGGCGGGGCGCGCCCGCTCGCTTGCAGCACCGGTCATTGCGAGCGGTATCAGAGCTGGCCTGTCAGCCGGCGCACGGGCAGTACCACCAGGCTGCGCCATTGCTGGCGCAGAACCACGCCGGGGGGCACGGAGGCCGGCCTGCCGCGCCTGGGCGTTGTGCGCCGCGCGAGCACCGCCGCGCGAAAGTCGTCAGCCGAGCTCCCCTGGAACTCGGTCAGGACCTGACCGAGGTCGTACCTTCCGAAGTGGCTGTCGCTCGCGCCGATGGCCGCGCCAAGGCGCTCGCGGTTGGCGTTGTAGAAGCCGGCCAGGCGCTGCTGCCGGGCCGCGGAGGTCGGCGAGCTGTGAAGGATCTCGATTCCGTCGATCGGGTGCTGCTCGATCAAGCGGGCAAGCATGCCGGGCTGGCAGCTGGCGAAATAGGTCGGCATGAAGGGGTGCGGAATCACGGCCAGCCCACCCTGCGCGTGGATGGCATCGACGGTGTCCGCCAGGCTCATGCCGCTCCGCACCGGGCTCTCCAGGAACCACCCGACCACGTGAGTTTGAGCGGGCCAGCGGGTGGTGATCTCCTGGCCGCAGATCACCGCCAGCCCCGAGTCCTCGCCTCGCGCCTGCACCTCGGCCGCGCTGGCCATCGTGTCGTGGTCGCAGACTGCGATTAGAGCCAGCTCCCGCTCGACGGCGGCGGCGACAAGCTCGGCGGGCCCCACCATGCCATCTGAGGCAGTGGTGTGGCAGTGCGGGTCCGCGAAGCTCAGTCGACAAGGGACTGAGCGAAGAGGTTCACGTCGAACGGGGCCAGGTCGGCCACCCCCTCCCCGACCCCGATGATCTTCGTCGGCACGTCCAGCTCTGCCTCGACAGCGACCACCGCCCCGCCTTTCGCGGTGCCGTCCATCTTGGTCAGGACCAGGCCAGTGATCTGTAGGGCCTTGTTGAAACCCCTCGCCTGCGCCAGGTTTGACTGGCCGAGGTTGCCGTCCAGCACGAGCAGCGCTTCCTGCGGCGCCCCTGGAAGTGCCTTGCCCGCCACGCGCCCAACCTTGGCCAGCTCGTTGAGCAGGTTGGTCTGTGTCTGCAGGCGCCCCGCCGTATCCACCAGCACCACTCCGTTACCCCGGCGCGTGGCTGATTGAAGCCCGTCGAACACGACAGCTGCGGGGTCGCCACCGGGCACACCTGAGAAGCAGGGCACGCCTGCCCGCTCGGCCCAGAGCTCCATCTGCTCGATTGCAGCAGCACGGTAGGTGTCAGCCGCAATCACCAGTGGATCGAAGCCGTCAAGCTTCAGCAGGTATGCAAGCTTGCCAGCGGTGGTCGTCTTGCCCGAGCCGTTGATCCCGTACAGGAGCACGCAGGATGGTCTGGCGTCGATGAAAAGGCTGCGCGGCTTGGCCGACATGGCGGCGGCCAGCTCCTCGGCCAGCGCAGTGCGAGCCGTTTCGACCGAATAGGGCCTTCGCCTGCGCACGCCCTCGGCAACTTGGCTGGCCAGCGTCGGGCCAAGGTCCCCGGCGATCAGTAACTCGACCAGGTCATCGTAGAAGCCAGGGCTGAGCGGGGTTCCTGCCGCGCGCAGACCTTCTGTGAACAGCGTGCGCGTGCGTGTGGCGACCCGGTTCCAGAGCGTGGGCCGGCTATCCAATCTGTGCAGCCTGCGTGGCCTCCCAGAGCTCTCGGACGGCGTCAGCGGATCGATGCAGGGCCCCCCGCTCCTGGTCGTTCAGCTCGATCTCCAGCACCTTTTCCAGGCCCGCCGCGCCCAGGACGCAGGGCACGCCGACGAAGATCCCATCGATCCCGTACTCACCTTCCAGCAGGGCGGCACAGGGCAGCACCCGCTTCTTGTCGAGCAGGATCGAGTCCACCATGTCGACCACCGACGCAGATGGCGCGTAGTAGGCGCTTCCGGTCTTCAGCAGGTTTACGATCTCGGCGCCCCCGTTGCGGGCCCGATCGGCGATGGCCTCGATGCGATCAGCGGGCAGCAGCTGGTTGATCGGGATGCCCGCCACCGTCGTGTAGCGCGGGAGCGGGACCATCGTGTCCCCGTGGCCACCCAGGACGAACCCGTGCACGTCCTCCACCGAGACACCCAGCTCCATTGCTATGAATGTGCGGTACCGGGCGGTGTCCAGTACGCCCGCCATCCCGATCACTCGCTGCTTCGAGAAGCCGCTTACACGGTGCGCGAGGGTGACCATGGCGTCGAGCGGGTTCGATACCACGATCAAGATCGCTTCCGGGGAGGCGGCCTTGACCCTCTCGGTCACCTCGCGCACGATCTCAGCGTTGATCTTCAGCAGGTCGTCCCTGCTCATGTTCGGCTTGCGAGCCACGCCCGAGGTGATGACGACGAGGTCGGAGCCGGCAGTCTCCTCGTAGCCGTTGCTGCCTGTCACCATCGAGTCGTAGCCGTAGACCGGCCCCGCCTCTGTGATGTCCAGGGCCTTACCCTGAGGCATACCCTCGACGATGTCCACCAGCACGACGTCGGCGTAGTCACGCTCGGCCAAGCGCTGGGCGAGCGTGCCACCCACCATCCCGGCGCCGACGACGGTCACCTTGTAACGGCCCATTCCAACTCTCCTCGGTCAATCCAGAACGGTCACAACGTTAGAACCCTTCGCCTTCAGCTTCGAAGACCTCGGTGCCCGCGAGGCGGCGTGCAAACGTGAGAAAGCCCGTGTGAGCCACCATCCGGTGGGCCGGCCGAAGGCTGCGGCCGCGGATGGTCCAACCCCGCTCCAGCACCTCGACCGTCTCGATCAGGCCGAAGCCGCGTGCCTCCCGCAGGGCGTCACACAGCCGCTGCACCTGGCTGATGTTGGGGCAATGAGCGAACAACATGCCGCCTGCGCGCAGTGTGTTGACTGCCCCTGGGAGGACGCGCCAGGGCTCGGGCAGGTCAAGCATCAACCGGTCGGCGTCCCGTTCGCTGATGCCCTCGTACACGTCGCCCAGCTTGAGCTCCAGGTTGGCCGGCAGCCCGCCGGTCACCTCTGCGACTACGGTGCGGGCGGCGGCGTGGAAGTCCTCGCGCACCTCGTAAGAGACGACCCGGCCCGAGGGGCCGACCGCGCGCCAGAGGGCGAGCGTGAGGGCAGCGGTGCCGGTGCCGGCCTCGACCACGAGGTCGCCGGGCGACACGTCGGCTCGCACGAGTATCGCGCCGAGGTCTTTGGGGTAGATGGGCTGAGCCCGGCGCTTGCGCTCGACCACCTGCTCCGCGAACGTCGGCCGCAGCGCCAGCAGCCGCTGGCCGGCGTTGGTCGCCACCACCGTTCCTTCGGGT